>NZ_FOWG01000037.1:0-1777 GCF_900115375.1 Variovorax sp. PDC80 | reverse complement strand
TGTTGAGCCAGCTCCTCCTGGGGCTGGTCAACGGCTCCTTCTATGCCATCCTGAGCCTCGGGCTGGCCGTCATCTTCGGCCTGCTCAACGTCATCAACTTCGCGCACGGCGCGCTGTTCATGCTCGGCGCGGTGCTCACCTGGATGGCGATGGAATATTTCGGCATCAACTACTGGGTGATGCTGATCGCCGCGCCCATCGTCATCGGCCTGTTCGGCGTGCTGATCGAGCGGCTGCTGCTGCGCTGGATCTACAAGCTCGACCACCTCTACGGCCTGCTGCTCACGCTGGGCCTCACGCTGCTCATCGAGGGCGTGTTCCGCTCCATCTACGGCGTCTCGGGCCTGGCCTACGACGCGCCCGAGGCGCTGTCGAGCGCCACCGACCTGGGCTTCATGGTGCTGCCCAACTACCGCGCCTGGGTGGTCGTGGCCTCGCTGGTCGTGTGCATCGCCACCTGGTTCGTGATCGAGAAGACCCGCATCGGCGCCTACCTGCGCGCGGGCACCGAGAACCCGCGCCTGGTCGAGGCCTTCGGCGTCAACGTGCCGCTGATGATCACGCTCACCTATGCCTTCGGCGCCGGCCTTGCCGCCTTCGCGGGCGTGCTGGCCGCGCCGGTGATCCAGGTCTCGCCGCTGATGGGCCAGAACCTGATCATCGTGGTGTTCGCCGTCGTCGTGATCGGCGGCATGGGCTCGATCATGGGCGCCATCCTCACCGGGCTGGGGCTGGGCGTGATCGAGGGCTTCACCAAGGTCTTCTATCCCGAGGCCTCGTCCACCGTCGTGTTCGTGATCATGGTCATCGTGCTGCTGGTGCGTCCTGCCGGCCTGTTCGGCAAAGAGAAGTGAGAGCAGGCGGCATGAACATGAAAAAGATCTCCACCGTCTTCTACGGCCTGCTGCTCGTCGCGCTGGTGCTGGCGCCGTTCTTCGGCGCCTACCCGGTGTTCGTGATGAAGCTGCTGTGCTTCGCGCTGTTCGCCTCGGCCTTCAACCTGCTCTTGGGCTTCACCGGGCTCCTGTCCTTCGGCCATGCGGCCTTCCTCGGCGGCTCGGCCTACGTGGCCGGCCACGCGATCAAGGTCTGGGGCCTCACGCCCGAGCTGGGCCTGATCGCGGGCACCCTGGTGGGCGCGCTGCTGGGCTGGCTGTTCGGCGTGCTGGCCATCCGGCGCCAGGGCATCTACTTCGCGATGATCACGCTGGCCTTGGCGCAGATGATGTTCTTCGTCGCGCTGCAGGCGAAGTTCACCGGCGGCGAGGATGGGCTGCAGGGCGTGCCGCGCGGCAAGCTGTTCGGCCTGCTCGACCTGAGCAACGACCTGACGATGTACTACGTCGCGCTGGCGATCGTGGCGGCCGCCTTCCTGCTGATCGTGCGCACCATCCACTCGCCCTTCGGGCAGGTGTTGAAGGGCATCAAGGAGAACGAGCCGCGCGCGTTGTCGCTGGGCTACGACGTGGCGCGCTTCAAGCTGCTGGCCTTCGTGATCTCGGCGGCGCTGTCGGGCCTGGCGGGTTCGCTCAAGACGCTGGTGCTGGGCTTCGCGACCCTGTCGGACGTGCACTGGACCGCGTCGGGCCAGGTGATCCTGATGACGCTGGTGGGCGGCCTGGGCACGCTGTCGGGGCCGCTGGTGGGCTCGGCCGTGGTCGTGCTGCTGGAGAACAAGATCGGCGAACTGGGCAACCTGCTCGCGCGCATCACCACCATCGACTGGTTCAACACGCTGGGCGAGTCGGTGACCATGGTCACGGGCCTGATCTTCGTG
>NZ_FOWG01000015.1:0-232696 GCF_900115375.1 Variovorax sp. PDC80 | reverse complement strand
CTCAGCATCACGGCCATGGCCTACCAGAGCCGCTGGAACTCCACCGACCAGATCCCCGAACGGCTGGTCGACAGTGGCGAGCTCTCGCGCTTCGGCTCGCTCAACACCACCGACGGCGGCAAGACGCGCCGCATCAGCCTGTCGGGCAAATGGTTCGACAACAGCCCCGAGGGGCAGACGCAACTGAGCGGCTATGTCATCGACTACCGCTTCGATCTGTTCTCCGACTTCACCTACTTCCTCAACAACCCCGAGCAGGGCGACCAGTTCGAGCAGACCGATCGCCGGCGGGTCTTCGGGCTGCAGGGCACGCACAGCCGTCCCAATCAGATCGGGGGACTCGATGGCGTCCTGAGCTTCGGGGGCAGCTGGCGCGGTGACCGCATCGGCGAGGTGGGCCTGTACAACACGGTGGCGCGCGAGCGGATCTCGACCGTGCGCAACGACAAGGTGCAGCAGGACCTGTTCTCCGTTCACGCCCAGCAGCTCGTGAACTTCAGCGAGCGCTGGCGCGGCTACGTGGGCCTGCGCGGCGACCTGCTGCGCTACGACGTGCAAGGGCGCGAGCCGCTCTATGGCCCCGTCAACAGCGGACGCGGCCACGACTCACTCGTGAGCCCGAAGGCCGGCCTGGCCTTCACCGTGACACCCGCCCATGAGCTCTACCTCAACGTGGGCACGGGCTTCCACAGCAACGACGTGCGCGGCGCGACGATCAACGTCGATCCGACGAATGGCCTGCCCGCCGAGCGCGTGCCCGCGCTCGTGAAGGGGCGCGGTGCCGAGATCGGCTGGCGCTTCCAGCCCAGCGAGGACTTCAGCCTCACCACGGCGCTGTGGCAGTTGCGGCTCGACTCGGAGCTGGTCTATGTCGGCGACGCCGGCACCACCGAGCCCGGCCGCGCCAGCAGCCGTCGCGGCATCGAGGCCACGCTGCGCTGGAAGCTCGGTTCGCGCTGGCGCTTCGAGGCCGATGCGGCGATCTCGCGCGCGCGCTTCCGGGGCCTGGCGCCCGAGGGAGAAGGCAACTACATCGACAACGCGGTGGAGCGCGTGTTCGCGGCCGGCGTGATCTACACCGAAGGCCCGCTGACGGCCTCGCTTCGCCTGCGCTACATGGGCCCGCGCGCGCTCGACACCTTGAACACGGTGCGCTCGCGCGCGACCACGCTGCTGAACTTCGGCGCGCGCTATGCAGTGAACAAGCAGCTCACCTTGGGCCTGGACGTGTTCAACCTCGCGGGCCGCAAGGGCAACGACATCGAGTACTTCTATGCCTCGTGCAGCGCGGGCGAGGTGGCGCGCGGTGCCTGCGGCGACGGCATCGACGGGCGCCACATCCATCCGATGGAGCCGCGCAGCGCGCGGGTCAGCGCACGCTGGACCTTCTAGCTACCGAAAACCCGGGATGGCCGCCCCCGCCGGCTGAGCAACAATCACCGCTTCCGCGGTTGATCACCTCAGGCGAATGCGCGCTCCCTCCCTCTCGGTCCGGCTCCTGCTGGTCGCCTCGGCGGCCCTGCTGCCGCTCGCCGTCGTCTGCGGCTTCGCGCTCAACGGCCTGCTGCAGGCCCAGCGCGCGCAGACCCAGACCTCCACCATGGGCGTGGCGCGCGCGCTCGCCACCTCGGTCGACAGCGAGCTGCGACTCACGATCTCGGCGCTGCAGGCGCTGGCGCTGGCCGAGCCGCTGGGCGCCAACGAGGACAGCGGCCTGATCGACGCGCTGGTGCTCGCCAAGTCGCTGCGCGCCACGCATCCCGAATGGCGCGGCGTGCTGCTGATCGCGCCCTCGGGCAAGGTGGTCTTCAGCAGCGAGGGCTCGGTGGCCGGACCCGACGGCGAGGTGGTCGAAGCCGCCAGCCTGGCCGAGGTGATCCGCACGCGCCAGCCCGGCATCGGCGTGCTGACGCCGGGACCGCGCGGCAACCTGGCCTTCGCGGTGCGGGTGCCGGTGATACGCGACGACACGGTGCGCTACGTGCTCACCGCCATCGTGCGGCCCGAGGCGATCGGCGCCGTGCTGGCGCGCCAGCGCGTGCCCGAAGGCTGGACGGTCTCGGTCTTCGATGCGGCGCTGACGCGCGTGGCGCGCTCGCGCGAGGACGAGCGCTTTCGCGGCCGCGCGCCCAGCGACAGCCTGCGCGCGCTGCTGCAGACGATGAAGGACCGGCGCGAATACGTGGGCACCACGCGCAACGTCGACGGCACCGAGGTGCAGACGGCCGTGGCGCGCATCGACGTCACGCCCTGGATCGTCGCGCTCGGCGCGCCCACCGCGGTGGCCGACGACGCGCTGCGCCGCACCCTGGTCGCCTATGGCGGTGGCTTGCTGGTGTCGCTGCTGCTCGGCGCGCTCGTGGCCTGGTGGATGTCGCGCTCGATCACGCGGCCGATGGCGCGCCTGCGCCGCAGCGCCGACGCGCTCGGGCACGGCCTGCCGGTCTCGCCCCATGCCTCGGGCATCGCCGAGATCGACGCCGTGGCGCATGCGCTGGCCGATGCCGCCACCCAGCGCACCGAGCACGAGGCCGAGCGCGACAGCCTGCTGAACGCCGAGCGCGAGGCGCGCACCGTGGCGCAGGCGGCGCAGACCCAGCTCGAGCGGCTGGTGAGCGCGAGCGCGGTGCTGTCGCGCTCGCTGGAGGAGGAGTCGACCCTGCAGGCCATCGCCGGCATCATCGTGCCGCACGTGGCCGACCTCTGCCGCATCGACCTGCTCGACGAGCACGACGTGCTCGAGCGCAAGCTCACCCACCATGCCGACCCCGCGCGCAGCGCCGAGATCGCGAAGTTCGTGGACAACAGCGCGGCCCCGACCACGGGCCCGGGCTCGTTCCCCTGGGCCATCGCCAGCGGCCAGACCTTCATCGGCAACCTCGACCGTCCCGGCGATTTCGAGCTGCTCGACCCGCAACTGCGCGGCTTCGTGCAGATGCTGGGCATCACGGCCGGCTGCGTGGTGCCGCTGGTGGCGCGCGGCCGCACCATCGGCGCGATGGCGATCCTGCAGGACCGCTCGAAGCGGCGCTTCTCGCCGGCCGACGGCGCCCTGATCGGCGAGCTCGCGCAGCGCGCCGCGCTGGCCCTGGACAACGTGCGCCTGCTCGCGCGCGCCCGCAAGGCGCAGACCCAGGCCGAGGTGGCGAGCCAGGCCAAGGACGAGTTCCTCGCCATGCTGGGCCACGAGCTGCGCAACCCGCTGGCGCCGATCTCGCTCGCGCTCACGCTGATCGAGCGCAAGGACGAGAAGGCCTTTCCGCGCGAGCGCCAGATCATCGAGCGGCAGGTGCGCCACCTGTCGCGACTCGTCGACGACCTGCTCGACATCTCGCGCATCGTGTCGGGAAAGATCGTGCTGCGGCCCGAACCGGTCGACCTGCGCGACGTGGCCGCCAAGGCGATCGAGCTCACGCAGCCCGCGCTGCAGCCGCGCGCGCGCATGCCGCGGCTGAGCCTGCCCGACCAGCCGGTGCCGGTGCTCGGCGATCCGCTGCGGCTGGTGCAGATCGTCTGCAACCTGCTCAACAACGCCGCCAAGTTCACCCAGCCCACCGACGGCATCGCGCTGGACCTGCGCATGGTCGGCGGCCAGGCCGAGCTGTCGGTCGCCGACGAGGGCATCGGCATCGCGCCCGAGCTGCTGCCACACGTGTTCGAGCGCTTCGTGCAGGGCGCGCAGCAGCTGCAGCGCGCCGCCGGCGGCCTGGGCCTGGGCCTGGCCATCGCGCAGAGCCTCGCGAAACTGCATGGTGGGTTGATCGAGGCGCAGAGCGCCGGCGCGGGACAGGGCAGCCGCTTCATCGTGCGCCTGCCGCTGGCCGGTGCCGCGGCCACCGAACCCGAAGCGCCCGCCGATGCGGCCGCCATCGGCGCGCCCACGCTGCGCCTGCTGCTGGTCGACGACAACCTCGATGCGCTCGATGTGCTGGCCGAGTGGTTCGCGCTCGAAGGGCACGAGGTGCGCAAGGCCGGCAGCGCCGAGGAGGCGCTGCAGCTGCTCGAGGCCGGGCCCGTGGACGCGGGCATCTTCGACATCGGCCTGCCCGGCATGAGCGGACATGAACTCGCGCGGCGCGTGCGCGAGCGAGAGCGCGAATCGGGCACGCGCCGGATGGCGCTGATCGCGCTGACCGGCTATGGCCAGGAATCGGACCGGCGCCAGGCGCTCGAGGCCGGTTTCGACGCCCACTTCTCGAAGCCGGCCGACCTCGGCAAGCTGCGCGAGGCGCTGCGCCAGCTCACGGACGATGCGCCGGCCACCGCCTGAGCGGCGGCACTTTCAGTCGAGCCTTTGCTGCTGCGGCAGCGAGGTGATGAAGAAGCGGATCGGCACCTCGCGCCAGACCACGGTGCCGTCGTCGGGCGTGGGCTTGAACTGCCACTTCCACACCGTCTCGACCGCCGAGCGGTCCAGGCGCGGATAGCCGCTCGATTTCTGCACCTCGATCGCGGCCGGCTTGCCCGCCGGCGTGGTGCGCACGCGCAGCATCACCATGCCCTGCTCGCCATTCGTGCGCGACTCGGCGGGATACGGCGCATTGGGATTGGGCGGGTTGGGTTTCCATTCGCCGGGGTCCGCGGGCGGGTTCGCGGCGCAGGCGGCCAGCAGGGCAAGGGTCGCGCCCGCGAGAAGGGTGCGAGCGAAAGAGGAACACAGGTTCATGAGGCTGTTGTCGTGGTTGTGGTCGCTGGCGACGGGGGCATTCTGCATCGCCGCCTGCCGGTGGCGGCTTCGCATCATCCCGGATACAGGCGCGCGCTCAGGCTTGCACTCGCCTTCTGCAGCGCCGGCAGGAAAGCCTCGCGGAATTCGACCAGCGTCATGCGCTCGGTGCGCACAGCAATGCTCATCGCCGCCACCACCTGCTGCGCGCGATCGCGCACCGGCACGGCCATGGAGCGCACGCCGAGTTCGAGTTCGCCGTCGTTGCTGGCGTAGCCCTCGCGCCGGCAGCGCGCGACGATGGCCAGCACCTCGGCCGCGTCGGTGACGGTGCGCGGCGAGAGCCGCGGGCGCGGCATGGCGCGGATGCGGCGCTCGGCCTCCTCGGGCGGCAGGCTCGCGAGCAGCACGCGGCCCAGCGCCGCGCAATAGGCCGGCAGGCGCGAGCCGATGCCCAGGCCGGTGCTGAGGCTGCGCCGCGCGGTGGAGCGCGCGATGATGATCGCGTCGTCGTCCTGCAGCAGCGCGAGCGAGGCCGACTCGCGCGTGCGTTCCGACAGCGCGTCGAGCAGCGGCTGCGCCACCGAAGGCTCGGGCCGCGACGCCAGATAGGCATGCGCCACCAGCAGCGCCTTCGGCAGCAGCCAGAAGCGCTTGCCGTCGCTGTCGAGGTAGCCGAGCGTGCGCAGGGTCAGCAGCGAGCGCCGCGCCGAGGCCGGCGTGCTCCGCGTGAGCCGCGCGACCTCCGACACGTTGAGCCGGCTGTGCTGGCGGCCGAAGCATGTCAGCACGGCCAGCCCCTTCTCGAGCGAGGCGACGAAGTTCTTGTCAGGGACGGCCTCGTCCTCGCCCGGGGCGGTGGTTTCGTTTTTGCGCATAGCGCAAATCTAGCTTGTTCGCGCACCGGCTCGCAAGGACACTGAAAACCCCTCGATGCACGAACAAGACGGAGACACACGATGTTCCACAGACTCGCCGCGCGCACGCTCGGCCTGGCGGCCCTGGCCGCGCTGATGCTGCCCACGCTGCTGCCCGCCGCGCAGGCGCAGACCGCCAACGAGAAGGTCGCGCGCATGATCGTGCCCTTCCCCGCCGGCGGCACCGCCGATATCCTGCCGCGCGTGGTGGCCGACAAGCTGCGCGACCAGTTCCCCGGCGGCCTGGTGATCGAGAACCGCACGGGCGCCGGCGGCAACATCGGCGCCGACGTGGTCTACCGCGCCGAGCCCGACGGCAAGACCCTGCTGGCCTCGCCGCCCGCGCCGATCGCGATCAACCAGCACCTCTACAAGAAGCTGGGCTTCGATCCCACGCGCTGGGTGCCGGTGACGGTGCTCGCGACGGTGCCCAATGTGCTGGTGGTGAACCCGAAGCTGCCGGTGCACAACGTGGCCGAGTTCATCGCCTACCTCAAGGCCAACCCCGGCAAGGTGAGCTTCGCCTCGCAGGGCAACGGCACCACCTCGCACCTCACGGCCAGCCTGTTCATGCAGCTCACCGGCACCGAGATGACGCACGTGCCGTACAAGGGCACGGCGCCCGCGCTGGTGGACCTGATCGGCGGCCAGGTCGATGTGTTCTTCGACAACATCTCCTCCTCGCTGCAGTTCGCGCGCACCGGCAAGGTCCGCATCCTCGCGGTGGCCGACGAGCACCGCAGCCCTGCCCTTCCCGAGGCGCCGACCTTCGCCGAGCAGAAGCTGCCCGCGATGAATGCCGTGACCTGGTTCGCGGTGGTCGCGCCGCCGGGCACGCCCGCACCGATCGTGGCCTCGACGCAGAAGGCCATCGCCACCGCGCTCGCGCTGCCCGACGTGAAGCAGAAGTTCGCCGAGCAGGGTGCCGAGCCGCGCGGCTGGGACAGCGCCCGCACCGGCCAGTTCATCCAGGCCGAGTCCGCCAAGTGGCACAAGGTCATCCAGAGCGCCAACGTCACCCTCGAGTAAGCCCGCCATGTCCATCGCTTCATCCACCGCGCCCGCGCAACCGATCCACTGGTCCGGGCCCGGCCTCACGCGCATCCCCTTCGGCGTCTACAGCGACGCGCAAGTCGCCACCGACGAGCAGGCGCGCATCTTCCGTGGCGAGACCTGGAACTACCTGTGCCTCGAGGCCGAGCTGCCCGAGGGCGGCAGCTACCGCACCACCTTCGCGGGCGAGACGCCGGTGGTGGTGGTGCGCGACGACGACGACGAGATCTATGCCTTCGAGAACCGCTGCGCGCACCGCGGCGCGCTGATCGCGCTCGAGAAGTCGGGCCGCAGCGAGAACTTCCAGTGCGTCTACCACGCCTGGAGCTACAACCGCCAGGGCGACCTGAAGGGCGTGGCCTTCGAGAAGGGCGTGAAGGGCCAGGGTGGCATGCCCGCGAGCTTCTGCAAGGAGGCGCACGGGCCGCGCAAGCTGCGCATCGCGCGCTTCTGCGGGCTGGTGTTCGGCAGCTTCTCCGAAGACGTGCCCTCGATCGAGGAGTACCTCGGCGACGAGATCTGCGCGCGCATCGAGCGCGTGCTGCACAAGCCGGTGGAGGTGATCGGCCGCTTCACGCAGGCGTTGCCCAACAACTGGAAACTCTACGTCGAGAACGTGAAGGACAGCTACCACGCGAGCCTGCTGCACCTGTTCTTCACCACCTTCGAACTCAACCGCCTGTCGCAGAAGGGCGGCGTGATCGTCGACGAGAGCGGTGGCCACCACGTGAGCTACTCGATGATCGACGCGGCCGCGGAAAAGGATGCCTCGTACAAGGAACAGGCGCTGCGCTCCGACAACGACCGCTACCGCCTGAAGGACCCGAGCGTGCTCGCGGGCTTCAAGGAGTACGACGACGGCGTGACCTTGCAGATCCTCTCGGTGTTCCCGGGCTTCGTGCTGCAGCAGATCCAGAACTGCCTCGCGGTGCGCCAGGTGCTGCCCAAGGGCAGCGCGCGCACCGAGCTCAACTGGACCTACATCGGCTATGTCGACGACACGCCCGCGCAGCGCCGCGTGCGGCTCAAGCAGTCGAACCTGGTCGGGCCCGCGGGCTTCATCTCGATGGAGGACGGCGCGGTCGGCGGCTTCGTGCAGCGCGGCATCGCGGGCGCGGCCGACCACGAGGCCATCGTCGAGATGGGCGGCGACGGTGCCGTCTCGAGCGAGGGCCGCGCGACCGAGGCCTCGGTGCGCGGCTTCTGGAAGGCCTATCGGCAGCACATGGGCGCTTGAGCACCCGACGAGGAAAGAACACCCATGATCGACCTGCTGGCGCTGTGCGCCTTCAACGCGGCCTATGCCGATGCCATCGACAGCGATGCGCTCGAGCGCTGGCCCGACTTCTTCGCCGACGACTGCCATTACCGCATCACCCACGTCGAGAACGAGCGCGAGGGACTGCCCGCGGGCATCGTCTACGCCGACTCGCGCGCGATGCTCGAGGACCGCATCGCCGCGCTGCGCGAGGCCAACATCTACGAGCGCCAGCGCTACCGCCACCTGCTGGGCATGCCGCTGCTGCTCGAGGCCGAAGCCGATACGGCACGCGCGCGCACGCCCTTCATGGTGGCGCGCATCATGGCCACGGGACAGACCGAGATGTTCGCCACCGGCAGCTACGAGGACCGCTTCGTGCGCCGCGAAGGCCGCCTGCTGCTGCAGTCGCGCGTGGCCGTGTGCGACAGCACGGTGACCGATACCCTGCTCGCGCTGCCGCTGTGACCACGGCATCCGTCATTCACGCGCCGCGCCATCTCGCGCTGGCCGCGGGCGACCCCAACGGCATCGGACCCGAGATCGCGCTGAAGGCATTGGCCGCGCTGCCGGTCGAGACGCGCGCACGCATCGTTCTGTATGGCCCGCCGAGCGTGTTCGAGCGCACGGCGGCGCAGCTCGGCCTCGATGCGCTGCTGCGCGACGCCAGGCTGGTCGCGACCGACGACTTCGAGGCCCGCCCCGGACACATCGACGCCGCAGCAGGCGCCTCCGCAGTCGCCTCGGCCACGGCCGCGCTGCAGGCCTGCCGGCGCGGCGAGGTCGATGCCGTGGTCGCCTGCCCGCACCACGAGACCGCGATCCACCGCGCCGGCATCGCCTTCAGCGGCTATCCCTCGCTGGTGGCGCGCGTCTGCGGCATGGCCGAGGACCGCGTGTTCCTGATGCTCGTGGGCGGCGGGCTGCGCATCGTGCATGCGACGCTGCACGAGAGCGTGCGCAGCGCGCTCGAGCGCATGACGCCCGCGCTGGTGGCCGAGGCGATCCGTGCCGGCGCGCGGGCCTGCGCGACGCTCGGCGTGGCTCGGCCTTCGATCGGCGTGTTCGGCATCAACCCGCACGCGTCCGAGGGCGGGCTGTTCGGGCCCGAGGATGCGGCGATCGTCGCCCCGGCGGTCGAGGCCGCGCGTGCCGAGGGCCTGCGCGTGGACGGCCCCGCGGGCGCCGACCTGCTGCTCGCCGATCGCGCGCACGACCTCTACGTCGCGATGTTCCACGATCAGGGTCACATCCCCGTCAAGCTGCTGGCGCCGCGCGCCGCGAGCGCCCTGAGCATCGGCGCCGACGCGCTGCTGTCGAGCGTGGGCCATGGCAGCGCGATGGACATCGCGGGCCGCGGCATCGCGAGCCCCGAGGCCGTGCTGCGCACCATCGCGCTGTTGTCGGGTCTGCCGACCGTGTCCGGCGAGGTAATGCCATGAGCCACCGCATCGCCATCGCCGACAGCGAACTGGCCTTCGACGGCAACGAGGGCGAGACCGTGCTCGACGCCGCATTGCGCGCCGGCATCGAGCTGCCCCACTCCTGCCGCAAGGGCGTGTGCGGCAACTGCGCGGGCACGGTCGCGCACGGCGAGGTCGCGTCCGCGGGCCGCGGCGCGATGGTCAACGAGACCTGCGGGCCGGGCCAGGTGCTGTTCTGCATGTGCACGGCCGCGAGTCCCGCGCTCGAGATCCGGCCCGTGTCGTGGCGGCGCGTCGATCCCGCGGCGCGCAAGCGCTTCGCGGCCAAGGTGTTCCGCCACCAGCTCGCGGCGCCCGACGTCTCGCTGCTGCAGCTTCGGCTGCCCGCGGGCCAGCGCGCGCGCTTCCAGGCCGGCCAGTACCTGCAGCTGAAACTCGACGACGGCAGCACGCGCTGCTACTCGATGGCCAATCCGCCGCACGAGAGCGACACGCTGACGCTGCATGTGCGCCACGTGCCGGGCGGCGCCTTCAGCGCGCGCGTGCCGCAGCTCACGAGCGGCGATGTGCTCGAGGTGGAGCTGCCGTTCGGCGCGTTCTCGCTGGCCGGTGGCAGCGAGGACACCGGCCCGCTGGTCTTCGTGGTCGGCGGCACCGGCTTCGCGCCAGTCAAGTCCATCCTCGACGACCTGATGAAGCGCCGCGTCGACCGGCCGATCACGCTGCTCTGGGGCGCGCGCCGGGCGCAGGACATCTATCTGCCCGCCGCGATCGCGCGCTGGCAGCGGCAGTGGCCTTCATTGCGTTTCATCGCGGCGTTGAGTGACGAAGACGCCACGGCGGATGACAGCCTGGGCGCCGAGCAGGTCCGCGGCCGGGCCGACGAGGCCCTGGTGCAGGCCTGCCCCGACCTGCGCGGGCACGCGTTGTACTGCTGCGGTTCGCCCGCGATGGTGACGGCGGTGCGCGAGGCCGCGCTCGCGCGCTGCGGCCTCGATGCCGCCGACTTCCATTCCGATGTGTTCGTGGAGGGCCCGGCGGCCTAGGAGGCCGCGCTCAGCCGTGGCGCTGGTTGATCAGCGTGATCAGCGCATGCGGCTGCAGCGGCTTGCCCAGGTGCACGTCGAAGCCGGCCTCGGTCGCCTTGCCGTGGTCCTGCGGCCGGGTGAAGGCCGTGTGCGCGATCGCGAACACCCGTGGCTTGCCGCGCTCCACCTGGAGCAGCCGCAGTTCGCGGATCAGGTCGTAGCCATCGCGGCCCGGCAGGCCGATGTCGCTCACCAGCACGTCGGGCCACTTCTGGTCGAGCAGCTGCAGTGCCACGTCCACGTCGGGCGCGATGCGCACCAGTGCGCCCGCGTCGGACAGCACCACGGCCAGGATTTCGCTGGCGTCCGCGTTGTCCTCGACCACCAGCACCTCGAGCCCCGCGAGCAGGTGGTCCGACGGCGAATCGGCGGACGACTGCCGCGCATCGAGCAGGATGATCCCGCCGTCGCCGTCAGGCACCACGCCGAGCGACACGCGCAAGGTGGCGCCCTTGCCCTCGCCCTCGCTGTGCGCCGAGACCTGCCCGCCATGCAGCTCGGCGAGGTTCTTGACAATCGACAGCCCGAGGCCGAGCCCGCCGTGGAAGCGGTTGTCGGGCGAGTCGCTCTGCGAGAAGCGGTCGAACAGGTGCGGCACGAAGTCGCTCGCGATGCCGCGGCCGAAATCCTGCACCGACAGCAGGAGCCGGTCGCCGCTGCGCACCAGGTCGACCACGATGCGGCCGCCTTCGTTCGAGAACTTGATGGCGTTCGACAGCAGGTTCCACACGATCTGCTGGAAGCGCGTGCCGTCGAGCCAGGCGGCCTGCTCGGCGCCTTCCTGGTTGAAGTGGATGAGCAGCTTCTTCGCGGCCACGGCCGCGTTCGAGGCCTCGATCGAGGCGCTCACCAGCGCGGCCGGGTCCACCCATTCGCGGTGCAGCCGCAGCTTGCCCGAGCTGATGCGCGAGACGTCGAGGATGTCGGAGATCAGCCGCGCCTGCGCCTTCACGCTGCGGTCGATGGCGTTGAGGCCCTTCTCCATCTGTTCGGGCGCGCGGTTGCCCACCTTCAGCAGATGCACCCAGCCGCCGATGGCGTTGAGCGGGTTGCGCAGCTCGTGCGAGAGCACGGCCACGAAGTCGTCCTTGGTGCGGCTCAGGCGCTCGGCCGAGGCGCGCGCCGCCTGTTCGCGCTCGAGCACCTCGCGCCGGCGCGTCTCGAGCTCGAAGCGCTCGGACACGTCGAGCGCGATGCCCACGCGCAGGCCCGGCTCGATGGCCGTGGACATGGTCCATTCGAGGCGGGTCCAGCGGCCGTCCTGACGCAGCAGCGGGAACTCGCCGGTCCAGGTCGCCAGGGGCTGCAGCGGGTCGTCGTTCTCGACGGTGTGGTCGTGCACGAAGGCGGTCCAGTCGGGCGGCGCGAAGGCGCTGACCGCCTGGCCGATCAGCGTCTCGCGCGGCCGGCCCAGCATGCCGACCATCGCGGGATTGACGTCGGCGAAACGCCCCTGGGCGTCGACCAGCGCGATGCCCAGCGGCGCCTGGTCGTAGATGGCGCGAAAGCGCGCCTCGCTCGCGCGCTGCTTCTCTTCGGCCAGCCGCGCGCGGATCAGCGCCTGCAGCGTGGCGATCAGCACCGGAGGTTCGACCGGGTGCACCAGGTAGGCATCGGCGCCCGCATTGAGCCCGGCCACCTTGTGCTCGTTGCGCACGAAGGTCGCCGACAGGTGCACCACTGGCAGGGTCGAGGTCTCGGGCCGCTGGCGCAGCTGCTGGCAGACCTCGAAGCCGCTGAAGTCGGGCAGGTGCACGTCGAGCACCACGGCCGAGATGTTCTTCGGCGCCAGCCGCACGGCCTCGCCACCGGTGCCGGCCTCCTGGGTATGGAAGCCGGCCGCGCGCACCACACGCGCGGTGGCGTAGCGGGTGGTGGGGTTGTCGTCGACCACCAGCACCGTGTGCTGCGAACGGTCGATGGTGATGTTGATGACGGGGTCGATGTTCATGCCTGCCCCGCGTGTTGTTCGTTACCGGGGCCGCCCTGTCCGTTCCAGCCCCAACCGTCCTCGCCGCCCTGCGCCTCGGTGCCGGGCCGGCGCCGCAGCTGCACCGGCAGAGTGACCGAGAAGGTCGAGCCCTCGCCGAGCGCGCTCTCGAGCTCGACGTGGCCGCCGAGCAGCGTGGCGAGCTGCTTGCTCAGCGACAGCCCGAGGCCGGTGCCGCGCAGCCGCTTCTGCACCGGCGAATCGACCTGCGAGTAGTCGTCGAACACGGCCGCATGGTGCTCGGGCGCGATGCCGATGCCGGTGTCGGCCACCGAGAAGCGCACGCGGTCGTCGCCCACGCGCATCGCGGTCACGCGCACCTCGCCCTCGGGCGTGAACTTGAGCGCGTTCGAGATGAAGTTGCGAAGGATCTGCGACAGCTTGCGGTCGTCGGTATAGAGCTTGGGCAGCCCCTCGGGCTCCTCGAAGATCAGCGCGGTGGCCGGGTTGCCCAGTACCGGGCGGAACATGCCGCGCAGCGCCGAGAACAGGTCGACCATCTCGAACCAGGCCGGCGAGATCTCCACGCGGCCGGCCTCGATCTTGGCCAGGTCGAGCAGGTCGTCGACCATCTCGGCGAGTTCCGAGGCCATGGTCTCGACGAAACCGACCTGCTTTTCCTGCTCGGCCGTGAGCGGGCCGTCCATGCGGTCATTGAGGATGCGCGTGATGCTGCGGATCGCATTGATCGGCGTGCGGAACTCATGGCTCATGTAGGCCAGGAAGCGGCTCTTGAGCTCGGTGGCCTTCTTGAGCTGCTCGGCCTGCGCATCGAGCTCGGCGTAGAGCGCCACCACGCCGCGGTTGGTTTCCTCGAGTTCGGCGCGCAGGTCGTCGCTCTCCTGGCGGCTCTCGGCCAGCTGACGCGTCAGTGCCGAGGCATCGGTGTCGTGCGCGGTTCCGGGTTCGCTGCTGCTCATTGCCATTCCTTTCGCCGCAGAACCACGACCGTCGCATCGTCGCGGTGACGCGTATGGTCGCGCAAAAGCACGGCCGCGACCAGCGTGGGGTCCTTTTGCAGCAATGGCCGGATGCGTTCGGCCTGCCAGCGCATCTCGATGCCGTCGCTGTGCAGCACCACCAGCGCATGCGGCGGCAGCTCCAGCGTGGCGGTCTCGGGCTTGCGGATCTGCATGCCGGCGGTGCCGTGCTGGGTCACGATGGACTTGTCGAAGGTGCCCGAAAGCACGCGCCCGACGACGTTGCCGGCGCCGGACCAGGCGATGCGCCCGCTCTCCGTATCGAGGCTCAGCACGCACACGGCCGCGCCGCGCGTGGTCTGCAGCCGTTGGTGGATCTGCTGCAGCGTGTCGCGCAGGTCGCGCTGCGGCGTCTCGGCGAAAACCTCGGCCGCGGCCTGCCCCGCCTTGGCCGCCTCGGGTCCATGGCCCAGGCCGTCGGCGAGCAGCACCCAGAACGCGTCGTCCTGGTCCGAGACCGTGGCGGCCCAGGCATCACCGCTGACGGATTCGTACGGTGCCGGCAGGCACAGCGCACCGATCTGCAGCCGCTGCGCACCCGGCGTCTCGCCCGCGCCGCGGCCACGCGCCTCGCGCACGCGCGCCACGCAGACCGTGCCCTCGGGCACGGCGGAGTGGATGTCGAACTCGTCGGCCAGCCGCCGCACCGCGCCGAGGCCGGTGCCGGGCGTGTTGCCCGAGGAGTGGCCGTCCTGCATCGACAGCGCGAGGTTCTCGATGCCCGGTCCCTCGTCGATCGAAACGATCTCGAGCTCATGCATCTGCGGCCGCGCGGCGATCAGCAGCCGGCCCTTGTTCGCATGCCGCAGCAGGTTGGTGCCGAGCTCGGTGACCACCAGCGCGACCCGGCCCGCGTCGACCTCGTTCCAGGCCATCTCGGCCACGGCCTGCGCCGCATGCCGCCGCGCCTCGCCGATGCGGCTGGCATCGTCGATCGGAAACGCCTTGTGGATCCAGCCCGCGATCACTTCCACTTGGTGATGCTCACGCGCGTGCCGACGCCGGGCGCCGATTCGATCTCGAAGTCGTTCACCAGCCGCTTGCTGCCGGGCAGCCCCAGGCCCATGCCGGTGCCGCTGGTCCAGCCGTCGGTCAGCGCCAGCGCGATGTCCTCGATGCCGCGGCCCTCGTCCTCGAAGTGCAGCAGCAGGCCGCGCCGGCCGTTGCGCTCGACGAACTCCCAGCGCATGCGCCCACCGCCGCCGTGGATCAGCGCGTTGCGCGACAGCTCGCTGGCGGCCGTGATCATCTTGGTCTGATCGACCAGCGAGAGCTTGAGCTCCTGGCACAGCGCGCGCACCATCTGGCGGCTGGCCACGATGTTCTGCTCGGACAGCAGCGGCAGCGTGCCCGTGGGGTCAGCGGCCAAGAGCGTTCTCCAGGCGCGCGCGGCGCAGCATCTCCATGCCGCGCTCGACGTTGAGCGCCGTCTTCACGCCATCGAGCGACAGCCCGAGTTCCACCAGCGTGATCGCCACCGCCGGCTGCATGCCGACCACCACCGTGGTGGCCGACAGGATGCGGGCGATGCCCGAGATGCTGGTCAGCATGCGGCCGACGAAGGAGTCGACGATCTCGAGCGCGGAGATGTCGATCATCACGCCCGAGGCACCGGTCTTGGCGATCTGGCCGGCCAGGTCGTCCTGCAGCTGCAGCGCGGTCTGGTCCTGCATGTCGACCTGGATGGTCACCAGCAGGATGTCGCCCATGCGCAGGATGGGAATGCGGTCCATGGCGACTCCGCTCAGGCCGCGCGCTCGATGCGCCAGCCCGCCTGCTTCAGCGCCAGCGAGAGCGCATCGGCCAGCGTGGCCTTGGTCTGCACGCCCTGCAGGTCGATGCCCAGGTGCACGATGGTCTGGGCGATCTGCGGCCGGATGCCGCTGATGATGCAGTCGGCGCCCATCAGGCGGATCGCGGTCACGGTCTTGAGCAGATGCTGGGCCACCAGGGTGTCGACCGTGGGCACGCCCGTGATGTCGATGATCGCGATGCCGGAGCCGGTCTCGACGATGCGCTGCAGCAGCGCCTCCATCACCATCTGCGTGCGGCTGCTGTCGAGCACGCCGATCATCGGCACGGCCAGCACGCCTTCCCACAGTTTCACGACCGGGGTCGAGAGCTCGAGCAGCTCTTCCTGCTGGCGGCGGATGATGTCCTCACGCGCCTGCTGGAAGGTGGTGACCGTGTGCTGCGCCAGCTTGTCGACCGCGGCCGACAGCGCCCACAGCGCCGAGGCCATGCCGGCGGAATCCTTCGCCAGCCGGCGCTGCAGCGCGGCGAACAGCGGCTTCTTGAGCGCCAGCACGAACAGGCTGGTGTCGCCGGCCGATTCGCCCTTGGCCGCGCGCGTGCGCGAAAGGTTGGCCAGCGTGTCGCGCAGCGGCGTCCATTCGGCGGCCTCGAAGCGCTCGGCATCGCCGCCCGCGGCCAGCACGCCGTCGAGCTGACGCAGCAGTTCGGCGCCCTCGGCCCTGGCCGCGCGGCGCGCGCCCGGCTCGTTCACCCCGGCTTCGTTCAGCCAGCCCTCGATGACGTCGTTCTCTTCCTCGCGCAGCGTCGCGCGCAGCGCTTCATGGTCGTTCTTCATGGATTCCTCTCGGTATTCGTACGGTTCCCGGTCCCACCACCGATCGCCGCGTGCATCGATCATGCACGCGGTGACTCCCGTCCCTCTTTGAGTATTTGGTTTCGCATTCGGGATCGTATCCCCCGGCCCAGCGCGCGAGAGACGCGGCGTCGGTCAAGCGATGCCGCGTCTTGGCGTAGGCCGTGTCCCACGCTCGGGATCGGTGGACCGGAACTTCGACTGGGCCCGGATTCGCGGCGGCGCGCAATGTCTTTTGACATAGCGGCGGATTTCTTGTTGCCTGGATGTGGGATGTAGGCCGCGCTGCGTATCCATTCGTACGCCGACGTACTGCTTGCGCCTACATGCGCGGCGCGCCGGCGCGGGACAATCGCGCCATGGTGGAGATCAGCAACATGGACATGGATGCACTGGCCGCAGAGGCCGCGGAATGGCGCCGTCGCGCCCTGCGCGGCGACGCGCGGGCACGCGGCATGGCGCATGAGCTGGAGCGCACGCTGCGCCGGCGCCTGCCCTCGATGCCGGTGGCGGGGCTGGAGCTCGACACCCGGCCGCTCGAACTCCGCAAGCCGCCACCGCGCTGGTGGAAGCTCTGGTAGGCAGGGCTTTCGCCCCGCCCTCCATCGGGTTCCTTCAGTTCTTTCCCAGGGCCGCGACCACCGCGTCGCCCATTTCCTCGGTGCCCACGCGCGTGCTGCCGGCCTGGTAGATGTCGCCGGTGCGCAAACCATCGGCCAGCACGCGGCGCACCGCCTGCTCCACGCGATCGGCATTGGCCGCTTGCCCGAAAGAGAAACGCAGCATCATCGCCATCGACAGGATCGCGGCCAGCGGATTAGCGAGGTTGCGCCCCGCGATGTCGGGCGCGGTGCCGTGCACCGGCTCATAGAGGCCGAAGCTGCCGGCCGCCATCGAGGCCGAGGGCAGCATGCCGATCGAGCCCGTGAGCATCGCGGCCGCGTCGGACAGGATGTCGCCGAAGATGTTGCCGGTGACGATCACGTCGAACTGCTTGGGTGCGCGCATCAGCTGCATCGCCGCCGCATCGACGAACAAGTGCGTGAGCTCCACGTCGGGATACTCGGCACCCACGCGCGTGACCACCTCGCGCCACAGCTGCATCACCTCGAGCACGTTGGCCTTGTCGACCGAGCACAGCCGGCCCTTGCGCGCGCGCGCCGCGCGGAAGGCCACGTGCGCGATGCGCTCGACCTCGGGCTCGGAATAGCGCATGGTGTTGAAGGCCTCGCGTTCGCCCGCGGCATTGACGCCGCTGCCGCGCGGCTCGCCGAAATAGACGTCGCCCGTGAGCTCGCGCAGGATCAGCAGGTCGAGCCCCTCGACCACCTCGGGCTTGAGCGTGGAGGCGCCGATCAGCTCGGGGAACAGGAAGGCCGGCCTGAAGTTCGCGAACAGGCCCAGCTCCTTGCGCAGGCGCAGCAGGCTCGCGCCGGGCCGCATCATGAACGGAATGGCTTCGTCGCCAGGCATGCCGGCCGAGCCGAACAGGATGGCGTCGGCCTTGCGCGCGATCTCGCTGGTGGCCGCGGGCAGCGGGTCGCCCGCGCTGTCGATGCCGGCCTGGCCGATCGCGGCATGCGCGAGTTCCAGCGGCTGGGCCGTGCCCACCACGGCCTTCAGCACCTTCAATGCCTGGGCGGTCACCTCGGGGCCAATGCCGTCGCCCGGCATCACTGCGATCTTCATGTCTGGGAACCTTTTCTAGCTGTTCAGAGGGTGGAATGGGACAGCGCGGCATCGGCGGCGCGGCGCCGCTCGAAGTCCTCGATGCGCGCGCGCTGGGTCAGCGTGTAATCGATCTCGTCGAGGCCTTCGAGCAGGCAGTGCCGCGCGAAGGGATCGATGGCGAAGGACTCGACCTCGCCGCCGGGCCGCGTGACGGTCTGCGCGCGCAGGTCCACGCGCATGCGCGCGCCGGGCGCGGCGGCGAGTTCGGCCAGCATCGACTGCACCGTGTCCTCGGGCAGGCGCACGGGCAAGAGGCCGTTCTTGAGCGCGTTCGAGAAGAAGATATCGCCGAAGCTCGGGGCGATCACGGTGCGAAAGCCGCCGTCGTGCAGCGCCCACACCGCATGCTCGCGCGAGGAACCGCAACCGAAGTTGCGGCCCGCCACGAGGATGCGCGCCTGCGCATACACGGGGTCGTTGAGCACGAAGTCGCCGCGGCGCGCGCCCGCGGCATCGTGGCGCACGTCGTGGAACAGGTAGTCGCCGAAGTCGTCCGAGCGCGGCTTCTGCAGGTAGAGCGCGGGCACGATCTGGTCGGTGTCGACATTGATGCGCGCGAGCGGCGCGGCGACCGCGTCGAGGGAGATGAAGGCTTCCATGGGTTCGGGGCGTGGTTTCGTGGCGGCGGCGCTTCAGCGCGCCGGCGGGATGGCGCGCACGTCGGTCAGCCGGCCGGTGATGGCGGCGGCCGCGGCCATCGCCGGGCTCATCAGGTGGGTGCGCGAGCCCGGCCCCTGGCGGCCGACGAAGTTGCGGTTCGAGGTCGAGGCGCAGCGCTGGCCCGCGGCCACCTGGTCGCCATTGGTGCCCAGGCACATCGAGCAACCGGCATGGCGCCATTGCAGGCCGGCGTCGCGGAACACCGCATCGAGACCCTCGGCCTCGGCCTGCTGCTTCACGAGCCCCGAGCCGGGCACGACCCAGGCTTCCACGCCCGCGGCCACGCGCCGGCCGCGCACCACCTCGGCGGCGCTGCGCATGTCCTCGATGCGGCCGTTGGTGCACGAGCCGATGAAGACGCGGTCGACCGCGAGGTCGGTCAGCGCCTGGCCCGGTGCCAGGCCCATGTAGTCCAAGGTGCGCCGCATCGCCTCGCGGCGTTCGGCGCTGGTCGCCTGCGCGGGATCGGGCACGCGGCCGGTGATCGGCAGCGCGTCCTCGGGGCTGTTGCCCCAGGTGACCATGGGGGCGATGTCGGCGGCCGAAAGCCGTACTTCGCTGTCGAAGGCCGCGCCCTCGTCGCTCGGCAGCCGGCGCCAGGTGGCCAATGCCGCGTCCCAGGCCGCGCCGCGCGGCGCCTCGGGCCGGCCGGCCAGCCATTCGAAGGTGGTGTCGTCGGGCGCCACCATGCCCGCGCGCGCGCCGGCCTCGATCGACATGTTGCACACCGTCATGCGGCCCGCCATCGAGAGCGCGCGGATCGCCTCGCCCGCGTACTCGATCACGTGGCCGGTGCCGCCGGCGGCGCCGATGCGCGCGATCACGGCCAGGATGATGTCCTTGGCCGACACGCCTGCGCCGAGCCGGCCATCGATGGTCACGCGCAGCGTGCGCGGCTTGCGCTGCCACAGCGTCTGCGTGGCCAGCACGTGCGCCACTTCCGAGGCGCCGATGCCGAAGGCCAGCGCGCCGAGCGCGCCGTGCGTGGCCGTGTGGCTGTCGCCGCAGACGATCACGCTGCCCGGCAGGCTCAGGCCTTGCTCGGGACCGACCACGTGCACGATGCCCTGGCGGATGTCGTCGAGGCCGAAGAAGCGGATGCCCGCGGCCGCGCTGTCGTCGTGCAGCGCCTGCGCCATCGCGCGCTTCTCGGCATCGGCGATGTCGGCCAGCACGCGCGAGCCGGTGGGCACGTAGTGGTCGGGCGTGGCGAAGGCGCGCTCGGGCCGGCGCACCGGCAGTTGCCGCTGGCGCAGCATCTCGAAGGCCGGCGCGGAGCCGTCCTGCACCAGGTGGCGGTCGACGTACAGCAGGCTCTGGCCGTCGTCGCGCTGCATCACGACATGCGGCTCCCAGATCTTGTCGAACAGGGTGCGGGGAGCGGGGGAAGCGGACATGGAATCGTCGGGAGCGTGGGAAGAAGGGAAAGGGCCGGCGTTCAATCGAGCTTCACGCCCGAGATGCGCACGATCTCGGCATAGCGCCTGGTCTCGCTGGCCATGAAGCGGCCGTACTCCTCCGGCGTGCCGCCGCCGACCTCGGCGCCGAAGGCCAGCATGCGCTTCTGGAACTCGGGCGACTTGAGCACCGCGTTGGCCTCTGCATTGAGCTTGGCGATGATGGCCTTGGGCGTGCCGGCCGGCGCCGACAGGCCGTACCACGAGGAGGCATAGACGCCCGACAGCCCCACCTCGTCGAAGGTGGGCACGTCGGGCAGCGCGGGGTTGCGCTTCTTCGAGGCCACCGCCAGCGCGCGCATCTTGCCGCTGGCGACGAAGGGCAGGCAGGTGGTGGTGTCGAGCATCAGCGAGACATGGCCCGCCGCGAGGTCGGCCTCGGCCGGCGCCGTGCCCTTGTAGGGCACGTGCACGATGTCGATCTTGGCCGCGCTGGCGAACTGCACCGCAGCCAGGTGCTGCGAGGAACCGATGCCACCCGAGGCGTAGTTGAGCTTGCCGGGATTGGCGCGCGCGGCGTCGATCACGTCCTTCGCGGTCTTGAACGGCGAGTCGCCGGGCACCACCAGGATGTTCGGCACCGCCGACACGTAGATCACCGGCTCGAAGTCCTTGACCGGATCGAAACCGAGCTTGCTGTAGAGGCTGGCGTTGACCGCGTTCGGGCTGATCGAGGACATCAGCAGGTTGTAGCCATCGGGTTTCTGCCGCGCCGCGAGCTCGGTGCCGATGTTGCCGCCGGCGCCCGCGCGGTTGTCGATCACGAAGGGATGGCCGAGCCGGTGGCCGAGCATGTCGGACACGATGCGTGCCGTGGTGTCGACGCCGCCGCCCGCGGGCCAGGGCACCATGAGCTTGATCGGCTGGCTGGGGTAGTTGGCGGCCGCGTCCTGGGCCGGCGCCAGCGCGGGGCCGAAGCCCGCGAACAGCACCGCGGCCATCGTGCAGGCATGCAGTTTCTTCATCATTGCGCGTCTCCTGTCTTGTAGTGGCCGAATCCTAGGCCTGCAGAGGAAGGCGCCGCAATCACAATTAACGCATGCAGGCATGAGCTAAAGTCAGACCCCATGACACGCCGCCTGCCGCCGCTCAATGCCCTGCGCGCCTTCGAGGCCGCCGCGCGCTGCGGCAACTTCACGCGCGCCGCGCACGAGCTCTGCGTGACCCAGGGCGCGGTGAGCCGCCACATCGCCACGCTCGAGGCCTGGCTCGAGGTGCAGCTGTTCGAGCGCGGCCGCCATGGCATCCGGCTCACGCCCGCGGGCCAGAGCTACCACGCGAGCATGCGGGTGGCCTTCGACCAGATCGAGCTCGGCACGCGGCAGCTGCAGCAGAGCCCCGACGAGTGGCTGCTGCGCATCAAGCTGCCGCCCACCTTCGCGATCCGCTGGCTGATTCCGCGGCTGGCGCGCTTCCATGCCAAGCATCCGCGCATCGACGTGCAGATCACCACCTCGCACAAGCCGACCGATTTCGAGCGCGACGACGTGGACGTGAGCATCCATTCCGAGCCCAGCCCGCCCGAGGGCCCGGGCTACCGGCTGCTGTTCCGCGAGACGCTGCTGCCGGTGTGCGCGCCGGCGCTGCTGCAACGCGATCCGCCGCTCGCGCAGCCGGCCGACCTCGCGCAGCACGCGCTGCTGAGCTCGCTGAACCGGCCGCAGGACTGGCCGGCCTGGCTCGAGGCCGCGGGGCTGAGCGGTCTCGACATCCATCGCGGCCTCAAGTTCGAGAACGCCGCCATGGCCTACCAGGCCGCGGCCGAAGGGCTGGGCGTGATGATGGGCCTGCTGGCCTTCGTGCGCGACGACCTCGCGAGCGGCCGGCTGGTGGCGCCGCTCGCGCTGCGGCTGCCGACCGAGGGCGGCTACTTCATGGCCTGGCGCGCCGACCGGCCGGTGCCGCAGCGGGTGCGCGACTTCGAGCACTGGATGGCCGAGGAAGTGGCGGCCGCCGAAGGCTGAACCCGGGGTTTCGACCGGGCCGCGGGCTTTCCCCGATGCGCCGTCGCGGCCATGAGGCCAAAAATGACTACGTATTCATGAATACGTACCCAAAGACGACTCCACCATGACACTGCACATCCAGAAACTCCCTTCGGTGCTGGGCGCCGAGGTGACCGGCATCAGCCTGCGCACCCTGACCGACCCCGACACGCTCGCGCAGCTGCGCGCCGGCATGGACGAGCACGCGGTGCTGGTCTTTCGCGACCAGCCGCTCGAGAACGAGGAGCAGCTCGCCTTCGCCGAGCGATTCGACGGCACGCTGCACAGCAAGACCTCGGTCGCCGTGCTCGCGAAGAACCGCTTCGGCAACGAGGCCCTGACCGACATCTCCAACGTCGGCGCCGACGGCCAGATCCTGCCGGCCGACCACCGCCTGCGCATGAGCACCATCAGCAACCGGCTGTGGCACACCGACGCCTCGTTCGAGAACCCGCCCGGCCGCTACTCGATGCTGTCGGCGCGCGTGGTGCCGCCGGTGCGGGCCGACACCGAGTTCGCCGACATGCGCGCCGCCTACGACGCGCTCGACGACGCGACCAAGGCCGCCATCGAAGGGCTGCAGGTCTTCCATTCGATCGCCTACTCGCGCCAGATCATGGGCTTCGAGTTCTCCGAGGAAGAGAAGCAGCGGCTCAAGGGCGCGGTGCATCCGCTGGCGCGCACCCTGCCGCGCACCGGGCGGCGCTCGCTCTACCTCGCCTCGCATGCCTCGCACATCGTCGACATGGCCGTGCCCGAGGGCCGGCTGATCCTGCGCGACCTCAGCGAGCACGCGACGCAGCCGCAGTTCATCTACCGCCACGAATGGCGGGTGCACGACTTCGTGATCTGGGACAACCGCACCACCATGCACCGCGCGCGGCCCTTCGACGACAAGAAGTACCGGCGCGAGCTGCGGCGCACCACGACGCTGGACCTGCCGCTGCCCGCGGCCTCGACCGCGACGGTGGCCGCATGAAGGCGCGTTCCCTGTTGCGCGCCGCGGGCCTGTGCGTGGCCTCGCTCGTGGTGTCGGCCGCCGCAATGGCCCAGGCCTGGCCATCGAAGCAGCCCGTGCGCTTCGTCGTGCCCTACCCGCCCGGCGGCGCCTCCGACGTGACCGCGCGCCTGCTTAGCGTGAAGCTCACCGAGGCGCTGGGCCAGGCCTTCGTGGTCGAGAACCGGCCCGGTGCCAACGGCCTGATCGCGCTCGAATACGTGGCCAAGGCGGCGCCCGACGGCTACACGCTGCTGATGGCGAACCTCGGACCCAACGCGATCAATCCGGCCGTCTACCGCAAGCTGCCCTACGACGCGATCAAGGACTTCACGCCGATCACGCTGACCTCGGTGGTGCCGCTGGTGGTGCTGGTGCAGCCGACGATGCCGGTGAACTCGATGAAGGAGCTGATCGCCTATGCCAAGGCGCATCCCGACAAGCTGACCTATGCCTCGGCCGGCAACGGATCGGCCAACCATCTCGCGGGCGAGATGATGAAGTCGATGGCGAGCTTCAAGATGGTCCACGTGCCCTACAAGGGCGATGCGCCCGGCCTCCAGGACACCATCGCGGGCAACGTGAGCGTGATCTTCCCGACCGTGATCGGTGGCATGTCGCAGATCAAGAGCGGGCTGCTCAAGCCGATCGCGGTGACCGGTGCCAAGCGCTCCTCGGCGCTGGCCTCCGTGCCCACGGTGGCCGAAGGCGGCATCCCGAACTTCGAGGCCAACTCCTGGGGCGGCGTGATGGGACCGGCCAACCTGCCGCCCGAGATCGTCGCGCGGCTCAACACCGAGATCGTGAAGATCCTCAAGCAGCCGGAGACGGCCGCCAAGCTCACCTCGATGGGCGCGGACATCGTCGGCTCGACGCCCGAGGAGTTCGCGAGCTACCTGAAGAACGAAGTCGCGAAGTGGGGCAAGGTGGCCCACGAGAACAACATCACGTTGGACTGAGCCGCGAGGCGTTGATCAGCCGGCCGTGCCCCGCACGATGAACGCGTGCGGGAGCACCACGCGTGCCGGCTCCATCTGCTGGTTGTCGAGCCGCGCGCACAGCCGCGCGACGGCGGCCTCCACCATCGCCTCGCGCGACTGCGAGACCGTCGTGAGCGCGATGCTGTCCCAGGCGGCCATCGGCACGTCGTCGTGGCCCACGACCCAGACATCGCGCGGCACTGCGAGCCCCTGCGAGCGCACGCCGTCGAGCGCGCCGATCGCCACGATGTCGTTGACGCCGAAGATCGCATCGACGCGGCCCGACTGCAGGATCGCGCGCGCCGCGTCCTGGCCCGCGGCATAGGAGAACTTCGGCACCCGCGCCACCGCGCCCGGGCTCAGCGCGACGCCGCGCCGCGCGAGCTCCTCGACGAAGCCCTGCTCGCGCTCGCGCAAGGTGCTCGGCAGGTCGTGGCCCGAGATCAGGCCGATCCGCGTGCGCCCGTGGTCCACGAAGAAGCCCGCGGTCGAGGCACCGCTCGCGCGGTTGTCGCTCGAGAACTGGTCGAAGGCATCGGAGCCCACCGTGCGGTGCAGCAGCACCAGCGGCACCTTCTGGGCGATGCGCTCGAGCAGCGGCAGCGAGGCCTCGGTGGCCGTGGTGGTGATGACGCCGTCCACGCCGCTCTCGACCATCACGCGCATGGTCGCGTCGCTGAAGTCCTCTTCCTCGTAGACCGAGGCCGAGAGGCCGCGCTTGCGCAGCGCGGCCGAGAGCAACTGCAGCATCGCCGGATAGAGCGGATTGACCGCGAGGTTGGCGACCACCAGCGCGATGATGCCGGTGCGCTTGGTGCGCATCCAGCGCGCGGCCGCGTTGGGCGCGTAGCCCGATTGCGCGATCGCATCGAGCACCGCCTGGCGCGTGGCCGGCTGCACCAGCGGCGAGTTCTGCAGCACGCGCGACACCGTCGCCTGCGACACCCCCGCGAGCCGCGCGACGTCCCTGCTGGTGGGCTTGCCGCCGGAACCGATCATGAAGAAGCCGCTGGAGATGCCATGCGGCGATTCTAGGATGGCGTGCCGACGCGCCGCCCCTCGAAGCCGGGCCCCGCAACGGCCTCAGAGATCGAGCGTCAACACCTCGCCGAGCGCGCGTGAACAGCACGGCAGGAACTGGTCGTGCAGCGCCTGTTCCTGCGCCGTGAGAAAGGCATCGCGGTGCTCGACCCGGCCCTCGAGCACCGGTGTGAGGCAGCTTCCGCAGACTCCTTGCTCGCAGGACGAGGCGATCTCGATGCCTTCGCGCCGCAGCGCCTGCAGCGCCGTCTCGTTGGCCGCGACGGCGATGCGCCTGCCGCTGCGCGCCGCGACCAGTTCGAAGCCGCGATCGCCTTGCGCCGCTGCCGCCGGTTGGAAGGACTCGTGGTGCAACCTGCGCTCGTCCCAACCCGCGGCCTTCGCGGTACGCAGCACATGGTCCATGAAGCCCTGCGGGCCGCAGACATAGAGCCGCGCGTCGCCGGGCCTGCCGGCCAGCACCCGCGCGGCATCGAACGCCGCCTCGTCGTCCGGATGCAAGTGCACTGCGTGCGCGAACGGCGAGCGCAGCAGCTCGTCGACGAAGGCCATGGCGCCGCGCGAGCGCGCGCAGTAATGCAGTTCAAATGGCGCGCCGGCCGCCTGCAGTGCCGCCGCCATGCTCAGCAGCGGCGTGATGCCGATGCCGCCCGCGACGAGCAGCGACCATGGGCTTTGCGGCCGCAGCGGGAACAGATTTCTCGGTCCCGAGATCCGCAGCGCGCTGCCCGCGTGCAGCCGGGCGTGCACTGCTTCGGAACCGCCGCGCGAGGCGGCGGTCTTCAGCACCGCGATGCGATAGCGCGCGGGCGCCGCGCACGGTGCGCCGAGCAGCGAGTACTGCCGCACGAAGCCATCGACATGCACGTCGATGTGCGCGCCGGCATCGAAGGCCGGCAGCAGCGTGCCGTCGCGCGCCTCGATCTCGAGGGCGCAGATGTCCGGCGCCACGCTCGCGCGCGCGGCGATGCGCGCCTCGATCGGCCGCGTGTCGGTCATTCGGCTTGCACGGCGTTCGACAGGATGCCCACGCCGTCCACTTCGATCTCCACCACGTCGCCCGCGCGCAGGTACAGCGGCGGCTGGCGCTTGAAGCCCACGCCGCCGGGCGTGCCGGTCACGATCACGTCGCCCGGCTCGAGCGCGGTGAAGGTCGAGATGTAGGCAATCAGGGTGGGCATCGGGAAGATCAGCTGAGCGGTCGTCGCCTGCTGCACCACCTCGCCGTTGAGCCGCGTGGCCAGACCCAGTTCCTGGCCATCGGCGATCTCGCCGCGCGTGACCATCCAGGGCCCGAAGCCGCCCGTGGCGGGAAAGTTCTTGCCCGGCGTCCACTGCGTGGTGTGGGCCTGCCAGTCGCGCACCGAGGCATCGTTGTAGGGCGCATAGCCGGCCACGTGCGCCCAGGCATCCTGCTCGCGGATGCGCCGGCCGCCGCGGCCGATGACGATCGCGATCTCGCCCTCGTAGTCGAGGCAGGTGGACTCGCGCGGCAGCACGATCGGCTGGCCGTGGCCGACCTGGGAGGACGCCACGCGCAGGAACACGGTCGGCTGGCCGGTCTTCTCGCGCCGCGCCTCGACGCGGTGCTCCTCGTAGTTGAGGCCGATGCAGAAGATGCGCGGCGCGTCGGGCACGACCGGCAGCAGCGTCACCTCGCCGAGCGCGACGTCGGGGACGGCGCTCCCGGCCAAGGCCTCGATCGCGGGCAGGTCCAGTTGGGCGAGCGCGCTGCGCAGCGTGGGGCAGCGCCCCTGCGACGCGGCCTGCAGGTCGACGATGCGTTCATCGACGAGCGCGCCCCAGCGCGCCCGTCCCTGGTGGGAATAGCTCAGAAGTTTCATGACGGAAAGCGGCCCCCTGACGAGGGGCGGGTGGAAGAAAAACGGAAGAAGGGCCGCGCTCAGTCGGCCGTGACGCCGGCCGACTTCACGATGCGCCCCCACTTGTCGTACTCGGCCAGGAAGTAGCTCCTGAACTGCTCGGGCGTGCCGCCGCGCACGCTCGCGCCCTGCGAGGCCAGCGTCTCCTGCAGTTCCTTCTCGCCGAGCGCCGCGTTGACCGCGGCCGAGAGCTTGTCGATGACGGGCCGCGGCGTTCCGGCCGGCGCCAGCAGCCCGAACCAGGTGCCGGCCTCGAAGCCCGCGACGCCGGCCTGCTGCATGGTCGGCACCTGCGGGAACTGCGGCGAGCGCTCGGTGGAGGTGATCGCGAGCGCGCGCAGCTTGCCGGCCTTGACCAGCGGCGCCGAGGTGCTGAAGACGTCGAACATCAGGTCGATCTGCCCCGCCACCAGGTCGACCAGCGCGGGCCCGCTGCCCTTGTAGGGCACGTGCACCATGTCCACGCCGGTCAGCGTCTTGAAGTACTCCCCGGCCAGGTGCGCGGCACTGCCGTTGCCGAAGGATCCATACGACAGCTTGCCGGGGTTGGCCTTGGCCTGCGCGATCAACTCGGCCACGCTGTCGGCCTTGAGGCCCGGCTTCACGGCCAGCAGCAGCGGTTGCGTGGCCACCAGCGCGATCGGCTCGAAGGACTTGACCGGGTCGTAGCTCAGCTTCGCATAGGTGTGCGGCGTCACCGTGAGCGGACCCGCGGCGCTGAACAGCAGCGTGTAGCCATCGGCCGATGCCTTGGCCACGAAGTCCTGGCCCAGGGTGCCGCCGGCGCCCGCGCGGTTCTCGACCACCACGGCCTGCCCGAGCCGTTCGGACAGCGACTTGGCCATGAGCCGCCCCGTCTGGTCGGTCGAGCCCCCGACCGCGTAGGGAATGATCAGCTTGATGGGTCTGGACGGGTAGGTGCTCGCATGGACGGTGGCGGCACCGAGCAGCGCACAGGCCGCGAGCGCCAGCGCGGCGGGCCAGCGGAACTTCTTCATCGGGTTCATCGTGTCTTGTCTCCAGGATTTCTTGTCGGGAACGGGGAAGCGGAAAAAGCTAGCGCGCGCTGGTGGCCTCCTCGGCGCTCGGTGCGCCCGGCGCCGCCGCGATGCGGCCGACGGTGTCGCCGAAGCGCTCGAGCATCACCTGCTCGAAGGACACGCCCTCGGAAGCGAACCAGCTTCCCGAGCGCAGACGGTAGGCCTCGTGCCGCAGCGGCGCCTCGGGCTCAATGCCGCGCGCCAGTGCCGTCGCGCCCGTGAGCACGGTGCGGCGAAAGCGCACCACGGCGGCATCGGAGGCCGAGAGGTGCTCCTGCGTGCGATCCGCGATGCGACCCTGGCTGTCCTGGATCATCGCGTCCTGCTCGGCCACGCCGCGCACGCCGGTGAAGCTGATGTGCTTCTGGTGGACGCGGTCGATCAGGTATTCGTTGGAGCGGTTGCGGATCGGGATGAAGTCCGCATCCACCTCCGCGATCACGCCGTGGCCTTCCTTGAACTTCGCGAGCTCCTCCTCGCCGAGCGGGCGATCCGGGTTCCACGCATAGGTGTAGATCCAGCAGTTCTCGTCGTCGATCGGCACCCAGGTGTAGCCGAAGTGGGTCTCGCCGGGCAGCGTGGAGGGCGTAGTGCTGTGCGAGGGCAGCGCGAACTGCGCGCTGCGCCAGTAGCGCACGCCATCGTCGGCACGGCGCGCGCCGCCCACGACGAAGCCGACCTCGTGCTCGAGGATCGAGAACAGCGGCAGCGGGTCCTCGCGGATCCAGCGCAGGCGCTTCTCGTCGGCCGGCGCATCGGGGTTCGCGTTCGAGGGCACGCCCGGTGCCGGCATGTGCAGGAACGAGAAGTGCGAGGTGTCGAGCGCGCCCTCGATCGATTGCGCCCAATTGCATTCCTGCAGCTTCTTGGTGACGTAGCGGTGCGACTCCGGCAAGGCCGCGAACTCGAGCTGCGGCAGCTCGGGCAATTCGCGCTCCCAGGGATCGGGTCCCATGTAGGCCCAGACCACGCCGCCGTGCTCGCGCGTCGGGTAGGCCTTGAGCCGCAGCGTCTGGTGGTAGCTCGCGCCGGGCGGCACGTTGGGCAGCTCCACCGGGCGCCCCTGCAGGTCGAACTGCCAGCCATGGAACACGCAGCGGATCGCGCAGTTCTCGTTGCGCCCGAAGTACAGGTCCGCGCCGCGGTGCGGGCAGCGCGCGTCGACCAGTCCGACCACGCCCTCGCTGTTGCGGAAGGCCACCAGCCTCTCGCCCATGATGTTCACGCGCATCGGCGCGCCATCGCGCTCCGGCAGTTCGCGCGACAGCGCCACGGGCTGCCAGAAGCGGCGGAAGAACTGGCCCATCGGGGTCTGGGCCCCGGTGCGGGTGAGCATGTCGTTGTCGGCGGCGCTGAGCATCGCGGTCGTCTCCTCGTGGTTGTGTTCAGTGCGCGGCCGCTGCCGTGCGCGGATCGCGGATGCCGTGATCGGCGGCCCATTGCAGGGTGTCTAGCGTGTGGCCCGAAGGCGCGTACTCGCAGCCGATCCATCCCTCCCAGCCCATCTGCTCGATCAGTTCGAACAGGTAGGGGAAACGGATCTCGCCGGTGCCCGGTTCGTTGCGGCCCGGCACGCTGCCGACCTGGATGTGCCCGATGTGAGGCCATGCGGCCTTCAGGCGTTCGGCGATGGCACCTTGCTCGGTCTGGATGTGGAAGGTGTCGAAGCACAGCTTCACGTTGCCGCGGCCCAGCGCCTCGACCACCGCCACGCCCTCCTCGATGCGGTGATAGAGGAAGTCGGGAAAGCGCGCGCGGCAGCAGGGCTCGAGGATCAGCGTGAGCCCACTGGCGCGGGCCTGGTCGGCGGCCCAGGCGATGTTCTCCTGGAACAGGTCCATGCAGCGGGCGCGGTCCATGTCCGGCCCGATGTTGCCGGGCATCACGTGGATCATCGGACCGCCCACCTGCGCCGCGTAGTCGATCGCGGTGTGGATGCTCTGCCGGAAGCGCGCCTCGAGTCCCGGCAGCGCCGCGTAGCCGCGCTCGCCGGCGTCCCAGTCGAAGGGCGAGAGGATCTGCACCAGCGCAAGCCCGTTGGCCTCGAGCCGGGCCGCGATCTCGCGCGCCGGATGCTCGTAGGGAAAAGCCACCTCGACGCCGCGGAAGCCGGCCCTGGCGGCCGCCTCGTAACGCTCGAGCATCGGGTATTCGGTGAACAGCCACCGCAGGTTGGGATCGAATCGCAGCATCGTGGAATCGCTTCGTTTTTGTCTCGGATGAAGGGCATCGTAGGTAGCGGGTATTGCTAAGACAAGCTAGACTTTTTTAGGCCCTGTTGAGCTTGTCTTATGAATATCGGAAACGTGTCCCTGCGCCAGTTGCGCGCCTTCGTCGCCATCGCCGATGCCGGCAGCTTTGCCGCGGCGGCGCGCCGGCTCCATCTCACGCCTTCGGCGCTGAGCCTCTTGATCCGCGATCTCGAACGCAACGTGGGGGTGCGACTGTTCGACCGCACGACGCGGTCGACCGCCCTCGCGCTGGCGGGCAGCGAGTTCTATCCGCTCGCGCGGCAGGTGCTCGACGATCTCTCGCGCGCGCTCGAGAGCACGCAGGACCTCGAGCAGAAGAAGCGCGGCACGGTGCGCATCGCCTGCACGCCGCTCTATGCCGCGACGACGCTGCCCGAAATGATCCATCGCTACCGCCGTCGGTATCCGGCGATCGCGGTCTACGTGCTCGATTCGCTGAACCAGCAGGCGACCGCGCGGGTCGTGAGCGGCGAGGCCGACCTCTGCATCGCGCCGCAGCGCCCGACGCCGCCCGAATTGCTGCAGCAAAGCCTGATGCGCGATCGCATCCGGCTGGTGTGCCCGGGCGACCATGCGCTGGCCGCGCGCGCCCGCGTGAGCTGGGCGCAGGCGCTGCAGCATCCGTTCGTGAGCCTCACGCCCGACTTCACGAACCGGCTGCAGGCCGATCTGTTCAAGCACTCGGATGCGCTGGCGCTGCATCCGGCGCACGAGGTGTCGTTCATCACCACCGCGCTCGGCATGGTGCGCGGCGGCTTCGGCATCACGGCCCAGCCCAGCCGCGTGCTGCCGATGCTCGAATCCTTCGGCCTGGTGTCGCGGCCGCTGACCTCACCGACGGTGGATCGCCACCTGTCGCTGTTCTGCGCGCGGGCCCGCGCACTGTCGCCGGCGGCCGAAAGCTTCAGGGACTTCCTGGTCGGCGAGCTGTCGGATGCACCAGCCGAACTGCGCCCCGGCGCGGGATGAGTCCCGCGCTCAGCGCTCGAGGTAGCCGTAAGCCGACAGGCAGGCCTTCAGCGGCGCGCTCGCGCCCGTGCCGTACTCGAGCCGCTGCGGCGTGGTCGACTGCCGGTTCTTCTCGTCCTGTTCCGCCAGCGTCTTGCCCACGCGGTACTGGCACAGCAGCATCAGGTTCTCGGGCACCGACACGCCCGCGGTGTTGGTGAAGGACTTGGGCCGGTCCGAGTGGTAGGTCTCGCTCGGTGCCGCGGCCTTCGGCGCATCCTTGGACGGGCCGGACTTCGGCCACAGGCTGCAGCCCGACAGCGCCACGACGATGGCCACGAGGCCGCAAAACTTTGGATGCACTTCGATCTCCTGAGGGGTTGCGAGACGCAACGGCTTGCGCTCCCGCCAGCCGCGATGGGGCCGGCGGAATATAGCGGACGCACGGGCCGCGCGCTCGATCGCCCCCTCAGTCCGACACTCAATCCGACAGCGCCCGCATCCGCGCGTACAGGTCGGCCTTGCCCTCGAAGCCGATGCCCGGCAGCGGCGGCAGCGTGACGTGGCCGTTCTCCACCTTCACGCCGTCGGGGAAGCCGCCGAAGGGCTGGAACAGGTCGGGGTAGGACTCGTTGCCGCCGAGCCCCAGCCCGGCCGCGATGTTGAGCGACATCTGGTGGCCGCCATGCGGGATGCAGCGGCTCGCGGACCAGCCGTGCTGCTTGAGCATGTCGAGCGTGCGCAGGTACTCGACGAGGCCGTAGCTGAGCGCGCAATCGAACTGCAGCCAGTCGCGGTCGGGCCGCATGCCGCCGTGGCGGATCAGGTTGCGCGCGTCCTGCATCGAGAACAGGTTCTCGCCCGTGGCCATCGGGTTGGCGTAGTAGTTGCGCAGCGTGGCCTGCAGTTCGAAGTCGAGCGGATCGCCGGCTTCCTCGTACCAGAACAGGTCGTACTGCGACAGCGCCTTGGCATAGGCGATCGCCGTGTCGAGGTCGAAGCGGCCGTTCGCATCCACGCACAGCTTCTGGCCGTCCTGCAGCACGCTGAGGATCGAGTCGATGCGGCGCAGGTCCTCGTCGAGCGAGTCGCCGCCGATCTTCTTCTTGACCACCGTGTAGCCGCGGTCGATGTAGCTGCGCATCTCGTCCTTGAGCTTGCCGTGGTCCTGGCCCGGGTAGTAGTAGCCGCCGGCCGCATAGACGAAGACCTTCGGGTTCGGCGTGCCGTTGCCGTAGCGCTCGGCCAGCAACTGGAACAGCGGCTTGCCCTCGATCTTCGCCACCGCGTCCCACACCGCCATGTCGATGGTGCCGATGGCCACCGAGCGCTCGCCGTGGCCGCCGGGCTTCTCGTTCTTGAACATCGTGTCCCACACCTTGTGCGGATCGAGGTTGCGGCCGCTCGCGTCGAGCAGCGTGTCGGGCTGCGCTTCGAGAATGCGCGGAATGAAGCGCTCGCGCATCAGCGTGCCCTGGCCGTAGCGGCCGTTCGAATTGAAGCCGTAGCCGACCACCGGCTTGCCGTCGCGGACCACGTCGGTGATCACCGCCACGAGGCTCAGGGTCATCTTGCTAAAGTCGATGTACGCATTGCGGATGGGCGAACTGATCGGGATGGTCTGTTCGCGGATCTCGACGATCTTCACGGGAGGTCTCCAGGAGCTGAGGAAGACCCGATGGTGGCCGCGCGGCGCCGATCCGGCCAATGCCCTTTTTCTAGACTTCGATGCCTTGAAAGCACCGCCATGAATTTCCTCTGGCTCGACGACTTCCTGGTGCTGGCCGAAACGGGCAACTTCTCGCGCGCGGCCGAGGAGCGCCACCTGACCCAGCCGGCCTTCAGCCGCCGCGTGCGCGCGCTCGAGGAGTGGCTGGGCACCGAGCTGTTCGACCGCAGCGGCCAGCCGGCCACGCTCACGCCCGCGGGCGAATGGTTCGGCACGGTCGCGCACGAGCTGCGTGCGCGCGTCGACCGCATTCCCGCCGATGCGCGCGCCGTCAACGAAGCCGATGCCGCCACCCTGCGACTCGCCGCCACGCACGCGCTTTCGTTCACCTTCCTGCCGCGCTGGCTGCGCACGCTCGAGTCGCGCGTGGCGCTGGGCCCGGTGCAGCTCATGTCCGACCTGCTGCCACGCTGCGAACTGCTGCTGTCGCAGGGCAAGGTGCAGTTCGTGCTGAGCCATGCGCATCCCGAGGCCGCGAACTCGCTCGATGGCTCGGACGCGCTGTCGACGCAGATCGGCGCCGACGCGCTGGTGCCGATCAGCGCGCGCGGTGCCAGGGGTCGCGCGCGGCACGTGCTGGGCAAGAGCGCCGCCGCGCCCGTGCCACTGCTTGCCTACAGCCAGGAATCGGGACTGGGACGGATCGCGCAGGCCGTGCTGGGCCGCCGGCTCGATGCGCTGGCGCCGAAGGTGGTGTTCACCGCGCACCTGGCCTCGGTGCTGCGGACCATGGCGCTCGATGGGCGGGGGATTGCGTGGCTGCCGAGGACATTGATCGACGAGGACATCGCGGCGGGAACGCTGGTGCAGGCCGGTGGCGAGGAATGGGTCGTGCCGCTGCAGGTGCGGCTGTACCGCGGGCGCGCGCCGATGGGCACGGCGGTCGAGGCGTTCTGGAAGGCGGCGCATCGCCACGCTCGACCCTGACATTTCACCGGACCCATCGCCATGAGAGCATGGCCTCCGGGAATTCCTCTTCGGATTTCGTAGCGCTTCTGACGGCTCGCAACCGGACAAGCGGGCTACCGCGCCTCGAGCGATCCGAGCTTGGACTCGACGCTGCGGACCAGATCCACCAGGCGGGGGCCCAAGCTCCTTTCGAGCTGGTCGATATCCGTGGAGTAGGACGGCACGGTCAGGTTGAAGGCCAGTGCCATTCCATTGACGGGCATGCGCATCGGGACTCCCACCGCAGCGAGCGTGGGTTGCCAGTCGCCCGACACCACGCAGAAGTCTCGCGCGGCGATTTGCTCCTGGGCCTGCGCCGCCGCTTGCGAGAACGCAGTCCAGTCTTCAGGCTGCGATTCCTCGAGCCGCTTCAGTACCAAGGCGCGTTCTTGCGGATCGAGCGCGAAGAGCAGCGCCCTGCCCATCGCCGTGCGCAAGATCGGACGCGTGGAGCCGATATCGGGACGGGTCGAGTTGGTGTCCAACCCTTGAACCGTTTCGACGTAGACGACCTGTAGTCGATCCCGTGTCCCCACGGACACAGGACCTCGCACATAGCGCGCGAGCTCCAGCATCTCGGGCGCGGCCACCCGCCGGATCATCAACTGCGACAGCAGCGGATAGCCCAGCGACAGCACCGCAGGCCCGAGCGAGTACTTGCCTGTCTGCGAGTCCTTTCGCAGGTACCCCAACCCCATGAGCGTGAAGGCGAGCCGCGAGACGGTGGGGCGCGTCAGTCCCAACTTGTCAGCGATGTCCTTGTTGCCGAGGGTCAGCGCCCCCCCCGCAAAGCAGCCAAGCACCGCCAACCCCGAAGCCAGCGTCGAAGCGAACTGCGGATGGTTGGCCAACGCTTCGTCGCCGAGGAATTCCGGACCGGGGAGATCCCGCCTGGCGGGTTGTTGAGAAGCCATGTTGACATTTTATCGACACGTTTTCATAATTTTGTTCCATTAAACGGTCGTAAAACACATATCGTTCAACTATGTGGAATTCACACGAAAGGCAGGAAAAATGATCACACGGCCAGCGCTCAAGGACCACGGCTCGCTGCTGTTCTCCTTCGCCGTCGTTGCGGATACCCATGTGAACGAACGCGACGACGCTTCCAGTTCCCCGTATCACACGAACCAACTGGCCAACGAGCGCGCGCGCCACGTGTTTCAGGACATCGCGGCCATGTCGCCGGCACCAGCCTTCGTCGTCCACTTGGGCGACATCGTCCATCCCGTGCCCTCGCTGCCGACGTTCGGCGATGCGGTCGCGCAATTCAAGGCCATCGCCTCCCCCCTCAAGGTGCCCTTGCATCTGGTACCGGGCAATCACGACGTTGGCGACAAGCGCGTCGACTGGATGCCCGCCGACCAGGTGTGCGGCGACTATCTCGACATCTACCGTGGCGCCTTCGGAGCCGACTACCACGCCTTCGACCGCGAGAACCTTCGCTTCGTCTTCTTGAACTCGCTGTTGCTCAATTCGGGCCTGCCTCAGGAGCAGGCGCAGAAGCAGTGGTTCGAGGCGCAGATGGATGGTGCGGACGACAAGCGGGTGTTCCTGTTCATGCACTACCCCCCGTTCATCTACAAGGAGGACGAACGCGGCAACTACGACAACGTGGACGAACCGGCCCGGAGCTGGCTGTTGGCGCAGATGAAGCGGCCGCATGTCGAAGGCGTGTTCGCCGGGCACGTCCACAACTTCTGGTACGACAGGACCGGTAACGCCGAGTTCTACATGCTGCCCTCGACCGCATTCCTGCGGCACGATTTCACCGAGTTCTACAAGGTGTCGCCGGGTTACGAGTTCGGCCGGGGCGATGTGGAAAAGTTCGGCTACTTTGTCGTCGATGTCTTCGAGACGGGCCACGTGGCTTACTCGGTCCGCACCATGGGCCGGCAGTCGGCCCTCGGCGCACCCGCCGCACGGATGCCCATGCGCTACCTGGCACATCCAAAGACTTCGACCTTCGATGGCGTGGGCGTCGAGCTGCGACATCCATGGGCCGAATCGATGCAGATCACGGCCACCGGCGGGGTGCAGGAGTTCGGCCGCAAATGGGCGCGCAATGACTATCCCCTGCTCGCGCTCTGGGAAATGGGCGCACGCCTGGCAAAGGTGCCGGATCTCGACCTGGCGGAGCCGGAATCGCGGGAACGCATGCGGCTCATGGCGAAGCTGGGCCACCGCTACATCGTTTCCACGTTGAAGCTCCCGAAAACCGATGCGCTGGCCGAAGCCGATGTCGAAGGCTGCGGCGTCGACGCCTTCGAAGTCAACATCACGCTCGACAACTTCTCGCGCCGCAAGGACGAGTGGCGCGCATTTCGCGAGGCCACCGGACGAAAGCTCTATCTGTCCAAGATCCTGACCTACGACGGCTCGCACTACGACGGCAAGCACTTCAGTCATTTCGTCCACGCCGGCTTTTCGCTCGACGAACTCGACGCGCATGCCGAGCGGCTGGCAGCGGGTCGCCTGGCCGGAGAGTTCGACGGCATCACCGTGCGACTCGAGGCCGAGCAGGATCTTGCCGCGAACGTCCGTGCCTTGAACCGGTTCGTCGAGCGCACGCGATGTCAGGTGCTGGTATCGCTCAAGCTGTCTGGAAGGAGCCTGGCGATCGCGCGCACCGACGACCGTGGCAATGTGGCAAAGGTAGCGCAGTCGATGATTCTCTCGAAGCTTTCGCCGTCCATCCGCTATGTCTTCGACACCTTCATGGACGTGGACCGGGGCTACTTTCCGCGCCACGCGTTCATCGACAGGCGCTTCAATCCGCGCCCTGCCGCGCAGGCCTTCGCGATGCTCGCGGCATTGTTCTCAGATTTCGAATCCTTCGCGCTGACGGATGCGGCAACAGCCCGCCCGGGCTCGCTGCAGTTCAGCGCCGGCCCCGACCGCTACGTCCTGCTGTGCGAAGACCCTGGGGCCGCGGCGGAGTACCTCGAAGCCCATGCGCCGAAGGTGGCATACGACCTGGTCGAAGGCACCACCTGTATCGGCCAGGAACCTGTCGCCGCGTTGCGCGCCCGTTTATCGGACCGCGACCTGCCGAAGGAAACGCAAGTCCTCCTGATCCGCCTGTCCTAGTTCTTCCATCCTGCCTGGAGCGCTGCCATGTCCATCAAGTCTCTTGTCTGCGGCGTGTTCGTCGCAACGCTTTCTGCGGCTTCCACGGCTGCGTTCCCCGACAACCCTGTCAAGTTGGTTGTGGCCTACGCACCAGGGGGTTCGACAGACATCATCGCGCGGCTGCTGGGCGCCCGGCTGAGCGCCAGATGGGGTCAGCAGGTGGTGGTGGAAAACAGGACCGGTGCGAGCGGCATGATCGGCGCGGAGGCCGTCTCGCGTGCGAAGCCCGATGGCTACACCTTGCTGCTGGGCTACACGCCCGAGGTCTCGATGAACAAGCTCGTGTTCAAGAACATGCGCTACGACCCCATCACGGACCTTACGCCCATCGCGCTGATCGCCTCGGCTCCCCTCGTGCTCGCCGCCGGCCCCAAATCGCCGATCGGCAGCATGAAGGAACTGATTGCGCGCAAGGGGAGCGGCCAGTCGATCTCGTACGGATCGCCGGGGACCGGTGGCCAACAGCACATTGCCGGTGAACTGCTTGCACGCCAGACCGGCATGCAGCTCACTCACGTGCCCTATCGAGGAACGGGGCTTGCCGTCGCCGACCTGATCGGCGGGCAGATCGATCTGTTCTGGGCGACAACGCCACCGTTGCTGCAGCAAATCCGTGCAGGCAGGCTCAAGCCCTTGGCGGTCGCGGGGCCGGCAAGAGAAAAGCTGCTGCCGGATGTACCGACCACCACCGAACTGGGCATGCCGAATCTTCAGCTCACCAACTGGTTCGGCGTGTTCGGCCCAAAGGCGATGCCCTCCGCACTCGCGAACTCCATCGCGGCGGATGTGATGCAGGAGTTGGCGGACCCGGCCATGGTGAAAGGCCTCGAAGACCAGGGACTGACCCCGACACCCATGCAGGGCGGCGCGTTTCGTTCATTCATCGACACCGAGATGAAGAAATACGAGCAGATCGTCAAGGACACCGGCGTCACTGCCTCGCAGTGACGGACGCGAAGGCGTCGATACCGGATCGATTCGACCGCCGAGCCCCATCGCACTCGCCATGGTGCGGACGACTTCCCCTGTTCTCGTCTCGCAGGTACCGCCCCCAACGATGCGCGCTCGCGGCGCCAAGGGCGGCATCGGTACCAGCCCGCCGGAGTGACCTACCATCCACAACACGCACCACACGCGCGAATCCAAGGCGACACGGCAGATCTGAACCTCCAACACACAGGACGGAGACCCGCATGAGAAAGCTCAAGATCATGGAACACGTATCGCTAGACGGCGTGATCCAGTCCTCCAGCGAGGACGGCTTCCCGCACGGCGATTGGACCGCGCCCTACCGCACGCCCGAGGGCCGCGACGAGGTCCTCGCCGCGCACGGCGAACGCTTTGACCTGTTGCTGGGCCGCCGCACTTACGACCTGTGGTCGGACTACTGGCCCAAGGCACCGGGCGGGCCGATGGCGGACGGCCTGAATGCGGCGACCAAGTACGTCGTGACGCATCGCCCCGACAGCCTGGCCTGGGGTCCGTTCGAAGGCCTCGGGCCGGACATCGCCGAGAGCGTTGGCCGCCTCAAGTCGAGCGCCGGCCCGGACCTCGTGCTCTGGGGCAGCTCCACGCTGACATCGACGCTGCTCGAGCACGGGCTGGTCGACGAGATGATGCTGATCGTCTATCCGGTGCTGCTGGGCACCGGCAAGCGCCTTTTCGCGCAGGGGTTGCCGGCGCGGGCCTTCGAACTCGTCGGCAGCAAGACGACGCCGTCGGGGTTGGTGCTCGGCAGCTACAGGTTCGCCGGGCCCCTGAAGACCTGACGACGAAAGGGCGCGATCACGCGCTCAAACCACACCCTGCGCCAACATCGCATCCGCCACCTTGACGAAGCCCGCCACGTTCGCGCCGTCGACATAGCTCACGCGGCCGTCCTCGCGGCGCCCGTGGGCCAGGCAGGCCTCGTGGATGCTGCGCATGATCTGCAGCAGGCGCGCGTCGACCTCCTCGCGCGGCCATGAGAGGCGCGCGGCGTTCTGGCTCATCTCCAGGCCCGAGGTGGCGACGCCGCCGGCATTGCTGGCCTTGCCCGGCGCATACAGCACGTCGGCCGCCTCGAACACCTTGACCGCCTCGATGGTGGAGGGCATGTTCGCGCCCTCGGCCACGCAGACCACGCCGTTCTTCACCAGCGTCTTCGCGTCCTCGACGTCGAGCTCGTTCTGGGTCGCGCTGGGCAGCGCCACGTCCACCGGCACATGCCACGGCGTGGCACCGGCGACGAACTTCGCGCCGACGCGCTCGGCGTAGTCGCTCACGCGGCCGTAGTGGTGGTTCTTCACGTCCATCAGCACCGCGAGCTTCTCGGCGGTGAAGCCCGACTCGTCGACCACGGTGCCGCTGGAGTCGGACACCGTGATCACCTTGGCCCCGAGCGCCATGGCTTTCTCGATGGTGTACTGGGCGACGTTGCCCGCGCCCGAGACCGACACGCGCAGGCCCTCGAAGCTGCGCCCGCGCGTCTGCAGCATCTCCTGCGCGAAATAGACGTTGCCGTAGCCCGTGGCCTCGGGCCGGATCAGCGAGCCGCCGAACGAGAGGCCCTTGCCGGTGAACACGCAATCGGCGCGGTTGGTGAGCTTCTTGACCATGCCGGTGAGGTAGCCCACTTCGCGGCCGCCCACGCCGATGTCGCCGGCCGGCACGTCGGTGTAGGCGCCCACGTGGCGGAACAGCTCGGTGGCGAAGGCCTGGCAGAAGCGCATGACCTCGCCCTGGCTGCGGCCCTTGGGATCGAAATCGGAGCCACCCTTGCCGCCGCCCATCGGCAGCGTGGTCAGCGCATTCTTGAAGGTCTGCTCGAAGGCCAGGAACTTCAGGATCGACAGGTTCACGGACGGATGGAAACGCAGGCCGCCCTTGTACGGGCCGATGGCCAGGCTGTGCTGGATGCGGTAGCCGCGGTTGACCTGCACGTCGCCGTGGTCGTCGGTCCAGCAGACACGGAAGGTGATCACGCGCTCGGGCTCCACCAGCCGCTCCAGCAGCGCCTGCGTCTGGTAGCGCGGATGCTGTGCGATGAAGGGCCACAGGCTCTGGATGACCTCCGTCACGGCCTGCAGGTATTCGGGCTGCCCGGGATTGCGCTGGGCCACGTGGGCCAGGAAGTCTTGGGCGCTGGCGTGCTTCATTCCTCTGTCTCCAAAAAGGTGCGTTCTAACCAAAATCGTGCATTCTCATGCACAAACAGTTCAAGGTTATGCACCAAAGTAATGAGAATCGTAGGGATAAGGTTCGAATTAGCACCAACTTGGATTGAAAACGAATTCGCCGCCAGCGGATGGACATCCGCTGGCGGCGAAGCTGGGGAGATGAGCCGCACCCCGCGGCCCGCTGGTTCGGCCCGCTCAGGGCTTCACATACGACTTCGTGCTGTACAGCGCTCCATCGAGCTTGCGCAGCAGCGGCAGTCCCGTCCCCACGTCCTTGGCCTGCCCGTCGATGTAGGTCTGGAACACGTCCGCGTCGAGCACGCCGATGTCGAGGCGGCGCGCGGCGGGCACGGCGGCCAGGGTCTTGTAGCCGTCGCCGCCGGTGGCGTTGAAGCTCAGCACGAACAGCTTGTAGGTCTTGGCCAGGTCCAGCGGTCCCCAGGTGTTGGCCGCGGCATTGCGCACCTCGATGTTGGCGACGCGGCTGCCCTCGGCCTTGGTCGCGTCCACGTCGAAGCGCAGGTTGCCGGTGTAGGGGTACGGGCCGGTCGAGCCGCCGGGACCGTAGACCGCCTGCATGCCGTCCTCGAGCATGCGCTTGACCTCCTGGCCGGTGATGTCGAGACGGAACAGCATGTTGCCGAAGGGCAGCACCTCGATGACGTTCGCCGCGGTCACGCGGCCGTTGAGCGGCACCCGCACGCCACCGCCGCTCTGCAGCGAGATGTCGGCACCGCCGTACTCGGCATTGGCCACGTCGACGTAGGCCTGGGCCACGAGCTGCTGGATGTCGCCGCCGCGCAGGCTGACCTCGCCCAGCGCATTGCAGGTCACGCTCGAACGGCTGTAGTCGACCGTTCCCACGCCGCCGGGCACGCGGCGCGAGCACAGCTCGGTCGGCACCAGGGCCACCTCGCTCTTCGTGAACGCGTCCACCTTGTCCTTGAAGGGCTTGAGCACCGCCGCCGCCGGCACGCTGGGCGTGGTCACGCGCAAGAAGCCGCTGGCCGCGACATCGGCCAGGATCGCCGTCTTCTGCTCGGGCGTGGCGGCCGGCGCGTTGGAAGCGCTGCCGACCTTGAACTCGTCGCCGATCAGCACGTGCGGCGTGCCGGCGCAGTTCGTCACGTTGCCCTGCGCATCGAAGGCCACCTTGAGCTCACCCACCACCTGGCTGTATTCCCAGGCCTGCACCAGGCAGACGGGCTTGCCATCTTTGTCAGTCGCGCGCGTGGGATAGGCACCCGCGGGCGAGCCCACGCCATAGGCCGTCAGCCCGGCCGGGCCGACCAGCGTGTGCGAGTCGCCGCCGACCACCACGTCCACGCCGCTGAGCTTGGCGATCACGGTCTTGTCGTACTCGTAGCCGATGTGGCTCATCACGATGATCTTGTTCACGCCGCGCGCCTTCAGCGCATCGATCTCGCGCTGGGCCGCAACGGCCTCGTCCTCGAAGGTGGTGTCGGGGTCGGGGCTCGACGAGGCCTTGGTCTTGGCCGCGATCGTCAGGCCCACGAGGCCGATCGACTGGCCGCCGCGCTGCACGACGATGGACTTGTTGACGTAGCCCGGCGCGCGCGAGGGGTGGAGCGCGGAGCTCGCGCCGAAGTTGACGTTGGCGCTCAGCACCGGCGTCTTGCACGCGCCCTTGTGCAGGAAGTCGATGAACTTCTTCAGGCCGCTGTCGCCCTTGTCGAACTCGTGGTTGCCGAGCGTGAAGGCATCGAAGCAGACGGTGTTCATCAGCGCGGCATCGGCCTCGCCGTCGGCGCCCGCGCGGTTGAAATAGAGCGTGCCGGTCTGCGCATCGCCCGCATGCAGCTTGAGCACGTTGGTCGATTTCGCGGCCAGCGCCTCGATCGCGGCCGTGACGCGCGGGAAACCGCCCGCATCGACCTGCACCGGGCCGGGCGCGCCGCCGCTGGCGCTGCGCAGCTGCAAGGTCTTGGTCTTGCTGTCCAGGTTCGAGTGGTGGTCGTTGATGTGCAGGATCGTCAGATCCATCGGCTGGGCCGTGGGCGTGCCGGGCGTATCGCCACCGCCACCCGATGCGGGCGGCGGAATGAAGGCCACCGACGAACCACCACCGCCGCCGCAGGCAGCGAGCAACATCGCGGCCGCCAATGCGGACGCGCTCAGAATGCGTTTCAAGACTGATCCCCTCTTGTGAAAAACGGGATCGTGTGAAGCTCGGATGAAGCGGGGATGACATCCTTGCGGCGCACGGGCCATGCATGCGCGGCCCGCGCCATCGATGCGAGGATGCGCGGTGGTGCCGGCTCAATCCACGCGCGCCAGGCTCGCGCCGATCGCGTGATCGATCACGCTCTTCCAGCCCCCGTCGTCCTGCCGCCGCGCGATCTCGGCCGAGCTGCCCTGCGCGATCACGCCGCCGTCCGCCGCGCGAAGGGTCCAGTCCGCGCGCAGCAGCGCGAGCTCGCCGCTGACCACGCAGAAGTTGTTGACCGAGGTCATGGTGCCGCCGAGCGCGAGCAGCGCCCGCAGCGAGGCCTCGATGGCCGCGAGGCCGTGGTCGGTCGCGGCGGTCTGCGCGTTGTGATGCGCGGCGTCCTGCTCGTAGAGCGACAGCAGGCCCGCCAGGTCGCGTGCGTTGTAGAGCGCGGCGAAGCGCGGGTTGAGTTCGGCGGGATGGGTGACGGCAGGCATGTCGATGCTCCTCGATGACGGGCATCATTCGAGCATTGCCCGACGAGACTTACCAAATGGAAACCGCACCCGTCGTCGAAGAGATCCACGGCGCCCGCGCCCCGACGCCACCGCAGCCGCGCCTGCCCGCCGAATGCCCGGTCGAGCACTGGCTCGCGCTGCTGGGCCATCGCTGGAGCGCACTGATCCTCTGGCACCTCGCCGCGGCGCCGCTGCGGCATGGCGAGCTCGCGCGCCGGCTGCCGGGCGTGTCCGCCAAGGTGCTCGGCGAGCGGCTCGCCGAACTCGCGGCGGCGCGGCTGGTGCAGCGGCATGACGACGAGGCGGGCGGTGCGCATGCGCTGTACGGCCTCAGCGAGGCGGGACAGCGCCTCAAGCGCGTGCTCGACCAGCTCGAGGCCTGGTCGGCCTCGCTGGACAGCACGCAGTCGCCGAGGCTCGACCAATTGCTGCTGGAGCGCTGAAGCCTAGATCCGCCCGCCGTCCGTCAGCACCGTGCGCCCCGTCACCCAGCGCGCATCGTTCGATGCGAGGAACGCCACCACGTCGGCGATGTCCTCGGGCTCGGCCAGCCGGCCCAGCGGCGTGAGCGCGGTCTCCTCGCGCAGGTGATCGGCCGGGATGCCCGAGGTCATGTCGGTGCGCGTGATCGCGGGCGCCACCGCGTTGACGCGGATGTTGCGCGCGCCGAGCTCCATCGCGAAGCCCTTGGTCAGCACCTCGACCGCGCCCTTGGCCGCGGAGTACAGCGCGGTGCCGCCGCCGGGGATGTGGACCAGGTCGGTCGACACGTTGACGATGGCGCCGCCCGCCTTCGGGATATGCGGCAGCACGGCCTGCGTCAGCACGATGGTGCTCCAGGCATGGGTGTCCATCTGCTCGACGAACATCGCGCGCGTGAGCTCGCCCACCGGCGCCGCGACGAAGGTGCCGGCCGCATGCACGAGGATGTCGATGTGGCCGTAGGCCTCGGCGATGGCGGCCACGGCGGCGTTCGCCGCGGCCTCGTCGGTGACGTCGGCCTGGAACGCGGACGCGCGCCCGCCCTCAGCGACGATGCCGCGCACCACGGCCTCGGCCGCGGCGGCATTGCTCCGGTGCAGCAGCGCGACGGTGATGCCGTCGCGCGCGAGGCGGCGCGCCACGGCGGCGCCGATGCCGCGCGAGCCGCCGGAAACGACGGCGATCTTCTGGTTCGGTGTGTTCATGGGAAGCTTCTTTCTCTGCGAACAGGGATGACAAGGAAGCTTCGAAGGTAGGGCCGCGCGGCGCGTTGCACGAGCCGTGCGGGCGCAACGGGGCGTTGCCGCCGCTGCAACGCCAGCGGCGGCGCGCGCCCTCTCAAGCCGCGCCGGGTGGCTCGAGTTCGCGGTACTTGGTCTCGAGCAGGGCCAGCACGGCGCGCACCGCGGAGCTCATGCCCTTGCGGCTCGGGTACAGCACGTAGGCCTGCGTGGCCAGCGAAGGCCAGGCCGGCAGCACGCGGCGCAGCCGGCCGTCGGCCAGCGCATCGCGGCAGGCCTCGATCGGCAGCTGCACCAGGCCCGCGCCGCGCAGCGCGGCCTCGCGCAGAGCCTGGTAGTTGTCGCTGATCAAGAGCGGCTGCGGATGGTGCAGCAGCGTCCGGCCATCGCCATCGACCAGCGCCCAGGGCCGCACGCTGTCGGGCCCGCCGCCCTGGCCCAGCGCGGGAAAGCGATGCAGGTCGGCCGGCTCGGTGGGCTCGCCGTGCGCCGCCAGCAGCGAGGGCGCGCCCACCAATTCCATGCGCCCCACGCCGATCGGCCGCGCGACGATGTCGGCCGAGGCCAGCGGCTGGCTCGCATAACGGATCGCGAGGTCGATGCGCTCGCCCAGCAGGTCGACGAAGCGGTTCGACAGGTCGAGCGTGATGCGCACCTTCGGATGCCGCAGGCTGAACTCGCCGAGCCAGCCGCCGAGCAACAGCTCGCCCGACACCGGCGAGGCGCTGATGCGCACCGGCCCCGCGGGTTCGCCGAGCGTCTCGTCGACGGTGGCGCGCACCGCCTGCGCTTCGTCGGCCATGCTGCGCGCGTGGCGGTAGACGCGCTCGCCCACGTCGGTGACCTGGAAGCGGTGCGCCGAGCGCTGGATCAGCCGCACGCCGAGCTGCTTCTCGAGCGCGCCCACGCGCCGGCTCAGGCGCGACTTGGGCGTGCCGGTCTCGCGCTCGGCCGCCGAGAAGCCGCCCGCCTCGACCACGCGGGCGAACAGGAGCAGGTCGTTGAGGTCTTCCACCATGCTGTCGATGCCTTTCTTGCGTTTCCCTCGAGCGTGGCGCACCGCCGCGTTCCACGGCTGCAACGCGGCGTGCCAGCGCCGGTATCGCGGCCGCGGCCGCGATTGCGTAGCCTGGGCGGTTTGACGATGCGCGTGCCGATGCCGACCTCCATTCTCACCACCCCGACGCCGGCCGATGCCGCCACGCGCGGCGCCACCCTGGCTGCGGCCTGCCTCTCGATGGCCGCGATCGCGATGTCGATCACGGCCGCGGGCGTGGCGCTGGTGCCGATCGGCGCGGCCTTCGGCATCGGCTTCGGCGCGCTGCAATGGGTGCTCAACCTGTTCGTGCTGAGCTTCGCCGCCTTCCTGCTGCCGGCCGGTGCGCTCGCCGACCGCATCGGCCAGCGCCGCAGCTTCATCGCGGGCGGCGCGATCTTCAGCACCTTCACGCTGATGGCCGTGCTGGCCGCGCGCACCGAATGGCTGCTGGTCGCGCGCTTCCTGCAGGGCGCCGGCGGCGCACTGCTCGCGGCCAGCGGCCCGGCCGCGCTCACGGCCGTGTTCCATGGCGAGGCCGAACGCAAGCGCGCCTTCGGCTGGCTCGGCAGCTGCGGCGGTGTCGGACTCACGCTGGGTGCGCTGCTGTCGGGCGCTGCGGCCGCGCGGGGCGGCTGGCGCGCGGCGCTCGCGATCCATCTGCCGCTGGTGCTGGCCGCGCTCGCGTTGGCGCTGTGGAATTTCCGCGGCCATGCGGCCCGGCCGGCGGGCGCGCGCTTCGATCTCGTGGGCGCCGTGCTGGGCTTCACGGCCATCGCGGCCGCGATGGCCTTCGGCATCCTCGGTGCCGAGCACGGCTGGGGCGCGAGCGCCGTGCTCGCCTGCCTGGCGCTCGCGCTGGTCGCGGGATCGCTGTTCGCGCGCTCGCAGCGCCGGCATCCGGCACCGCTGCTGCCGCCCGCGCTGCTGCGCAACCGCGGCTTCGTGTTCGCCTGCCTGCTGACCTTGCTGTTCACCACGGTGTGGGTCGCGATGTTCATCTACGTGCCGCTGCACCAGCAGGCCGCGCGCGGCCACGACGCGGACCGCGCGGGACGCACCCTGCTCGCGCTGCTGATGCCCGCGATGGTGATGCCGGCCCTCGCCTCGCGCCTGGCCGTGCGCATCGGCACGCGGGCCGTGCTGGTCGGCGGCTGCCTCGCGATGGCGGCCGGCCTGGGCCTGTTGTATCTGGCGTGGACCGATCTCTCGCGTCCCGCGGCGCTCGAGTGGCTGGCGCTCGCCATCTGCGGCAGCGGCGCCGGCTGTCTCTACGGCCTGCTCGACTACCTCGCGATGGCCAGCCTGCCGAACGCGCTGGCCGGCACCGGATCCGCCGCCTTCAACGTGCTGCGGCTGCTCGGCGACGCGCTCGGCGCCATCGTGCCGGGCGCGGTGCTGGTGCAGGCCCTGGCGCCGCGGCTCGCGGCGGCCATCGGCGAGCCGGTGCCGCGCGAGGTGCTCAATGCCGTGGCGGCCGGGCAGTTCGGCGCGCTGGCCTCGGGCGGCGCGGCAGCGGTCGAGGCGTTCCGCGATGCGATCGCCGCCGTGCCCGCGGTGCTGGCCGTGTTGGTGTTGCTCGGCGCCGTGCTGGCCTGGTGGCGCGCCGAACGACCTTGAAGGCGGCGGCCCCTCAATCCATCGAGCCCTACACTGCCGGCCGATGGCTCCCGTCCCTTCCCATCTCGCCATGCCTGAGCGCCTGACCTCGTACTTCTGGCGCGGCGATGCCTTGCGCAGCCGCAGCGTGAGCCCGGTCGTGCTCGCGTCGAGGCTGGAGATTCCCGAGCCACCGGCGCGGCTGGTGGCCGACTGGCGGCGCGACGCGAGCACGCAGCTGATGCTCGAGCCCGGCGACGTCGAGCCCCTGTCGCTGGCACGCGCGAGAACGCGCTGGCCCGCGTACGGCCAGTGCGTGCAGGCGGTGGCCGACTGGGCGCGCACGCAGGGTCTGCCCGGCCTGCCGGGCAATGCCGACGTGGCACTGATGGCTTGCCGTGGCGCGCGCTACCACCACGACGGCGCGCAGTACGGCGGCGCGGCCTTCTGCAATCTCTTCCTCGGCGAGGACCTCGGCCTCGACGTGCACTTTCCCTCGGCCGGCGTGCGCCTTCCGCTCGCACGCGGCACGGTCATGCTGTTCGACACCTGCCAGCCGCATGCCGTGATCCGGCGCGATGGCAAGGGCTTCGATGCGGCGGACTTCGGCGCGGAGCGCGACACCCTGCAGGTGTTCCTGACCTGGGAGCTGCCGATCGAGGACGAGGCGCTGGTCCGCGCGATGCAGATCCGCTTCGACGTCGATCCCTCGACCGCATCGCGGCTGACGGAAGAGCAGGTGCTGGTGAATGGCGAAGCGGCGACGCCGGACCCCGCGTCCGGCCGCTGGATCCGCGCCGCCTGAACGCGCCGTCCGAGCGCCCCGACTCGCGCCCGCGAGCAATGACTTTTGATCATTTCTCGCATGAGTTAATTGTGATTGAGCCGCCACGGCCGCTCACGTATCTTCAGCGCTCGAATCATTGAGAGACAAGCCCCTTTCGAGCCGCATGGCATCGAAAGCGGCATGAAGGAACGCATGAGGATTCTGGCCGAGGGTCTGCAATTTCCTGAAGGGCCGGTGGCGCTGGCCGATGGCTCGGTGCTGCTGGTCGAGATGCGCGCGGGCCTCGTCGTGCGGATCTCGCCCGATGGCGAGCGCCACGTGGTCGCCGACTGCGGCGGCGGTCCGAACGGCGCGGCGATCGGGCCCGACGGCGCGCTCTACGTCTGCGACAACGGCGGCAGCGCCTATGTGCCGGGCCGCTTCACCTCGACCGGGCCCGCGGCCGACTACGAGGGCGGCAGCATCCGCCGCTTCGACCTGCGCACGGGCGAGCACACGCTGCTCTACACGCATTGCGACGGCCATCGGCTGTCGTCGCCCAACGACCTCGTGTTCGATGCGCACGGCGGCTTCTACTTCACCGACTTCGGCAAGAAGCATGCGCGGCTGCGCGACTACGGCGGCGTCTACTACGCGCTGCCCGACGGCTCGCGCATCGTCGAGGTGGCCTATCCGCTGCTGTCGGCGAACGGCATCGGCCTCTCGCCCGACGCGCGCGTGCTCTACGTGGCCGAGACCGAGACGGCACGGCTGTGGGCCTTCGACATCGTCGAGCCCGGCACGGTGCGAAAGCATCCCTTTCCCTCGCCGCATGGCGGGCGCATCGTCTGCGGACTGCCGGGCTTCCAGCGCTTCGACAGCCTCGCGCTCGAGGCCGGCGGCAACATCTGCGTCGCCACGCTGATCACCGGCGCGGTCTCGGTCATCGCGCCCGACGGCGCGCTGCTGCGGCAGCTGGTCTTTCCCGACAGCTACGTCACCAACCTCTGCTTCGGCGGGCCGGCCATGCAGACCGCCTACGTCACGCTGTCGGGCACCGGGCAGCTCGCCTCGCTGCCCTGGCCCGAGCCGGGCCTGCGGCTGCATTTCAACGCGTAGCCCCGAGCACGCGCACTAGAACACCCCTGGAGACTCCCATGATCCGCCGCGAATTCATCGCCACCCTGGCCGGCGCCTGCGCCGCCGCCGCCCTGCCGCCGGCACGCGCCGCGGCGCCCTATCCGAGCCGGCAGGTGCGCGTGGTCGTCCCATTCACCGCGGGTGGCGGCACCGACGTGGTGGCGCGCGCGATCGCGATGGGGCTGTCGGAGTCGATGGGCCAGTCCTTCTTCGTCGACAACAAGCCCGGTGCCAGCACCTTGATCGGCTCGGAGCTGGTGGCCAAGGCAGCGCCCGACGGCTACACGCTGCTGGTCGCGAGCGTGCCGCATGCCACCAACCCGTGGATGATGAAGAGCATGCCCTTCGACACCGCGAAGGCCTTCGCGCCGATCGGCCTCGCGGTGCAGTCGCCGTTCATCATGGTGGCCTCGTCCACCTCGTCGATCCAGTCCTTCGACGACGCGCTCGCGGCGGCGCGCTCGAAGCGGCTGTCCTTCGCATCCACCGGCAGCGGCACGGCCGACCACCTGTCGATGGAGCTGCTGGCGCTGCAGTCGGGCGTGACGATGACGCACGTGCCCTACAAGGGCACCGGCCCGGCGCTGGCCGACCTGATGGGCGGCCACGTCGACCTGATGTTCGCGAACGTGGTCGCGGCGGCGCCGCTCGTGAAGTCGGGAAAGCTGCGCGCGCTGGCCGCGTCGACCGCGCGGCGCTCGCCCTCGCTGCCCGAGGTGCGTACCGTCGCCGAGGCCACGGGCAAGCCCTTCGACGTCAGCGCCTGGACCGGCGTGCTCGCGCCCGCGGGCACCGACGCGGCCATCGTGGAACGCCTGAGCGCCGAGGTGCGCAAGGCCCTGCAGACCCGTGCCACGCGCGAGGCGCTGACGGTCAACGGCGCCGAGCCGGTGGGCAGCACGCCCGCGGAGTTCCAGGCCTTCATCGCGCGCGAGATGAAGACCTGGGGCGAGATCATCGCCAAGGCCGGCATCACGCCGAGCTGAACCGGAGCGCCGCATGCCCTACGTCATCCTCGCACTCGACCAGCCCGACGCGCAGGCGCTGCGCGAATCGCTCAAGCCGGCGCACCTCGACTACCTGAGCGAGCGGCAGCAGCGCATGCTGGCCGGCGGTGCGGTGCTCGACGAGGACGGCCGCGCGATCGGCGCGCTGATCATCGTGGACGCCGACGACCGCGCGGACGCGGAACGCTTCATCGGCGACGACCCCTTCGCGCAGGGGGGCCTGTTCGCCTCGGTGCGCGTCATGCCCTGGCGGCAGGCCTTCTTCGACCGCCGCCGCACGAAGTGAAGCGAGTCGAGAGCGACCGGTTCCTCAGCCCCCCGCCGGCCGCGCCCTGCGCTCGAACATCGGCACCGTCACGCCCTTGGCCTCGCTGCCGTCGGCCTTCCACACCAGCGTGTCGGCCGGGAACTCGTCCTTGCGCGTCATCGCATCGACCCTGGACGCGACCAGCGCCACGGCTTCCTTGACCTCGGGATTCCACGCGAAGACGCCCGCGCGGCCATACCAGACCACCGGCGTGGCGGCATCGAGGCGGCGGTCGGGGCACATCGTGATGCGGCGTTGCGCGAGCACGCGCAGGGCACCGACGCCCACGGCGCGGATGCCGGTCCGGGTGCGCTCGGCGGAGTGGCCCGGACACACGAGCGCTGCCCGCTCGATCGCGTTGTCATAGACCTGGGCATCGCTTTGCGCGCGGGCCTGGAAGGCCACGAGAGCGCCGAGCAGGGCGAGGCCGGAAACCGGCCATGAGAGACGGTGTGGCATGCGTATCTTCCTCCTGGTTCATTCATCGGTCGACGAACAGATCGCCGGGTGCATTCTTGCAAACACCGCGCGGGCCGCCTGTAGGCCGACGACGCACGGGCCGCACGGGCCGCAGCGCTGGCGATAATGGCCGCCCATGATCGTCCGCCCCCGTCCCCACTGGCTGCGCATGCTGTTCGTCTGGCACGGCTCGGTGCTGTCGTCGATCGTGCCGCAGCTGCTGTGGACCACCGGCTTCGCGATCCTCGTGACCGTGCTGCATGGCCGGCTGTTCCAGTGGAAGGTGCCGCTGAACTTCGTGCCCTTCTCGCTGATCGGCCTCACGCTCGCGATCTTCCTGGGCTTTCGCAACGGCACGAGCTATGCGCGCTACTGGGAGGCACGCACGCTCTGGGGCACGCTGCTCAACGAAACGCGCACGCTGGTGCGCCAGCTGATCACGCTGCTGCCTTCGCGCGACGGCATCGCGCTGCCGGTCGCGCGGCTCATCGCCTTCGTGCATGCGCTGCGGCATCAGCTGCGCGGCACCGATGCCTCGGCCGACCTCGCGCGCCTGCTGCCGGAAGAAGACCGCGCACGCCTGCGAACGGTGCGCTTCAAGCCCGCCGTGCTGCTGCTGATGGTCGGCGAATGGCTGCAGGCGCAGCGCCTGCAGGGCCGGCTCGCGCCCGAGCTCGCGCAGGCCATCGAGCTGCCGCTGGGCCGGCTCACCGAGGCGCTCGGCGGCTGTGAGCGCATCGCGGGTACGCCGATCCCGTTCACCTATGCGGTCATCATCCACCGCACCATCTACCTCTATTGCGTGCTGCTGCCCTTCGGGCTGGTCGATGCGATCGGCGCGATGACACCGGTGGTGGTGGCCTTCATCGCCTACACCTTCTTCGCGCTCGAGGCGCTCGGCGCGGAGATCGAGGAACCCTTCGGCATGGAGCCCAACGACCTCGCGCTCGATGCGATGTCGCACACCATCGAGGCGAGCGTGCGCGAGATGATGGGCGAGACACTGCCGGCGCCGAGCGCGAAGGGCGTGGGGTACGTGCAGACCTAGCGACCGGGCCGTTCGCTCAATCGAGGCGGATGTTCTTGTCGCGGATCAGCTGGCGCCAGCGCACCGACTCGCGCCGGACCTCCGCCGCCATCTGCTCGGGCGTCGAGACCACGGACTCGGCATAGGCGAGCCGGAGCTTCTCGATCAGCGCGGGATCGCGGCTCGCCCGGGTGATCTCCTCGTTCAGGCGGACGACGATCTCGCGCGGTGTCTTCGCGGGCGCCCAGAAGCCCTGGAAGCTCGCGACGTCGGCACCGGGCACGAGCTCGGCAATGTTCGGCACCTCGGGCGTCGCGGGGTTTCGCTGGCCGTAGCCCCAGACCGCGAGGGCCCGCACACGGCCCTCCTTCATGAAGGGGATGGCATTCGCGGCGGGCTCCCAGACCAGCGGAACGGTGCCGGCCGCCACGTCTGTGAGCGCGCCGCCCTTGTAGGGCACGTGGAGCATCTCGACCTTCTCCTGCGCAAGCACCAGCTCCATGACCAGATGCGGAAAGCCACCGAGCCCGTACGAGGCATAGCTGTACCTGCCGGGCGCCGCGCGTGCCAGCGCCATCGCTTCCTGCAGCGTCCTGGCCGGGAAGTCCTTGGCGGTCACGAGGTACAGGCCGTTGCGCACCGTCTGCGCGACGGGCGCGAAGTCCTTGTCGACATCGAAGGGCAGCCGGGCGAAGGCGTGGGGGTTGCTCACGAAGGAATTCGAGACCGCGTAGAGCAGCGTGTAGCCGTCGGCCGGCGCCTTGGCCACCGTGTCCTGCGCGATGTTGCCGGTGGCGCCGGGCTTGTTGTCGACGACCACCGGCTGCCCGAGCGCCTTCGACAGCTTCTCGCCGTACATGCGCGCGATGACGTCCGCGGCCAGGCCGGCGGGCAAGCCGATGACGATGCGGATGGGCCGCATCGGCCAGTTCGCCTGGGCGGTGGCCGCGACGCTCGCCAGCGCGAGCACGCTCGCGGCCAGCAGCCTGCGAATGGAAAGAGGATGGGAATAGGAATGGCTCATGTCTGTCTCCTGGGCTCTGGTGGCCGCTCAATAGCTCGGGCTGAATGCCGCGGGTTTCAGGAGCTTCGACTCCTGCGTCTCGATGAAGCGGAAGATCTTCGGCGCGTACGCCTGCCACTGCGGATCGGCCGACAGGGCGGCGCGGCGCCGGTCGCGGTCCGCGAGGTCGTCGTAGGCCCACAGGTGGACGATCTCGTTGAGCGGTCCGAACTCGGTGTGGAAGTAGCCGACCATGCGGCCCAGGTGCTGGCGCTGCAGCGCCAGTCCACCCTCGTGCTCGTAGGTGTGGAGGTAGTCGCGCACGGTGCCCGCGCGCACGCGGTAGGTGCGTTGTTCGACGATCATCGGTGGTCCTTTTCTCGAGGCGTGCGTGTCCCCGCGGTGCCGGCGCGAGGCCTGGCATCGCTGCAGGGACGACGCGGGTCGCGTCAGTGCGGCGCGGGGAAGTTGGTGTCGTGCTTCTCGCTGATCAGCGCGACCTTCTCGCCCGAGAAGCCGGGGCCCGCCAGCGCGGAGATCTCCCTGAAGTAGCGGTCCTGCCCGCCCGGCACGCTCCAGTCGAGCATGCGCGCCGTGGTGGTTCCGACGTTCCGGAAGCGATGGACGACGCCGCGCGGCAGATAGACGATGGCGCCGGCGCCCACCGTGCGCGTGGTGTCGCCGGCGGTCACTTCGTAGGTGCCTTCGACGATGAAGAAGCACTCTTCCTGCGTGAAGTGCAGATGGTCGGGCGGGCCCTCGCCGGGCCGGTGGCAGGCCATGATCACCGAGAGCCTGCCGCCCGTCTGTTCGCTGCCGAGCAGCACCTGCATGTCGAGGCCAAAGGGCCGGATCGCCTCGGCCTCCTCGGGCGTGACGATGACCGCGCCGGTCTTCGAGGGTTCGTTCTGCATGTCATGTCTCCTGGGGAAATGAAGAGGGCTGGCCGTTCGACACGAAGGCCTCCATGGGATGCACGGGCATGCCCCGCACCAGCGGCACGCAGTCCGGCGGAAACTCCTGCCGGAAGCGGAAGCCTTCGGCCAGGGCCTGCTCGATGTACGGCTCCAGCTGCGTCATCGCGCCCGTCTCGTAGTCGTGCAGCACGCTGAGGGTCCAGTCCTGCCCGCGTGCCTGCGCGAGCGCCGTCCGCGGCCAGCCTTCGGGGTCGTCCCAGTCGCGCGGGATCGAGTTCCAGAGCACGCAGGTGAATCGCCCCTCGCGCAGGAACGCGAGCGCCGCGCGGCTCAGCAGATGGGGACCGAGGACGCCGCCGCCACCGAAGGGACGGAACAGCCTGTCGGGATGCGAGAGCTCGCCGATCAGGGCCTGCGTGCGGCCGATCTCCTGCTGCGGCGCGAACGGGTCGGACGATGCGCCGAGCGGGACATCGTGCGTGTAGGTGTGGTTGCCGATCCAGTGGCCTTCGTCCCTCGCCCGGCAGGCGAGCGCACGGCCTTCCTTCGAGGCCAGGTTCTGGCCGAGCACGAAGAAGGTCGCACGGATGCCATGGCGCGCCAGCACGTCCAGCACGTGCGGCGTCACGGCCGAGGCCGGGCCGTTGTCGAACGTGAGCGTGATCGAGCGGCTCATCGGCCGGACGCGCATGCGCGGTGGGGGTTCAATCTCTTGTCTCCTTCGGTATCGCGGGGAAGCTGACGCAATGATCGGCATCGGGATCGCTACGCACAATATGGAAACGAAAGAAGATACTTTTTCCAGATTCGATGCAATGATCGGGCATGCCCGACTTCCTGAACCAGGCCAGCGTGCTGTCGCTGCGCTGCTTCGTGGCGGTGGTGAACGCCAACAGCTTCACGACCGCCGCACGCCAGCTGCGCATGGCGCCGTCCTCGGTCACCAAGCACCTGCAACTGCTCGAGCGCGCGACCGGCGCCGCGCTGGTTCACCGCACCACGCGGCGCATCAGCGTCACCGATGCGGGCGAAGCCTTCTACGCGCGCTGCGTCGACATCCTCGAACAGCTCGAGGGCGCCGTGGCCGGCATCGCGGGCGAGCAGGCCGCCGGCGGCCACCTGCGCGTGACGGCGCCGCCCTCCTTCGCCTCCGCGGTCGTCGCGCCGGCCCTGCCCAAATTCCTCGAGAGCCATCCCGGTGCCACGGTGGACCTCGTGGTCAACAGCAACGTGCCCGATCTCGTGCGCGAACGGGTCGACCTCGCGCTGTTCATCGGCGAGGAGCTGCCGACCAAGCAGGCGCAGCTGGTGCTGGCCCAGAGCCCGCAGGTCCTGTGCGCATCGCCCCACTACCTGAAGTCGCACGGCACGCCGCGCTCGGTCGACGATCTCGCGCGGCATCGCTGCCTCTGCCCGCGCTTCTCGGAGGTCGCCGAGACTTGGCACCTGGAGGTCAAGGGCCAGTGGCAATCGATCCGGCCGCAGGCCGTGCTGCTGTCCGACAACGGAGACGCGCTGCGCAGCGCCTGCGTGGCGGGCGCGGGCATCGGAAACTTCTACCGCTTCCATGTGGCCGAGCACCTGGCGCGCGGCACGCTCGTGGAGGTGCTGCCCAGGAACCCGCTGCGCGCCAAGACGATCTACGCGGTGCTGCCCCACCGCAGCATGATCCGGCCCCTGGTGCGCAGCTTCACGGCCTTCGTGCGCGAGGCCGTCGAGCAGGCCTTGCAGGACACGCAGCCGCCGCGCAGGAAGGCTCGCGCGGCAGCCGCGAGATGAAGCCGCCCCTTCAGACCAACGCCCCGATCCTCTGCGCATCCCCCGGCGTCGTCGGGTTGTAGACCACCAGGCTGAGGTCCGGCCGCCCATCGACCGCGAACGACGAGTACTCGAAGGCCAGCGGCCCGAGCACCGGATGGCGGATGTGCTTGACCGTTTCGCCGTGCACGCCGACCACGTCGTTGTCGCGCCACATCGCGTCGAACTCGGGGCTCAGCCGGCAGAGCTCGTCGACCAGCGGCTGCACCAGCGCCGCGGCGCCGGCGCGGGTGGCGTCGGCGCGGAAGGCACCGAGCGCGAAGCGCGCCACGCTCTGCCAGTCGTACTGCGCGGCGCGGGCGCGCGGGTCGAGGAAGATGAAGCGCAGGATGTTGCGCTGCCCGGGCGGCAGCAGGCCGTAGTCCACCAGCATCACGCTCGAGGCTCGGTTCCACGCCACCACGTCCCAGGTCGCGGTGCGCATCAGCGCGGGACAGGGATGCAGGGCATCGAGCACGCGCTGCAGCCGCGGCGTGACGCCCTCGGGCTGGCGATAGCGCACCTCGGGCGGGCGGCCCAGGCCCAGCAGGTAGAGGTGCTCGCGCTCGATCTCGGTGAGCACCAGCGCCTGGGCGATGCGCTCGAGCACCTCGGCCGAGGGCGCGCCGCCACGGCCCTGCTCGAGCCAGGTGTACCAGGTGGCGCTGATGTGGGCGCGCTGCGCGACCTCCTCGCGGCGCAGGCCGGGCGTGCGACGACGGTCCGTCGAATAGCCGAAGACCGTTGGATCGAGCCGGGCACGGCGATCCTTCAGGTAGTTGCCCAGGGCATTGCCGTCTGCCGGATTGCCGTTTGCCATTGCGCTCATGCTGTTAACCGCCATACCACGATAACGTCACTACTTTACCGGGATGGCTCGCGGTCCGAGACTGGCCTCCAACCCAACCTGGAGATCTTTCCCATGCGAGTGTTCGTCACCGGCGCGACCGGTTTCATCGGCCTGCCCGTCGTCAAGGAACTGGTGGCGGCCGGCCACCAGGTGATCGGCCTGAGCCGTTCACAGGAGAAGGCGGCCGCCTTGAAGGCCGCCGGCGCCGAGGTGCTGCACGGCACCCTGGAGGACGCCGGCAGCCTGCGCGCCGGCGCGGAGCGCGCCGATGGCGTGATCCACCTGGCCTTCAACCACGACTTCTCGCGCTTCGTGCAGAACTGCGAGGACGACCGCCGGGTCATCGATGCGCTGGCCTCGGCGCTCGCGGGTTCCGATCTGCCGCTGGTCGTGACCTCCGGCACCGGCATCGCCAACACGGTGGCGGGCCAGCCGGCGAAGGAAGACCATCCGACCGTGGGCGCCGACACGCATCCGCGCGCGGCCTCGGAAGAAGCAGCCAATGCCGCCGCCAAGGCGCATGGCGTGAACGTGTCGATCGTGCGGCTGCCGCAGGTGCACGACACGGTGCGCCAGGGCCTGATCAGCCCGCTGATCGAGATGTACCGCGCCAAGGGCGCCTGCGCCTATGTCGGCGACGGCCTCAACCGCTGGCCCGCGGCGCATGTGCTCGACGTGGCGCGGCTCTTCAGGCTCGCGCTCGAGAAGGCCGCGCCGAGCGCGAAGTACCACGCGGTGGCCGAGGAAGGCGTGGCGATGCGCGAGATCGCCGAGGCGCTCGGGCGGCGGCTGCAACTGCCGGTTCGCTCGCTCGCGCCCGATGAGGCACCGGGCTTCTTCGGCTGGCTCGCGATGTTCGCGGGGATGGACCTGCCCGCGTCGAGCGCGTGGACGCGCGAGACCCTGGGATGGCAGCCGACGGGGCCGGCGCTGATCGCCGACCTGGAGCGGCTCCAGACTGCTTGAGCGATCAGGCCTCGCGCAAGCCCTGCAAGGTCTGCAGCAGCACCACGCGCGTCTGCCCCAGCACCATGCCCTTCCACTCGTCGTTGTCGCAGTAGAAGGCATCGCGCAGCTGCTGGCGGATCTCGCGCCGCTGCGATTCGGGCGCTTCCGGATGGCGGCGCAGCCAGGTGTCGGCGCTCAGGCGCAGCAGCATGTCGTCGGCGGGGATGGTGCCGAACTCGAGGCCCATGGGCGCGATGCGCGCCCGCGGGCATTCGTCGTAGGCGGCGGAAACCACCGGCCCCGACACATGCGCGGACACGGAGTCCTCGCCGAACAGCGCGAAGACATCGGCGCCCCACCAGGCGCGCGCGAGCGCGAGGTCCTCGGGCGCGTTGCGGCCCGGGTAGACCTTCTCGCCGTGGCCGTAGGGGCCGAGGCCCGTGTGCATGTCGATCCAGCCGATGTGGGTGGCCGAGGCCGCGTACTTGCGCAGGATCGAACGGATGGTCCTGTTGCTCCACGAGGGCGCGGTGCCGCCGTAGAACAGGCCGTCGGGCGAGACGTACTGGCCCTTGGTGACGGCGGCGCGGAAAGCGCGCATGCCGTGCTTCTCGATGTAGGCGGCCACGGCCGCCTCGTCGGCCGGCGTCGGCGGCCAGCTCGCGGGCAGCACCAGCGGTTCGACATCGGTGTATTCGGCATTCACCGGCAGCGGCGCGCCGAAGTCGATGTGGTTGCGGTTGAGGTCGATGTTGTCCTCGTTGGTGCGGTGCAGGTGCGAGAAGCCGTGCGGGTTGACCGCGTGCACCAGCAGCAGCGCGACATCGGCCTGGCGCAGGCGCGCGAGCAGGTCCTCGTCATGCAGGGTCGCGACCTGCGTGCCCGAGCCGCAGAAGCCCTCGGGGCCATGCGTGCCCGAACTCACGAGCAGCAGCTTCTTCGCATCGATGGCGCCGAGCAGCGCGACGTCGGTCGCGAGTTCCTCGCCGAGCGCGCCGCGGTAGGCTTCGTGGAGGAAGGATTCGATAGCCGCGCCGCGGGCGCGCGCGGCCTCGAGGAACTTGGCGCGGGCCTCGACATAGGTGCCCGAGAAATGCCGCGTGGCGGCGCTGCTGTGATGAGAGAGGGTCATGGCAAGCTTCGAAGAAGAAACGATCGTTCAGGCGTGCGCACCGGCCGCGTCGATGTCGCGGCCCGTCTGGTCGCGCAGCCAGATCAGCCCCAGCAAGGAGACGGCGGTCATCGCGACCAGGTACCAGGCCGGCGCGAGCTTGCTGCCGGTGGCGTTGAGCAGCCAGGTGCTGATGAAGGGCGCGAAGCCGCCGAACAGCGCCACGCCCACGCTGTAGACCAGCGACATGCCGCTGGCGCGCACCGCCTTCGGGAACATCTCGGGCAGCATCGTGATGCTCGGCGCGGTCTGGCCCACCAGGCCCAGGCTCAGCACGCCGAGCACGGTGAACAGCACCGTCGGCGTGGGCGAGGCATTGAGCCAGAGGAAGCCCGGGTAGATCAGCAGCACGAGGAGGACACGGCTCCAGAGGATCAGCGGCTTGCGGCCCACGCGGTCGGACAGCGCACCGACCAGCGGCGACACCACGAACAGGATCAGGCCCGTGATCGCCGCGCCGAACAGCGCCACCGAGGGCGCGAGCCCCAGCTCGCGCACCGCATAGGTCGGCATGTAGAAGGTGATCACGTAGGCGGCCGTGGTGCCGCCCACCATGGTGAGAATGGCCGCGAGCACCGTGCCGCCATGCTGCGTGCAGACGATCCGCAGGCTGCTCTCGCGCGGCTTCGCGCTCGCGTCGGGCGCGATCTCGAGCGACTCGTGAAGGTGGCGGCGGATGTACATGCCCACCGGGGCGATCAGCATGCCGATGAAGAAGGGCACGCGCCAGCCCCAGCTTTCCATGGATTGCGGCGACAGCGTGAAGGTCAGCGTGCCCACCACCACCGCGCCGAGCATCACGCCCAGGCCCTGGCTCGCGAACTGCCAGCTCGCCATGTAGCCGCGGTTGCGCGGCGTGGCGTGCTCCACCAGCAGCGTGGTCGAGGCGCCGACCTCGCCGCCGGCCGAGAAGCCCTGGATCAGCCGCGCCAGCACGATCAGCACCGGCGCCGCGACGCCGATGCTCGCGTAGGTGGGCGTGAAGGCGATCACCGCGCAGCCCAGCGCCATCAGGAAGATGGTCAAGGTCATGGCCTTCTTGCGGCCCGCGCGGTCGGCATAGGCGCCGATCACGATGCCGCCCAGCGGCCGCATGATGAAGCCCACGCCGAAGGTCGCGACCGTGAGCAGCAGCTGACCGTAGCCGCTGAAGGTGGGAAAGAACAGCTTGCCGATCACCAGCGCGAGGAAACCGTAGACGGTGAAGTCGAAGATCTCGAGGCCGTTGCCGATGGTGGTGGCGACGATGGTCTGGCGCCGGCTGATGGCGGTGTGCGCGGGGGTGGTGCTCATGGGCGTCGAGGGAGGGAAGGAAAGTCAGTCGGTGCCGGTGGCGGCGATCACGGCCACCTCGACCAGCAGCGCGGGCAGCGCGAGCCGCGCACCCACGGTGGCGCGCGCCGGTGCGCATCCGGGCGGCAGCCAGTCGGTCCACACGCGGTTCATCTCGGCGAAGTCGTCGATGCCGGCGAGCCAGATGGTCGCGCTCAGCAGCCTCGACTTGTTCGAGCCCGCCTGCGCCAAGAGCGCGTCGATGCGCCGCAGGATGCGCGCCATCTGTTCGCCCACGGTCGCCGCGGGCTGCAACAGGTCCACTTGGCCGGAGAGATAGACGATGCCGCCATGCACCACGGCCTGGCTCATGCGTTCGTCGGTGTGCAGTCGCTCGATGTTCATGCTGTCTCCTGTCGCGGCGCCACGGGAGCGGCCCCGCGCACCATGTGGGCGCTGATCGACGCCACGCTGCCGGCGCCCATCAGGCACTGGCAGACCTCGAATTCCTCCTTGAGCAGGGCCAGCGCCCTGGCAACGGCCGGCTCGCCGCCCGAGGCGACCGCATAGAGCGTGGGCCGCCCGATCTGCACAGCAGTGGCGCCGAGCGCGAGCGCGCGTGCGATGTCGCTGCCGGTGCGCACGCCGCTGTCGAGCAGCAGCGGCAGGCGGCCACCGGTCTCGCTCGCGAACTCGGGCAGGATCTCGATCGGCGCGACGGCGCCGTCGAGCTGCCGCCCGCCATGGTTGCTGATCACGATGGCATCGACGCCGAGCTGCTGCGCGCGGCGGCCCTGCGCGGGATCGAGCAGGCCCTTGACGATCAGCTTGCCGGGCCAGCGCTCGCGCACCCAGGCGATGTCGTCCCAGCCCAGCGAGGGATCGAGCTGGGCCTGCATGGTCTGCGCGATGGTGTGGGTGGCCTGCAGGCCGAGCTCGCCGGCCATCAGCTCGAGCCGTGGCGCGCCGGCGCGCAGCGAGCGCCAGGCCCAGCCGGGCCGCGCGAGCACGCTCGCGAGCTTGCGCGGGGTCCAGCGCAGCGGCAGGCTGAAGCCGTTGCGCTCGTCGCGCAGCCGCCGGCCCGCGACGGGGTTGTCCACGGTCACCTCGAGCGCCGCGAAGTCGAGGTCGCGCGCCCGGTCGATCAGGCGCGCACTCATCGCGCGGTCGCGGAACACGTAGAGCTGGAACCAGGCGTTGCCCTGCGCCGCCTCGGCCACGGCTTCCATGGTCGCGGTGGCGGCCGTGCTCATCACGAAAGGAATGCCGAAGGCGCGGGCGGCCCGCGCCAGGCAGCGGTCGGCGCCGGGCCAGGCCGCGCCCGCCAGCCCGGTGGGCCCGATGATCAGCGGCAGGTTCCATGAGCGGCCGAACAGCTGCATCGCGGTGCTGCGCTGCGAGACGTCGACCGGCGCGGAACCGAGCAGCCGGATGCGGTCGAAGGCGCTGCGGTTGCCGCGCACGCTCGACTCGGAGCCCGCGCCGCCATCGATGTAATCGAACACCATGCGCGGCAGCGCGCGCCGGGCCAGTTCGCGGAAGTCGTCGATGCAGTGCGCTTGCAGGTAGTGGGTCATGGTCGAACGAAAATATTAAGCCGTCCAGCCGGCATATTTAATGGCGCTTTGGCCGTCGGCGAGGAGGCCGCGGCATGTTTCATGCGCCGTGCCGGCGGCGCGCGAAAGCCCGATGCGCGCAGGGTTCATCCGAGCAGCAGCGCGTCGTCGGCCACCGCCTCGCCGCGCGTGCGCTCGAACAGTTGCAGCAGGTCGGGCACGTCCATGCCGGCGCGCTGCGACCCGCTCACGTCGAGCACGACGCGGCCCTCGTGCAGCATCAGCGTGCGCGAGCCATGGCTCAGGGCCTGCCGCATGCTGTGCGTGACCATCATCGCGGTCAGCTTCTGTTCCTCCACGATCCGCTGCGTGAGCGCGAGCACGAAGGCCGCGGTCTTCGGATCGAGCGCGGCCGTGTGTTCGTCGAGCAGCAGGATGCGCGAGGGCTTGAGCGAGGCCATCAGCAGGCTCACGGCCTGCCGCTGGCCGCCCGACAGCAAGCCCATGCGGTCGTTCAGCCGCTGCTCGAGCCCCAGGTCGAGGCTGCGCAGCCGGTCGCGGAACAGCTCACGCAGTTCGCCCCGCAATGCCGCGCGCAGCCCGCGCCGTTCGCCGCGCCGCCAGGCCAGCGCGAGGTTCTCCTCGATGGTCAGCGCCTCGCAGGTGCCGGCCATCGGGTCCTGGAACACGCGCGCCACGAGAGCGCTGCGCTGCCAGGCGCTCAGGCGCGTGACCTCCACCTCGTCGATGAAGATGCGGCCGCTGTCGACCAGCAGGTCGCCGCTCAGCGCATTGAGCAGGGTCGACTTGCCGGCGCCGTTCGAGCCGATGACGGTGACGAACTCGCCGCGCGGAATGCTCAGGTCGAGCCCGCGCAACGCGCGGTTCTCCATCGGCGTGCCCGCGTGGAAGGTCACGCGCAGGTCCAGTGCCTTCAGCATGCGCCGGCCTCCTTCTTCTTCGATGCGCCCAGGGCGCCGCGCCGCCGCGCCAGGAAGCGCTTCGAGGCCGGCATCACGAGCGCGAGCGTCACCAGCACGGCCGTGACGAGGTTGAGGTCCTGCGCCTTCAGGCCGATGAAGTCGCTGTTGAGCGCCAGCGCCACCAGCATGCGGTAGAGCACCGCGCCGACGACGCAGCCGAGCGTGGCCCAGGCGATGCTGCGCATGGGCAGCAGGGTCTCGCCGATGATCACGGCCGCCAGCCCGATCACGATGGTGCCGATGCCCATCGACACGTCGGCCCCGCCTTGCGATTGCGCGAACAGCGCGCCCGCCAGCGCCACGATGCCGTTGGACAGCGCGAGCGCGAACAGCGACAGCCGGTCGGTCGACACGCCCAGCGCGCGCGCCATCCGCGCGTTGCCGCCGGTGGCGCGCATGGCCAGGCCGGCCTCCGATCCGAAGTAGCGGTCGAGTGCGAACTTGACCGCCAGCGTGATGGCCAGCAGCACCAGCGCGGTGGTCCACGGCCCGGGCAGCGCCTCGAGCGGCGGCGTGTTGAACACCGTCGACGCACCCAGCAAGGGCTCGTTGGGCTTGCCCATCACGCGCAGGTTGATCGAATAGAGCGCAATCATCACGAGGATGCCCGCGAGCAGCTGCATGATCTTGAGCTTGACGTGCAGCCAGCCGGTCGTGAGGCCCGCGAGCGCGCCCGCGGCGAAGGCGGCCGCCGTCGCGGCCAGCGGATGCCAGCCGCCCACCAGCAGGGTCGCGGCCACCGCGCCGCCGAGCGGGAAGCTGCCGTCGACGGTCAGGTCGGGAAAGTTCACGACCCTGAACGAGATGAAGACGCCGAGCGCGACCAGCGCGAAGATCAGGCCCACCTCGAGCGAGCCCTGGAAAGCGATGAGGGACATCGATGCTCCGGCCGGCGCTCAGTCGATCACGCGGGTCGCGGACTTGAGCAGCGCCTCGGACAGCGCCAGCCCCTGGCGCCGCGCCGCGGCCTGGTTCACGAGCAGCTCCAGCGTCGGGCTCACCTGCGAGGCGATGCTGCCGGGTGCCTCGCCCTTGAGCACGCGCACCACCAGCTTGCCCGACTGGCGGCCGAGGTCGTGGTAGTTGGTGCCGATGCCCAGCGCCGCGCCACGCGCCGCGAGCGAGGGGTCGGCCGCGATCAGCGGCACCCGGCCCTGGTCCGCCACCTTGGCCAGGGCCTCGAAGGCCGAGGTCACGTTGTTGTCGGTCGGCGCGTAGATCGCATCGACCTTGCCGACCAGGCTCTGGGCCGCGCTCGCCACGTCCACGGTGCGCGGCGCGGCGCCCTCGATCACGCTCAGGCCGGCCGGCTGCGCGAGCTTCTTCAGCTGCGCGATCGCGGCGACGGAGTTGGCCTCGCCGGGGTTGTAGACCACGCCGATGCGTTTGGCGGCCGGCAGCGCCTGGCGCAGGAGGGCCAGGTGCTTGTCGAGCAGCGGCAGGTCCGACACGCCCGTGACGTTGCCGCCCGTGGCTTCCCACGACTTGACCAGCTTCGCGGCGACCGGATCGGTCACGGCGCTGAACACGATCGGGATCTCGCGCGTCGCCGCGACCACGGTCTGCGCCGAGGGCGTGGACATCGCGACGATCACGTCGGGCCGGTCGCCGACGAACTTGCGCGCGATCTGGGCCGCGGTCGCGGTGTTGCCTTGCGCGCTCTGGTAGTCCAGCCTCAGGTTCTTTCCGACCACGTAGCCGGCCGCGGCGAGTTCCTCGACGATCCCCTGGCGCGCCGCATCGAGCGCGGGGTGGTCGACGATGGCCGTGACGCTGACGCGCGCATCGGCGGCGTGCGCCGGCAGCGCGGCGAAAGGAGCGAGGACGAGCGCGAGCAGTGCCACCCGGAAGGGGCGTTTCATCATGGGGAGATCTCCGGTAGTTGAGGGGTCGACGAACTCAAGGGAACCCGGTGACCTTGCCGGGGTTCAGGATGCCGAGCGGATCGAGCGCGGCGCGCAGCGCCTGCATGACGCGAAAGCCACCGCCGGCCTCCTCGCGCAGGAACTCGACCTTGCCGTGGCCGATGCCGTGCTCGCCGGTGCAGGTGCCGCCGACCGCGAGCGCGCGCCGGATCATCCGCGCATAGGCGGCCTTCACGCGCGCGATCTCGGCGGCGTCCGACGGATCCACCATGAAGCACAGGTGGAAGTTGCCGTCGCCGACATGGCCGCAGATCGGCGCGATCAGCCCTTCGGCCCGCACGTCCTGCTGCGCGGCCTCGATCTGGTCGGCCAGCTCGGAGATCGGCACGCAGACGTCGGTGGGCAGGCCTTCGGCGCCGGGACGCAGGCCCTTGTTGGCCCACCAGATGTCGTGCCGCGCCTGCCACAGCCGGCTGCGGTCCTCGGGCCGGTGCGCCCACGCGAAGTCCTGGCCGCCGTGCGAGGCCGCGATCTCGCGCACCACCTTCACCTGGTGCGCGACCTCGGGCTCGCTGCCGTGGAATTCGAAGAACAGCGTGGGCGCGACCGCCATGCCGAGCCGCGAGTAGCGGTTCACGGCCTCCACCTGCAGCGCGTCGAGCAGTTCGACGCGGCCGAGCTGCACGCCGGCCTGCAGCGTCTCGATCACGGTGTCGACCGCGGCGCGCAAGGTGCCGAAGGCGCAGGTGGCGGCCGCCACGTGCTCGGGCAGCGCATGCAGGCGCACGGTCGCCGCCGTCACGATGCCGAGCGTGCCCTCGGCGCCGACGAACAGGCGCGTGAGGTCGTAGCCGGCCGCGGACTTGCGCGCGCGCGTGCCGGTGCGGATCAGTTCGCCGTCGGGCAGCACCACCTCGAGCGCCATCACGTTCTCGCGCATGGTGCCGTAGCGCATGGCGTTGGTGCCCGAGGCGCGCGTCGACACCATGCCGCCGATCGATGCGTCCGCGCCCGGATCGACCGGGAACTGCAGGCCGGTGCCGTGCAAGTGCGCGTTGAGGCTCTTGCGGGTCACGCCGGCCTCGACGGTCGCGTCCATGTCGGCCGTGCGAACGTCGCGGATGCGGTCGAGTCCGCGCGTGTCCAGGCTGATGCCGCCACGCAGCGCCGCGATGTGGCCCTCGCAGGAGGTGCCGGTGCCGAAGGCCACGAGCGGCACGCGCCGCGCGGCGCAGGTGGCGACGATGCGCTGCACCTCGGCCACGTTCTGCGGAAACGCGACCGCATCGGGCGGCATCACCGGATGGAAGGTGGTGTCGCGGCCATGCTGGTCGCGCACGGCCGGCGCCGTGGACAACCGCTCGCCGAGCCAGCCACGCAGGTCGTCGATGCAGGCCAGGGTCGCATCGTTCATGCGGCCACCGCCTTCTGCCGGATGCGGCCGAACAGCTCGCGCCCGTCGTCGGTGTGGAACGACAGGCCCACGGTGTCGCCCGGCATCAGGTACGGCGCCAGCGCATCGGGTCCCTGCCCCGCGAGCTGCTGCAGCGTGCGCTGCTCGACGATGCAGGCCACGCCGCGCGATGCGTCGCGGTTGGAGACCGTGCCGGCGCCGACGATGCTGCCCGCGCCGAGTCCGCGCGTACGCGTGGCATAGCGCAGGATGTCGACGAAGCTGAAGTCCTGGTCGTCGCCGGTGCGCAACTCGCCGCGCACCTGGCCGTTGACCTCGACGCGCAGGCGGCCGAAGGCGCGGCCCTCGCGCCAGTCGGCGCCCAGTTCGTCGGGCGTGACGGCGAAGGGGCCGAAGGCGCTCGCGGGCTTGCCGTGGAAGAAGCCGAAGCCCTTGGCCAGTTCGCCCGGGATCAGCGCGCGCAGCGAGACGTCGTTGACCAGCACCAGCAGCCGCACCTGGGCCAGCGCCTGCTCGGGCGTGGGCGCGGGGCCCAGGTCGCCGACGATCACGGCGAGTTCGCCCTCGAGGTCGGTGCCCCAGGCCGGGTCGGCGGGGATGTCCTCGCACCAGGCGAGGTTGCGGTCCGACAGCCCCTGGTAGATGACGGGCTCGGTGCGCGCCGACGGCGGCATCTCGGCGCCGCGCGCGCGGCGCACGCGCTCCATGTGCGACAGGTAGCCGCTGGCATCGACCCACTGGTAGGCGCGCGGCAGCGGCGCCAGCAGCGCCGCGAGTTCGAGCGGCTGGCCCGCGGCGGGCTCGGCGTCGAGCCGGGCCGCGGCCGCGCGCAGCAGCGGCACCGCATGCGCCCAGTCGTCGAGCGCGGCCTGCAAGGTGGGCGCGGCCTCGGGCACGGCGAGGCAGCGCCGCGCATCGGCCGACACCACCACGAGCTGGCCGTCGCGCCGGCCGTTGTTCAGCGTCGCGAGTCTCATGCGGTCACCTGTTCGGTCTTGTCTTCGGGCGCATCGAGGTAGCCGCGCCAGGAATCGGCATGCTCCGCGCGCTCGAAGGCCGCCATGCCCGGGCCGATGTCGAGCGGATCGCGCGCGTCGATGTTGATCGCGACCTCGTGCAGCTCGGTGCGCGGTGCCGACAGGCTGTTGCGGTAGGCCGCGGGATGCGGCCCGTGCGGGAAGCCGGCGGGATGGAAGGTCATCGCGCCCGGCCCCATGCCGTCGCGGCTGAAGAAGCGGCCCGCGTGCAGGAACAGCAGCTCGTCGTAGTCGTCGTTCGAATGGAAGAACGGCACCTTCAGCGCGCCCGGGTCGGTCTCGGCCGGCCGCGGGCAGAAAGTGCAGACCGCCACGCGCTGCGTGAGGAAGGTGGTGTGGGCCGAGGGCGGCAGGTGGTAGCGCGCGCTGAGCACGGGCCGGATGTCGCGCCAGTTGAGGCGCACCGGCGCGAGCGTGCCTTTCCAGCCCAGCGCGTCGAGAGGATCGTGCGGATAGGTCAGCGTGGACACGCGGTGCCGCGCCTGGATGCGCACGGCCCACTCGCGCCGCGCGGCGTGCTGCTGCGCGACGAAGGCCTCGTCGAGCTGCGGCACGTCGAGCACGCCGGCGTCGAACAGCGCATGCTCGCCGAGCAGCCCGCGCTCGGGCAGGCGGAAGCTGTCGCCCGTGGCTTCGAGCAGCAGCAGGAAGGACGGTGCTGCGGGCTCGTAGCGCCAGGCGGTGCCGCGCGGCAGCAGCAGGTAGTCGCCGTCGCGCAGGCGCAGGTGGCCGTAGTCGCAATAGAGATCGCCGCCGCCCTCGTGGACGAACAGCAGCTCGTCGCCGTCGGCGTTGCGCGCGAGGTGCCGCATCGGCGCGGAGGGCTTCCAGCAGCGCAGCCGCATGTGGGCATTGCCCGCGACCAGCGGCGCGTCGAGCGGGCAGTCGAGGCCCTGCGCGGCGGCGGGCAGCTGGTTGAGGTCGTAGGCGCGCGGGCGGTGCGGGCCGTCCCAGCGCAGCCAGGCCGTGGGCGCATGGCGGTGGTACATGTGCGTGGCCTGGCCGCCGAAGCCCTCGCGGCCGATCTCGCGCTCGTAGGTGCCGGGCGGGATGTCCGCGTGGGCCTGGCGCGAGGCGATGCCGGCGCGCATGGGAAGGACGATGGGTTTGTTCATGGACGGTTCACGGGCACTTGCGCAGTTCGGCCTGCAGGAATTCGGGCGTGTGGGGCGGGGTCATCTGGACCAGCGGCGTGAGCTCGACGGTGGCGAACAGGCCCGCGCGGCTGTAGGGCTCGGTGTCGATGAAGCGCCGCGCCTCGGCGCGCGAGGCGACCGACAGCGCGACCACCATGCCGATCGGCTCGCGCGCATCGGCGTCGAGCAGCGCCGCGCCGAACACGGTGCGGGGCAGCCAGGCCAGCATGTGGCGGATGTGGTCGGCGCGCACCGGCAGGCGGTCCTGCGCGCCGCCAGGGCGATAGAGGCAACGGACGAGCCAGGCCATGGTCTCAGTGCGCGTCCGCGCCGGCCTGCTCGCGCTTGATGGCCTCGAACAGCGCCTTGGCGTTGCCCTCGCCGAACGAGGTGTCGCCCTTGCGCTGGATGGCCTCGAAGAAGATCGGCCCGATCATCTTGCGCGTGAAGATCTGCAGCAGGAAGCGCGCCCGCGCATCCGGGTTCTCGCCGGTGGCGGCGCCGTCGAGCAGCATGCCCAGCGACTTCATGCGCGCCACGTCCTCGCCATGGCCCGGCAGCCGGGTGTCGAGCGCGTCGTAGTAGGCCGCGGGCGTGGGCAGGAACTCCACGCCGGCACCGCGCAGCCGCTCCACGCTGGTGTAGAGGTCGTCGCTGAACAGCGCGATGTGCTGGATGCCCTCGCCGTTGTACTCGTCGATGAACTCCTGGATCTGCGAGCTGCGGCCCATCGGCGACACCACGGTCACGCAGGCCGTGCTCGCGGGATCGCGCACCGCGACCGTGTCGAAGCCGTTGCTGGCGTCGCCGGCGACGAACTTGAACACCTCCTCGAAGCCGAAGATGTTCTTGTAGAAGTCCACCCACTGGGGCATGTTGCCCGGGTGCACGCAGTGGGTGACGTGGTCGACGCGCACGAAGGGCGCGAAGGCCGCGCCGGTGTCGGGCACGGCGGCCGGATCGAACTCGAACTGCGCATGCAGCGCCGCGAGCGCCGCGTCGTCGACCAGGTAGAGCGCGCTGCCGCCGATGCCCTGCAGCGCGCAGTCCGGCAGCAGCGAGCCCGCCGCCGCGTCGAGCGGCTGCGCGCCGCGCTCGCGGGCCAGCGCCATCGCACGCGCGCTGTCGGGCACGCGAAAGGCCATGCCGGCGCACGACGGTCCATGGTGGGCGGCGAATTGCATCGCATGCCCATCCTGGCGCGTGCCGACGATGAACTCGACACCCGCCTGCCGCATCAGCAGCGCATGCCCCGCGCGGTGCCGCGCGACGGTGCGAAACCCCATGCGCTCGAGCACGGCGGCCAGCGCCTGCGCGTCGGGACTTGCGAACTCCATGAACGCGGTGCCGAGCACCTCTGCACGTTCCTTCTGGGTCATTGAATTCTCCTGGCTTCAGCTGTCGATGGAAAAACCGGTGGACTGCACGATCGGCGCCCACTTGGCGAGGTCGGCACGCACCATGGCGTCGAGTTCGCGCGGCGTGACCGCGCTCGGCAGGAAGGCGCGCGCGGCATAGGCCTCCTGCAGCTCCTTCGTGGCCACGGCGTCGCGGATCTGAGCGGCCAGTGCGTTCGCGACGGCGGGCGGCGTCCGGGAGGGCGCCCAGACGGCGAAGTACTCCTGGATGTCGAAGTCGCGAAAGCCGGCCTCGCGCATGGTGGGCGCCTCCGGCAGGTAGGGCGAGCGCGCGGAGCCGGTGGTGGCCAGCACGCGGATGCGCCCTTCCTTCGCGAACGGCAGCGGCTCGCTCAGCACGTTGACCGAGGCCGCGATCTGGCCGCCCACCACGTCCTGGATGGCGGGCGCGCCACCCTTGTAGGGCACGTGCGTGAGGTTCATGCCGGCGGCCTTGCCGATCACCACGCCCGCGAAGTGGGCCATCGTGCCCTCGCCCGGCGAGCCGAAGCTGGCCTTCGAGGGATTGGCGTTGCACCACTGCGCGAACTGCTGCACGGTGCGCACCTCGGGCGGCACCGCCGGCCCCACGCTGAGGCCGAACTGGAAGGTGCACACGGTCGACACCGGCGCGAAGTCCTTGAGCGGGTCGTACGACAGCCGCTTGTAGACGTGCGGATAGATCACCATCACCGAGGCGGGCGCCAGCACCAGCACGCTGCCGTCGGCCTCCGCCGCCTTCACGTGGTCCATCGCGAGGCGTCCGCCCGCGCCCACGCGGTTCTCGACCAGCACCACCGGCGCGTAGCTGCCCTTGATGCGTTCGGCCAGCAGCCGCGCGATGGAATCGCCCGAACCGCCCGCTGGAAAACCCATCACGATGCGCGCCGTCTTCGACAGCGTGGGCGGGGTTTCGGCGGCGGCCGCCAGGGGGAAGACCGGGATCAGCGCACCCGCTGCGGCGCAGGCCGAACCGGCAAGGATGTCGCGGCGTCGAATCATGGCTTGTCTCCTTTTTTTAGGGGGTGCGCCGGATTCTAGGCCTATTCATTTCATTGTGAAACTGTTTCTTTTGGAAATTGATTTCTTGCTTCTGCCCGTGTGGTCGCCGGCAAGCGGGCGTGCGCGTGCCTCCGCGCGGCGCGGATCGATCGCAAAGGGGGAAGGCGCGGCGCCGGCCGCGTGGGGATTCAGACGGCCGTGGCCGCCGGCAGTGCGTCGGCCGGCGCGAGCTCGCGCCAGTCGCGCGTGTCGTCCAGCGTGGCGTTGGCGCGCGCGACCAGCACCTGCATCGCCGCCTGCACGGTCTTGAGCTCCTGCGGCGTGAGCGCGCTGGTCAGCTCCTGCTCGATGGCGCGCGCCAGCGGCATCACGCGCTCGTAGGCGTCGGCGCCGGTCTTGGTGAGGCGCAGCACGACCTTGCGGCGGTCCTTGGCATCCACGCGGCGCGAGACCAGCTTCTTGGTCACGAGCAGGTTCAGCGCGCGCGTGATGCTGACCTTGTCCATGGCCGTGCTCTCCGACAGCTCGGTCGCCGACATCGGCGAGAACGCGACCAGGTTGGCGAGCACGCGCCACTCGACCACGCCGATGCCGAGTTCCTCCGAGTACATGCGCGCCAGCATGCCGCTCACGCGGTTCGTGATGACCGAGCACTGGTAGGGCAGCCAGTCGTTCAGGCGCAGGATGCCGTCGGGTTGAACGCTGGCGGCATCGCGGGGCATGGGGGAGGCACTCTCTTTGGACGGCATGGCCGGGGACTTTAGCGCAGGCACGCCGCGCGGGCGCCGCGCCGGCTCAGTCCGGCGCCGCGACCGCGCGCGATGCCTCGCGCCGCAGTTCCTGCAGGAAGCCTTCGCGCGGCTCGGGCAGGTAGCCCGTGAAGAGCGTGCGCCGCACCTCGGCGAACAGCCCGGCGCGCGCATAGGGCTCGCCGGCCAGGAAGTCGTCGGCCTGCGCGGGGTCGTCGGTGGCCAGCAGGAGGTACATGCCGACCAGCTCGCCGTCGACCAGCGACGGGCCGCCGTGCAGCACGCGCGCCTGGTTCGCGATCATGTAGTCGAGGTGGACCGCGCGGATCGGCAGACGGTCCCGCGCGCCACCGGGGCGGTAACGGCAATCGAGGGCGATGGGCATGGCGGGTGCTCCTGGCTCAGGCGGTCTTCAGCGCGGGCGGCTGCATCGCGGGCGGCGGTGCATCGTGCGCCGCCAGCAGCACGGGCAGGTTGCGGCGGTACTCGGCGATGCCGCGCGCCTTCACGTGCCCGTAGCCGCGGATCTTCTCGGGCAGCGCCGCGACCGCCACCGCGCTGCCGATGCGCTCGCTGGTCAGCCCATCGAGCAAGCGCCCGACGAGCCCTTCGTACTCGACCACCAGCGCGCGCTCCTCGCGCCGCTCGGCCAGCCAGCCGAAGGGATCGAGCGGCGTGCCGCGCAGGCCGCGCAGCGCCGCGAGCGTGCGGAACACCGGCAGCATCCAGGCGCCGAAGCTGCGCTTGAGCACTTTGCCGTCCGCACCGCGCTTCTCGAAGATCGGCGGCGCCAGGTGGAATTGCAGCTTGAAGTCGCCCTCGAACTGGCTGCGCAGGTTCTGCAGGAACTCGGGCCGCGCATGCAGCCGCGCGACCTCGTACTCGTCCTTGTAGGCCATCAGCTTGAACAGCGAACGCGCCACCGCCTCCGCCAGCCGCGGCCGCCGCGCGCCGGGCGCGACGGCGCGCTCGGCGGCCTCCACGCGGCGCACGGTGTCGAGGTAGCGGCGCGCATAGCGCGCGTCCTGGTAGTCGGTGAGGAAGCGCACGCGCTCCTCGAGCAGCTTCTCGAAGGACTGCGGCAGGTTCAGCGTGACGACGCTGCCACGCTCGCCCATCAGCGTCCGGCGCCATTGCGGATCGGCGGCCGTGAGCCGGCCGGCCGCGAAGGCGCGCTTGTTGGCGGCCACGGCCACGCCGTTGAGCTCGATCGCGCGCATCAGCGCCGCCAGGCTCACCGGCACGCCGCCCTGCTGCCAGGCATGGCCGAGCATCAGCATGTTGGCGCCGATGGCGTCGCCCAGCAGCGCCTTGGCGGTGGCGTTCGCATCGATGCGCTCGACCTGCGCGGCACCCGCGGCGGCCTCGATCTTGGCGAGCAGCGCGTCCTCGCGGTACGGCAGGTCGGGCTGGCGCGTGAACTCGGCCAGGGTCTGCAGGTGGGTGTTGACCACCACGCGCGTGCGGCCCTCGCCGATCACGCCCAGCACGTCGGGCAGCACGCCCACCACCAGGTCGGCCGCGATCAGGGTGCGCGCGGTGCCCGGCAGCAGGCGCACCGCATGCAGGCGATCGGGCCTGTCGGCCAGGCGCACGTGGCTCACGACCGAGCCGCCCTTCTGCGCGAGCGCGGTGAAGTCGAGCACCGAGATGCCCTTGCCCTCGAGGTGCGCGGCCATCGCGATCAGCGCGCCGAGCGTGATCACGCCGGTGCCGCCGACGCCCGCGATCATCAGGTCGAAGGGCTGCGCGAGCGAAGGCAGCGCGGGCAGCGGCAGCGCGGCCGCCAGCGCCTCGGGGTCCTGCGCGGGCGCGGCCGCCGTGCCCTTGCGCAGGCTGCCGCCGAGCACGCTCACGAAGCTGGGGCAGAAGCCCTCGGCGCACGAGAAGTCCTTGTTGCAGCTCGACTGGTCGATCTGGCGCTTGCGGCCGAACGAGGTCTCGAGCGGCGCGACCGACAGGCAGTTCGACTGCGTGCCGCAGTCGCCACAGCCTTCGCAGACCTCGGGGTTGATGAGCACGCGCCGCGCCGGATCGGGATAGCTCTTGCGCTTGCGGCGGCGGCGCTTCTCGGCCGCGCAGGTCTGGTCGTAGACCAGCACCGTGACGCCCGCGATCTCGCGCAGCTCGCGCTGCACCATGTCGAGCTCGCGCCGGTGCCGCACCTGCACGCCCGCGGCCAGCGCCACGCCGTGGTAGCGCTGCGGTTCGTCGGTCACCACCACCACCTTGCGCGCGCCTTCGCTCGCGACCTGGGTGCAGATCTGCGGCACGCTGGTCTGGCCGTCGACGGGCTGGCCGCCGGTCATCGCCACCGCGTCGTTGAACAGGATCTTGTAGGTGATGTTGGCACCGCCCGCCACCGCCTGCCGGATCGCGAGGTAGCCCGAGTGGAAGTAGGTGCCCTCGCCCATGTTCTGGAACACGTGCGGCACGCGCGTGAAGGCGCCGCGCCCGAGCCAGTCGGTGCCCTCGCCGCCCATCTGCGTGAGGCCACCGGTGCCGCGGTCCATCCAGCTCGCCATGTAGTGACAGCCGACGCCGGCCTGTGCCTGGCTGCCCTCGGGCACCTTGGTCGAGCTGTTGTGCGGACAGCCCGAGCAGAAGTACGGCAGCCGCCGCATGCCGTCGGCCTCGTTCGACAGCGCCGCGCGCGCGGCGAAGCGTGCAGTGTCGATGCGCGCGGCCAATGGATGATCGACGGCGCGCAGCCAGGTCAGCAACGCGGCGGCGATGCTCGCGGGCGAGAGCTGGCCGGTCCAGGCCAGCAGCGGATGGCCCTCGAGGTCCTGCTTGCCGCAGACCGTGGGCCGGCGCGCGCGGTTGAACACCCGGTCCTTGAGTTGCTGCTCGACCACCGAGGCCTTCTCCTCGATCACCAGCACATGCGACAGCCCCTCGCAGAAGCGGTCGGCGCCCTCGGCATCGAGCGGGAACACCAGGCCGGGCTTGTAGAGCCGCAGGCCGAGCGCTGGCAGGTCGTCGGCGCCGAGGCCGCAGCGCTGCAGCACTTCCATCAGGTCGTGGAAGGACTTGCCGACCGCCACGATGCCGGCCGTGGCGCCGGGCGCCGGCACCACCAGGCGATCGAGTGGGTTGCCGCGCGCGAAGGCACTGAAGGCCTCGAGCTTGGCAGCCAGCCGCAGCTCGACGGCCGGCGTGAGGAAGTCGCTGGTGCGGTATTCGAGCGCGGAGGTGTCGGGCAATCCGGACGGCTCGGGCAATGCGAGCGCCGCGCCCGAGGAGGCCTCGACCGAGCGCGCGCTCTCGACCGTCTCCGAGATCGCCTTGAACGCGACCCAGGTGCTGGCATGGCGCGAAGCCGCCCAGCCCCAGAGGCCGAAGGCCTCGTACTCGTCGACCGAGGCCGGATGCACGATCGGTATGCCCCAGCCCATCAGCGACAGGTCGCTGGCGTTGGGAATCGACGACGAGGTGGCTGCATGGTCGTCGCCCACCACCATCAGCACGCCGCCGCGGCGCGAGGTGCCGGCCGCGTTGCCGTGGCGGATCGCATCCCCCGCGCGGTCCACGCCCGGCCCCTTGCCGTACCACATGGCGAACACGCCATCGACCTCGCGCTCGGGGTCCAGGCCGACCTGCTGCGTGCCCATCACCGCGGTGGCGGCCAGGTCCTCGTTGATGGCCGGCAGGAAGCGGATGCCGTGCTCGGCCAGGTCCGACTTGGCGCGCCACAGCTCGGTGTCGACGCCCGCGAGCGGCGAGCCGCGGTAGCCGCTCACGTAGCCGGCGGTGTTCCAGCCGCGGGCCTTGTCCTCCTGCTGCTGGCGGAACAGCAATCGCACCAGCGCCTGCGTGCCGGTGAGGAACACGCGACCTGCGCGCGCGGTGCGGTTGTCTTCGAGCCGGTAGCCTGTCTCCAGCGCGGGCGCTGCTTCTTCTGTCTGCATGGTGTGGATCCGTCCATCGGGGGGAAGATCAAATATTAATCCGTCTGGACAGCATATATAATTGCGATCCATGCGGCGTTGGTGACAACCCGGCATGTTTCATTCCGGAGAACGCCGCCATGGGAAAGACCGATTCGACGCCGCTGTCCGACGCGCCCACGCGCCGCATCCTCGACCTGCTGCAGGCCGACGGCCGCATGACGGTGCAGGCGCTGGCCGACGAGGTGGGCCTGTCCTCGGCGCCCTGCTGGCGCCGGCTGCGCGAACTCGAGGACAGCGGCATCATCCGCCGCTTCGTCGCGCTGGTCGACCGCAACAAGGTCGGCCTGCACGGCTGCATGTTCACGCAGATCAGCCTCGAGCGGCATTCGGAAACGGTGGTGGCGGCCTTCGAGCGCGCGGTGCAGGCCACGCCCGAGATCCTCGAGTGCTGGGTCACCACCGGCGACGGCGACTACATCCTCAAGATCGTGGTGCCCGACGCGCTGGCCTTCGACCGCTTCCTGCACCGCTTCATGCTGAAGCTCGAGGGCATCCGGCAGATCAAGACCTCGGTCGCGCTGCGCGAGGTGAAGAACGACACCCGGCTCGACCTGACGCGGGTGCCGCTCTAGGGAGGAGGGGGAGGATCGGGACGAGCGCTACGCGACGGATTGCGGGCTCACGACGTTGAGCCACTCGCCGATCTCGCCAGGAATCCGGCGACGTGTGCTGCGTCGCAGGTCAAAAGCTTCACGCTCGCCAATCTGGATGCGGCACACGGTAAACGCCTGCCGGGCAGTACGGCTGTTGTCGGCGAAGATCGTGGCGTCAGCCACCATTTACGCGGTAGCGATCGCCTTCTGGGTGCGCGGGAACCGGTCGATGAGCTTGTCGACGCCTACCGCGTGGCCGCCCTCGGCGATGCGTGTGACCACGCGTCCGATCGACAACTGCACGTTCGACAGACCGACAAAGAACAGCATGACGAAGTAGCCGGCTTGCTGCATCTCGCGGATGAGATGAATCTTGGACTTGACCGTCCCATCGGGCAGCTCTTCCCAGTAAGAGAAAACGGTCTCCATGGCAAACGGCACGCCACGTGCCATGGCTTGGCCCACGAAGGCCTCGACACCTTTCTGAGCGACCTTCATCCAGCTCTCGTCCGTATCCCGCAATTCCTGCGCCCACTTGGTCAACTTGCCGTGGCCATCCGGCTCCGGAAGGATGGACAGCATCATCCGGTCGGCATTCACCAGAGGAATCTGGAAGCTCGACGACAGGTAGCGACGCCACATCGTCGACTTGCCCGAACCATTGTGGCCAGCAAGGATCACCGCAAGCGGCTTCTTCGAGCGACGCTGGGTACGCTGAACCTTTGCAACCGCCTGGGCGAGCGTCGTCATCGCTTGGCGCTCAGCACCTTGAACTTGCCATTGACGAATCTGCCCGTCGCCCTCTTGCCGTTGACTTCACGGATGAGCCGACTTGGATCTTGCGGATCCGCCCGAAAAAGAGGCACGCCGGCAAGGCTTTTGACCGTCACGCCCGGCCTGACGAGCTTGGGCAGGGCTCTAGCGAGCGCGGCCTGCCCGCTGCTGACGTTGCGACGCAACTCGTCGTCCCCGGGGGACACTGCGTTCACGCTCACCGCGCCGAATCTCACCGTCGAAAAGGCCGAACCGCCGTTGACGGTGTTCACGACGATCCTGCCGGCGTTGGCGTCCCGGGTAGGTCTGGCAGGAACGGAAGGCTTCTTGGCAAGCATCGGGGCGTCTCGGTTGTGGCGCAGATGGAAGGGCCGAGACTATTTTGCTCAAAAAGGCCGTCGATAGTTTCAAAACATGGTTACCTCTCCATGAGTGCGATGGCGGTTGCCGCCCCTCCGTCAGCCGACGCTGCGACGCAGCACCTTGCCCGGATTCATGACCCCGCGCGGATCGAGCGCCTGCTTGATCGCCGCCATCACGCGCATCGAGGCGCCGCGCTCGAGTTCGAGGAAGTCGAGCTTGCCGTAGCCGATGCCGTGCTCGCCGGTGCAGGTGCCGCCCATTGCGATGGCGCGGCGCATCAGCCGCGCGTTGAGCGTCTCGGCGCGCGCCATCTCGTCGGCATCGGCGGGATCGACCACCACGCACAGGTGGAAGTTGCCGTCGCCCACGTGGCCGCACATGGGCGCGGTGAGCCCGAGTTCCTCGACGTCGGCGCGCGCCGCCAGCACCGCCTCGCTCAGGCGCGAGATCGGCACGCAGGCATCGGTGGGCATGCCCTGGCAGCCGGGACGCAGCGCGAGCGCGGCCCACCACACGTCGTGGCGCGCCTGCCAGAGCCGGCTGCGCTCCTCGGGCGTGTCGGCCCAGGCGAAGCCCACGCCGCCGTGCTCGGCCGCGAGCTCCTCGGCCACGCGCACCTGCTGCGCCACGCTCTCGGGCGCGCCGTGGAACTCGAGGAACAAGGTGGGCATGACCGGCAGCCCGAGCTTCGCATAGCGGTTGCAGGCCTCGACCTGCTGCGCGTCGAGGAACTCGATGCGTCCCACCGGCACGCCGGTCTGCATGATCGCGGTGACCGCCTCGATGGCCGCGCGCAGGTCGGGAAAGCCGCAGCGCGCGGCCGCGATCCGCTCGGGCAGCGGATGCAGCCTGAGGCCCACCTCGGTGACGATGCCCAGCGTGCCCTCGGCGCCGGTGAACAGGTGCGTGAGGTCGTAGCCCGCGGCCGACTTGCGCGCGCGACCGCCGGTGCGCACCACCTCGCCGTCGGGCAGCACCACCTCGAGCGACATCACGCTCTCGCGCATGGTGCCGTAGCGCACGGCGTTGGTGCCCGAGGCGCGCGTCGACACCATGCCGCCGATCGAGGCATCGGCGCCGGGGTCGATCGGGAAATGCAGGCCGCTGCCGTGCAGCGCCGCGTTGAGCTGCTTGCGCGTCACGCCGGCCTGCACGCGGCAGTCGAAGTCGGCCTCGTGGATCTCGAGCACGGCATTCATGCGCGAGAGGTCGATGCAGATGCCGCCATGCAGCGCCGCGACGCCGCCTTCGCACGAGGTGCCGGTGCCGAACGGGATCATCGGCACCGAGGCCGCGTGGCACAGCCGCGCGACCGCGGCCACCTCCTCTGTCGACTCGGCGAACACCACCGCGTCGGGCGCATGCAGCGGATGGAAGGACACGTCCTTGCCGTGCTGGTCGCGCACCGCCTGGCCGGTCGCGCAGCGCTCGCCGAAGCGTTCGCGCAGCTGGTGGATCACGGCGGCGACGGGGCGCTCGCGCGGCGCGAGGGATTCTTCGTTCATCGGGGGTCTCCTTCTTCAGGCCGCCAGCTTCTCGGGCGGCATCGATTCAATAGCGGCCGAGGGCGCCGCGGCCCGCCCCAGGTAGCTGTCGGCGACCCGCGCGTCGCGCGCGACCTCGGCGGCCGGCCCCTGCAGGCTCACGCGGCCCATCTCGAGCACGTAGGCATGGTCGGCCACCTCGAAGGCGGCGCGCGCGTTCTGCTCGACCAGCAGGATCGCCACGCCCTGCGCCTGCAGCCGCCGCACGGTGGCGAAGATGTCGCGCACCACCAGCGGCGCGAGCCCCAGGCTCGGCTCGTCGAGCAGCAGGATGCGCGGGCGCGCCATCAGCGCGCGGCCCAGCGCGAGCATCTGCCGCTCGCCGCCCGAGAGCGTGTGCGCGAGCTGCGCATGCCGCTCGCCCAGGCGCGGGAACAGCGCATACACGCGCTCCATCTCGGCGGCGATCGCGCGCCGGCCCGCGCGGCGCCAGCAGAAGGCGCCGAGCTCGAGGTTGTCGGCCACGCTCATGGTGCCGAACAGGTCGCGCTGCTCGGGCACCAGCGAAAGGCCCATGGCCACGCGGCGCTCGGGCGAGACGAAGCGCAGGTCGGTGCCGTCGAGCCGCACCTCGCCGCTCATCGGCAGCCGGCCCATGAGCGCGGCCAGCAGCGTGGACTTGCCGGCGCCGTTGGGGCCGACCACGGTGACGATCCCCGAGGGCGGCACCGACACGTCGACCTCGTGCAGCGCGGGGATGCGGCCATGGAACGCGCACAGCGCGCGGGCTTCCAGAGTCATGCCGCGCTCCCCAGGTAGGCCTGCTGCACGCGCGGGTCGTCGCGCACCGCCTGCGCCTCGCCCTCGGCGATCTTCTGGCCGAACTGCATCACGACCAGGCGGTCGGCGATGTCCATGATGAATTCCATGTCGTGGTCCACGATGAGCACGGTCACGCCTTCGCCGCGCAGTTGCTTGAGCAGCGCGGCCAGGGTCTTCTTCTCCTGGTGCCGCAGGCCCGCCGCGGGCTCGTCGAGCAGCAGCAGCTGCGGGCGGGCGCACAGGGCGCGCGCGATCTCCAGGATGCGCTGCTTGCCCAGCGGCAGGCTGGCGGCCGGCGCATCCGCGAGGTCCTCGAGGCCGCAGCGCCGCAACTGCGCCAGCGCCATGGCCTCGATCGCGGCCTCCTCGCGGCGATCGAGCCGCAGCATGGCGCGCAGCCAGCCGTCGCGCCCGAGCAGATGGCAGCCGAGCGCCGCGTTGTCGCGCACGCTCATGTCGGGCACCAGCTTCACGTGCTGGAAGGTGCGCGCCACGCCGCGCGCGGCCACGTGGCGCGCGCCGAGCGCGTCGATGCGCTGGCCGCGCAGCAGGATCGCGCCGGCGCTGGCGGGCAGCAGGCCGGTGATCAGGTTGAACAGCGTGCTCTTGCCCGCGCCGTTGGGCCCGAGCAGCGCGACGATCTCGCCGCCGCGCACCTCGAAGGAGACGCGGTTGACCGCGACCAGCCCGCCGAAGCGCTTCTCGGCCCCGTCGACGCGCAGCAGCACCTCGCCCGGCGCGGCGGCTGCGTGCTGCGCGGGCGCGCGCAGCTCGACCGGCGCGCCGCGCGGCGCGGGCCGCCGCGGCACGGCGGCCGTGAAGCGCGTCCAGCGCGCGAGCAGCGGCCACAGCCCCGCGTTGGCGCGCGCGAGGATCAGCAGCATCAGCACGCCGAACACCGCCATCTCGAAGTTGCCCGAGCGGCCGAGCAACGCCGGCAGCACGTCCTGCAGCACCTGCTTGAGCACCACCACCACGCCGGCGCCCGCGAGCGCGCCCCACAGCGCGCCCACGCCGCCCATCACCGCCATGAACAGGTACTCGATGCTCATCTGCAGCCCGAAGGGCGTGGGATTGAGGAAGCGCTGCATGTAGACGTAGAGCCAGCCCGCCATGCCGGCCAGGCCCGCGGCGGTGCAGAACACCGCGACCTTGAGCCGGAACGCATGCGCGCCGAAGGCCTCGGGCAGGTCGGCGCCGGCGCGCAGCGCGCGCACCGCGCGGCCCAGCCGCGAATCGAGCAGGTTGCGCACCAGCCAGAAGGCCAGCGCGAAGCCCCCCGCGATCAAGCAGAACATCGAGCGCTCGGACGCGAAGTCGAAGCCGAACAGGTTCAGCGCGGGAATGCCCGCGAGGCCGTTGAAGCCGCCCAGCGGCTCGATGATGCCCAGCCCGTAGTAGACGACGACGCCCCAGGCCAGCGTGGCCAACGACAGGTAGTGGCCGCCCATCGAGAGCGTGAGCGCGCCGATGCCAGCGGCCGACAGCGTGGCGAGCGCGACGCCGGCCAGCAGCGTGGCCCAGCCCGGCACGCCGTGCGCCACCGCGAGGTAGCCGGCCGCGTAGGCGCCGATGCCGACGAAGGCCGCCTGCCCGAAGGAGATCAGGCCCGCGAAGCCGGTCATCAGCGTGAGCCCGAGCGCCACCGTGGCGTAGAGCAGCACGAAGCTCGCGAGCGTGACGTAGTAGCTCGAGGCGAACATCGCCACGCCGGCGGCGGCCGCCACGGCGAGGGCCGCGAGCAGCCAGGAACGAAAGCTCATGAAGCCTCCTGCGAATGCGGGTCGGCCAGCGAACGCCACAGCAGCAGCGGCACGATCAATGCGAACACGATGATCTCCTTGGCGGCGCTCGCGCCGTAGGACGAGAAGGCCTCGAGCAGGCCCACCACGAGCGAGCCCGCTGCGGCGAGGACGTAGCCCGAGAGCCCGCCGACGATCGCGCCGACGAAGCCCTTGAGCGCGAGCAGGAAGCCCGAGTCGTAGTAGATGGTGGTGAAGGGCCCGATCAGCACGCCCGAGACCGCGCCGATGAAGGCGGCGATGGTCAGCGCCAGTTCGCCCGAGTGGTCGGGCGAGATGCCGACCAGCCGCGCGCCGTCGCGGCACACGGCGGTGGCGCGCAGCGCCTTGCCGCTCAGCGTGTGGCCGAAGAAGGCGAAGAACACGGCCACGAGCACGGCGCTCGCCGCCACCACCGCCAGCGTCTGCGGCGCCACCGGCAGTCCCGCGAGCAGGCCGGCCGGCAGCTCGAAGCCCGGCAGCCGCGAGCCCTCGGGCCCGAACACGTACAGGCCCAGCGCCACCAGCACGAAGTGCAGCGCGATCGCCGCCACCAGCAGCACCAGCGGCGAGGCATTGCCCATCGGCCGGAACACGGTGCGGTAGATCAGCGGCCCCATCGCCGTGACCAGCGCCACCGCCGCGGCCGTCTGCATCCAGGCCGGCGAGCGCGCACCGACGCCGAACCAGGCGAAGGCGCAGGCCGCCAGCGGCAGCGCGCCGAGCAGCGCGAGCCGGCCGCCGAGCCCCGCCAGGTTGCGCTGCCGCAGCCGCTCGGCGGTTTCCATGCCGCAGGCCAGCAGGGCCACCGCCGCCACCGGCACCGCCAGCCCCGGCGCCTGGCCCTGCTGGAAGGCCGCGATGGTCAGCACGCTGGCGCTGACGAATTCGCCTTGCGGGACGAACACGATGCGCGTGACGGTGAAGACCATCACGAGCGCCAGCGCCAGCAGCACGTAGACCGCGCCGCTCGCGAGGCCGTCCTGCACCAGCAGGCCGAAGATCCGCATGTCCATGATCAGTGGTGTCCGCCGCGCGTCAGGGGATGTACTTCCAGCTGCCCTTCTCGATGCGCACCATCACCCGGCTGCGCTGGTCCAGGCCGATGTGGTCCTTGGGCCCGAGGCTGTAGACGCCGTTGGTGGCATGCAGGTCCTGCGTGGACTCGATCGCGTCGCGCAGCGCCTTGCGGAATTCGGGCGTGCCCGGCTTGGCGCCCTTGAGCGCGCGCGGCGCCGCGTCCTGCAGGATCAGCGCCGCATCCCAGAGGTAGGCGGCGAAGGTGGAGCGCTGGCCCGCGTTGGGCAGCGCCTCGTACTTGCGGATGAATTCGAGCGAGGGCTTCTTCGCCGGGTGGCTGTCGGGCAGTTGCTCGGCCACCAGCACCGGGCCGGCCGGCACGAAGGTACCCTCGAGCTTGGCGCCGCCCACGCGCAGGAAGTCGTTGTTCGCCACGCCATGGGTCTGGTAGACCTTGCCGCGGTAACCGCGGTCGAACAGCGTGGCCTGCGGCAGCACCGCGGGCGTGCCCGAGGCCGCGATGAACACCGCGTCGGGCTGCGAGGCCAGCAGCTTGAGCACCTGGCCGGTGACCGAGGCATCGGTGCGCGTGTAGCGCTCGTTGGCCACCACCTCGATCTTGCGCAGCTCGGCGAGCTTGCCGAACTCGCGCCACCAGCCTTCGCCGTAGGCGTCGTTGAAGCCGATGAAGGCCACGCGCTTCACGCCGTTGTCGGCCATGTGCTTGATGATCGCGGTCGCCATGTGGGTGTCGCTCTGCGGGGTCTTGAAGGCCCAGCGCTTGCGGTCGTCCACCGGCTCGACGATGGCGCCCGAGCCCGCGAGGCTGATCATCGGCGTGCCGCTCTCCACCAGCACGTCGAGCACGGCGAGCGAGTTGGGCGTGAGGCTCGGCCCGATCAGCAGGTCGATCGCCGACTCGGAGATCAGCTTGCGCACGTTCTTGACCGTGGTCGAAGTGTCGGAGGCGTCGTCGAGCAGGATGTAGTTGACCTTCTCGCCGCCCGCGGTGGCGGGCAGCACCGAGACCGTGCGCTGCTGGGTCACGCCCACCGAGGCCGCGGGCCCGGTGGCCGAGACCACCACGCCCACGTTGATGTCGGCCCGCGCGCCCGAGAGCGCCGCGAAGCACAGTGCCGCGCCGAAGGCGGCGGCCCGGAAGCGGGCCTTTGCAATCTCGATCATCGTTGTCTCCTTTTATGTGTCTGTCGTACCGGGAAAGAAATCGAAAGCGCGCTAGGTCTGCGCCACCGGCGTGAAGCTGTCGGCGGAGATCGCCGTGCTCTCCATGCCCAGCGCGATGCAGGTGTCGGAACAGGCGGCGACGAAGCCCGGCGAGCCGCCGATCACCGCGCGGGCGCCGGCCAGCGAACCGTGGTTCTCGCGCAGCCACGAGGGCGCGTACTGCTGCCTGGTGCAGAAGCGGCTGCGCGCCTCGGTCACCAGCAGCGCATAGCGGAAGTTCGGATGCGCGCGGGCCAGCCCCGCGAGGCGGTCCATCAACATCAGCTCGGCGTCGTCGCGCACCGAGAACAGCAGCGTCATCGGGCTCGCGTCGCCGTGCGCGAGCGCGTCCTCCATGATCGAGAGCACGGGCGCCAGGCCGGTGCCGCCCGCGAGGCCGAGCACCGGGCCCTCGCCCTCGGGCAGCCGGCAGGTGCCGTAGGGACCGGTCACGCCAACGCTGTCGCCGGGCTGCAGCAGATCGTGGATATGGCCGCTGGCCGCGCCGCCCGGATGGCGCGCCACCAGCAGCTCGATCAGGCCCGCGCTCGAAGGCACGGTCGCGAGGCTGTAGCGCCGGTGCGGCGACAGGCCCGGCAGCGCGAGTTCGACATAGGCGCCGGCCTGCGCCTCGAAGCGCAGCGGCTCGCTCGCCTGCAGCACCAGCCGCCGCACGCGCGGCGTCAGCGGGGTGTTGCACAGCACGCGCGCCTCGAAGCTCTGCACGGCCGAGCCCTCGCCGCCCGGGATCGGCTGCACCGTGCGCAGATGCACCTCGGCGCTGAGCGGCCGCGCCTGGCACATCAGGCAGAAGCCCTCGGCGATCTCCTGGTCGGAGATCGCGAGGCCCAGCGACCAGCCGTTGTCGACCGTGCCCTGCGTGACGCGCGCCTTGCACATGCCGCAGGAGGCGCCGCGGCACTGGTGCGGCAGCACCACGCCCTGCGACAGCGCGGCGTCCAGGATGATCTCTCCCTCGGGGACGCCGAAGCGGATCGCCTCGTTGACGAGGATCGTTCGGCTCATGTTCATCGATGTCATGCGGCCTAGAAGATCGGGATCACCTTCTCGGGATCGAACACCACCTCCTTGCCCTCGATGCCGACTTCGGGCAGCGCGGGGAATTCGATGCCGTAGGGATCGAGGTTGGCCTTCATGCGCAGCACGGCCGTCTTCCAGTTGGCCTTGCGCTCTTCGAGCGTGAGGATGCCCAGGCCGGCGCTGCGCGCGACCTCGTCGATCTGCCGCTGCGCGGGGATGAAGGTGGGCGGCAGCTTCCAGAACTGCTCGGGCGGCTCGTGCAGGATGCCCGAGAGGAACACGAAGCCCGCGCGCAGCTGGATGCTGATCATCTGCTTGTCGTCCTCGGTGAGCACCGGCAGCAGCTTCTGCAGCACCGCCAGGCAGATACCCAGGTGGCGGCCCTCGTCCTGGCCGATGCGCTTGAAGGCTTCCTTGAACACCGGGATGGTGGTGCGCTGGTACATGCCGTGGAACAGCGTGCTCGAGGCCACCTCGCCGAACAGGAAGGAGGTGAACAGGATCGCGAGCGGGTACTTGTCGACGCCGTTCTTGAAGCCGGTCCAGTAGCGCGAGCCGTTGTAGTAGAGCCACTCGATGTTGTTGCGCGCGAGATGCCCGAGCGGCGTCTCGGGCACATAGCCGAGCGGGCCGCCGGGCGTGAGGCGCTTGATGGCGCGGCCGCACACTTCCTCGTGGTTCATCTCGTCGCGCACGACCGAGAAGAAGCACTTGCGCACCGGGTCCTCTTCCTTGCTCTCGTAGGTATGGATCATGGCGCGCGCGAACACCGACGGCCCCGAGCCGTCGAACACCGCGAGCAGCGAGAACCAGTAGGCCATGGCGTAGCGCTGGTCGAGGCTGTAGTCCTCCACGCGCAGCGTGTCCCAGGCCAGGGTGTGTGGCGACCAGCCCGGATCGCGCGCGGCGTCGTAGATGTCGTAGAGCTTGGGCGTCTCCACATGCCACTCGAGCGGAAAGATGTTGGGCCCGTCGATGCCGGGCGCGGCCTCGATCTCGGCGAGCAGGGTCTGCGGGTCGGGCATGGCGAGCACCTGCTCGGGCGGCGAGGTCAGCGCGCGCGCGAGCGCGGCGGTGTCCTGGGCGTTGTCCTGGTGGGTGGGGGACGGGTTCATCGGGAATCTCTCCTTGTCATGTGTTCGGATGGGAGGGGGGTGGATCATTGATTAGCCTTCCAGACGGCATATCAATTGGCAAAGGAAGAACGCGCGTGCGGAATCGCGCCCGCGCGAGTGGCTTCGGCGAGTTCGGCTTCGCCGAGACCGGCGGCGCGCAGCACCTCGAGGCTGTGCGCGCCGAAGGCCGGCGCCGCGGTGCGGTAGCTGGCCGGCGTGCGCGACAGCGAGACGGCCGAGGCCACGCCCATCTGGCCGCCGGCTTCGACGAAGCGCTCGCGGTGCAGCGCATGCGGATGCGTGCGCACCCCGCCGACGTCGAGCACCGGGCCGCAGGGCACGCCCGCGCGCATCAGCTCCTGCGCGATGGCCTCGCCGTCGCGCGTGGCCAGCAGCGCTTCGAGCTCGGCCTTGAGCGCCGCCGCGTTCGCGAGCCGCTCGCTGTTGTGCGCGAAGCGCGGATCGTCGGCCAGCTCGGCGCGGCCCAGCAGCGCGACCAGGCGGCGGAACTGGCCGTCGTTGCCCACGGCGATGAACACGCCGACGCTGCGCGTGGCGAAGGCGTCGTAAGGGCAGATGTTGGGATGCGCGTTGCCGCTGCGCCCCGCGACGCGGCCCGACAGGAAGTGGTTGGGCAGGTGCGGATGCATCAGCGAGACGCCGGTGTCGAACAGCGTGGCCTCGACCGACTGGCCCCGGCCCGACAGCTCGCGCTCGCGCAGCGCCATCAGGATGCCGATGACCGCGTGCAGCCCGGTCGCGATGTCGATCACCGGGATGCCCATGCGCAGCGGCGCGCCGCCGCGTTCGCCGTTGACCGACATCAGCCCGGTCATGGCCTGCGCGACCGCGTCGTAGCCCGGCAGGCCGCCCAGCGGGCCGTCGGCGCCGAAGCCGCTGACGCGGCAGTGCACCAGGCGCGGGAAGCGTTCGCGCAGGAAGTCCTCGTAGCCGATGCCCCAGCGCTCGAGCGTGCCGGGCTTGAAGTTCTCGACCAGCACGTCGGCGTCCGCCAGCACGCGCAGCAGCAGCGCGCGGCCCTCGGGCAGCGAGAGGTCGAGCGCGACGCCCCGCTTGTTGCGGTTGACGCCGAGGAAGTACGACGCCGCGCCGTCGAGAAAGGGCGGGCCCCAGTCGCGCGTCTCGTCGCCCTGCGGCGGCTCGACCTTGATCACCTGCGCGCCATGGTCGGCCAGCATCTGGGTGCAGAAGGGACCGCCGAGCACGCGCGACAGGTCGATCACGCGCAGGCCGGCCAGCGCGCCGGGCGTGGTTTGCGTGGTGTGCGTCATGCCGGGCTGGCCTCCGAGGCGCTGCGACGCAGCACGCGCGTGGCCTTGGCCTCGTAGCGCGGCAACGCGCCCTCGTCGTGGCAGCGCACCTCGCAGGTGAGGCCCAGCCGGGCCTTGAGCCGCGCGCGCACCTCGCGCGCCAGGTCGTCGCCCGTGCAGGCCGTGCCGGGCACGCGCTCCACGGCCACCTCCATGTGGTCGAGCACGCTGCGCTCGCTGTCGATGTAGATCTGCCAGGCATCCTTGGCCAGGCCCTCGACGCCCGCGATCACGTCCTCGATCTGCGAGGGATAGACCAGCACGCCGCGCACCTTGAGCATGTCGTCCGAGCGGCCGATGATGCGGCCGATGCGCGCATAAGCATGGCGGCCGCAGGCGCAGCGGTAGGGCTGGGCCGAACGGCGCACCAGGTCGCGCGTGCGCCAGCGCAGCACCGGCGAGGCCTCCTTGTCGAGCGTGGTGAAGACGATCTCGCCGACCTCGCCCGGCGCCACCGGGCGCAGGGTCTGCGGGTCGAGGATCTCGCTGAGCACGCTGTCGTCGTTGACCAGGTGCATCTCGTCGTCGCCGTGCGAATGCGGGCAGGAGACGCCGAGCACCGGCCCGCCAGCCTCGGTGGTGCCGTAGATGTTGTGCGCCAGGAAGCCCTCGGGCATCAGCGCCTCCATCTCGCTGCGGAAGGTGGTCGACACCGACTGGCCGCCGAACAGCCCCACGCGCAGCGCCCAGTCGCGGCGCGGGTCGATGCCGGCCTTGCGCGCCTGCTGGATCAGCGTCATCAGCCACAGCGGCGACATGGTCGTGACCGTGTGGCGGTGGTCGCGCAGCCACTGCACCATCAGCTCGCCGCGACCCGGGCCGACGGGGAAGTTGACCGCGCCATAGGCCTTGAGCGCCTCGTCCATCGAGCTGCCGCCGATCCACAGGCCATAGCCGTAGCCCTGGTAGACGCGGTCGCCCGCACGCACGCCCACGGTGCGGTAAATGCGTGAGAGCTGGCGCACCAGCGTGTCTTCCCAGTCCTTTTGCGTGAAACCGAACAGCACCGGCAGGCCCGTGGTGCCCGAAGTCGCGCAGAAGCGCACCACCTGCTCGAGCGGCACGGTGAGCAGCGGGTACGGATAGAGCGCGCGCAGGTGGCTCTTCTCGAGCAGCGGCAGCGCCTGCAGCGCGGCGCGGTCCTTCAGGTCGAGCGGCGAGGCGCCGGCCGCCGCGAAATGCGCCTGCCACTGCGGCGAGTGCGCGAGCCGGCGGCCGAGCGCGGCGAGCTTGGCGTCCTGGCGCGCCTGCAGCTCGTCGAGCGACAGGAAATCGTCGGCGGCATCGGCCGCGGCCTGCGCATTGCGGGATTCGGTCATGGGGCGTCTCCTTTGTTATTGGCTGCAGTCCGCGCTTCAGGCGGCGAGGTAGCGGCGCGTTTGCAGCACACGGAAGCGCGGCAGCACGAAGGCGGTGTCGCACAGCGCTGCGTTGCCGGCGGCGTTGTGGCCGCTCACGTGCAGGTCGCTGAAGGCTGCCGACTGGTTCACCAGCACCGGGCCGGTCATGTCGAGCGTGAGGTGCACGCCGGCATCGGTGGCCGCGTTCTTCGCGCGGCGCACGAAGGCCTCGTCGCTCGAGTACACCGACCAGGTGATCGCGCCGCGCGAGCGCGTGACCTCGTGCGCATGCCGCAGCGCCGCGTCGGCGTCCTCGGTCACGATCAGCAGGCTGATCGGGCCGAAGTGCTCGCGCGCGATGGTGTCCAGGGCTTCGGGCGGCACGGCGTACAGGGCCGGCGTGCGCAGCACCGCATCGGGCAGATCGGGATGCGCGAGCCGGCGCGAGGCGAACACCGGCTCGCCTAGCGATGCCGCCTCGACGGCACGTGCCTCGGTGGCATCGCTCTGGATCGCGCCCAGCAATTCGATGGCGCGCACCGGATCGGCGACCAGCTTGGCCACGGCCGCGGCGAGGTCGGCCTTGAAATCCTCGACCGTCTTCGCCGTGCCGTCCTGCAGCCGGATGCCCGCGCGCGGCAGGTAAATGCTCTGCGGCGTGGTGCACATCTGGGCGCTGTAGAGGCTCAGCGTGAGCGCGAGGTTGCGCACCAGGCCGGGGTAGTCGCCGGTGCTCTCGATCAGCACCGCGTTGACACCCGCCTTCTCGGTGAAGACATGGGCCTGGCGCGCGTGGCTTTCGAGCCAGTCGCCGAACTCGGGGCCGCCCGTGAAATCGATCAGCTTCACGCGCGCATCGAGCGCGAGCGCCTTGGTCTTGGGCGCGGCGCGCGTGTCGACCAGCAGCTGCACCACGTCGGCGTCGAGGCCCAGGCCCGCGAGCACCGAGCGTGCCGTGTCGACGCACAGCGCGAGCGGCAGCACGGCCGTGGGATGCGGCTTCACGACCACCGGGTTGCCCGTGACCAGGCTCGCGAACAGGCCCGGGTAGGAATTCCAGGTCGGGAAGGTGGCGCAGCCGATCACGGCCGCGATGCCGCGCGGCAGGATCTCGAAAGTCTTCCCCACGCGCAGCGGCCGGCGCGCATCGGGCTTCTCCCAGAGCACGTGCGCCGGATAGGCGCCCATCTCGCGCACGGCGATGGCCACGGCCTCGAGCGCGCGGTCCAGCGCATGCGCGGTGCCGGCCTGGAAGGCCATTGCGAACGGCTGGCCGCAAGCATGCATGCAGGCGAAGGCCATCTCGAAGGCGCGCTGCTGCAGCGCCTCGAGGATCTCGAGCGCCACCGCGGCGCGCTCGGCCGCATCGAGCGCGGCCCAGGCCGGCGCCGCGGCCTCTGCGCGCGCGAGCACGGCATCGACCGGTTCGTCGGCATAGGCGGTGTCGAAGGGCACGCCGAAGGCGCTGCGCTCCTCGCCGCGGATCGCACCGTCGCGCCGCGTCCAGGCCGCGCGCACGGCGGCCTCGCCGGCTGCGCGCGAGCCGTCGGCGTAGACGGGATGCGTCGGATCCTCGGGATAGGCGCTGTGGTAGCCGCGGCGGGCCACGGCGGCGATCGCATCGGCCAGGCGGCCGGCGTGTTTCAGTTGCAGGTCTTGGAGGGTCATGGTGGGTTCAGAGCGTGGCGGCGGTGCCGAAGATCGCAGTGCATTGGCTCGACATGTAGCCGCCCGGCGCATGGGCCAGCGCGAGCTCGGCGCCAGCCACCTGGCGCGCGCCGGCGTCGCCGCGCAGCTGCACCACCGACTCGATCGCGGTGTAGATGCCGAACATGCCGGGGTGGCCGAGGGAGAGTCCGCCGCCGCTGGTGTTCATCGGGAAGTCGCCGCCCGGCGAGGCGCGGCCGCCATCGAGGAAGGCGCCGCCCTCGCCCTTGGCGCAGAAGCCCGTGTCCTCGGCGAAGACGATCGGCATGATCGTGAAGGCGTCGTAGAACTGCACCACGTCGATGTCCTTCGGGCCCACGCCGGCCTGCGCATAGGCGGTGGCCGACGACACGCTGGCCGCGGTGCGCACCAGGTCCGGCATCTGCGCGATGCTGCGGTGCGTGGCGGCCTCGCCCACGCCGAGCAGGTAGACCGGCTTGCGCCGCAGCTGCGCGGCGCGCTCGGCCGAGACCACGACCAGCGCGCCGCCGCCATCGGTCACCAGGCAGCAGTCGCGCACGGTGAAGGGATGCGCCACCGGCCGCGCCGCGATCACGTCCTCGATGCTCAGCGGCCCGGGATCGGGCGCATCGGTGTCGAGCCGTGCCCAGTCGCGCGCGCTCACCGCCACCTGCGCGAGCTGCTCGCGCGTGGTGCCGAACTCGTGCATGTGGCGCTGCGCGACCATCGCATAGGCCGCGAGCGGGCCCGGGTAGCCGTAGGGCACTTCGTAGGGGTTGGGTTCGGAATGGGTCGCGAATTGGCCACCCGCCGATTTCTGCGTGCTGCCGTAGGCGATCAGCGCCACCGAGCACAGGCCGGCCGCGATCGCGGCGCGCGCATGGTTGAGGTGCGCGAGGAAGGCGCCGCCGCCGACCTGGGTGGAATCGGTGTAGCGCGGGCGCAGGCCCAGGTATTCGCACAGGCTCAGCGTCGGCATGAACAGCTGCAGCCCGGCCGCGAACACGCCATCGACATCGGCCAGCGAAAGGCCCGCGTCGTCGAGCGCGCGTACCGAGGCCAGCGCCATCGCGTCGAGCGGCGAAGACAGGGCCGGCATCGTCGCGAAGCCGGTGCTGCCGATGCCGGCGATCGCGGCCGCGCCGCGCAGATTGGTTGCGCTCATGCGAGCGCTCCGAACACCACGCGGTGCGCGTCGTTCCAGGGCTCGATGCGCGCGGCCACGCGCAGGCCGATGCGCAGCGCGCCGGGCGCCGCATCGACCACGGTGGCCATCATGCGAAAGCCTTCGTCGAGATCGACCAGCGCGATGTTGAAGGCGCCGTCGCGCCGCTGCACCTCGGTGCAAGCGTGGACCGTGCCCTCGCCGCGGCTGGTGCGCCATTCGAGTTCACTGGGCCGACCGCCTGGACCCACGGCCTGCGGCGGAAAGACCGCGCGGCCCGCGCCATGGTCGAACTGGTAGGCCAGCCGGCCTTCGGCCAGCGCGGCGAGGAACAGGGCGCGCGGCGAACGCGCGGCGTCGGGAGTGGAGGTCATGTCAATCGCCTAGCGTCCGATGAAGCGCGGCTTGCGCTTCTGCTGGAAGGCGCCGATGCCCTCGATGCCGTCGGGCCCGGCCAGCGCCTCGGCCTGCGCGATCGCCTCGAGCTCGAGCGTCTCCTCGAAGGAACGCGCGCGCGACAGGATGCGCTTCGACGCGGCGAAGGCGGCGGTCGGGCCGCTCGCGATCTCGCGCGCCATCTGCAGCGCGATCTCGTCGAGCGACTCGGCCGCCACGCTGCGGTTGACCAGCCCCATGGCCGCGGCTTCGCGCCCCGAGAACAGGCGGCCCAGGAAGATCAGTTCGGCCGCGCGGTGCGGCCCGACGCGTTCGCGCAGGTGATGGTGGCCGCCCGAATCGAGCACCGCGCCGATGTTGCGGAACGGGCTGCCGAGCAGCGCATCGTCGGCGACCAGCGCGATGTCGCAGGCCAGCGCCAGCCCGAAGCCGAAGCCCAGCGCGGGGCCCTGCACCGCGGCGATCGTCGGCACCGGGCAGTCGCGCACGGCGACCAGCACCGGGTTGATCCGCTCGCGCAGGATCGCGAGCGTGTCGTCGGTGCCGGGGTGCGTGTCCTTGAGATCGCGGCCGGCGCAGAAGGCATGGCGCGTGCCGCGCACCAGCACCGCGCGCGCACCGGCCGACACGGCCTCGCCGATCGCATCGCCGATCGCCGTCATCTCGTCGAGGCGCAGGCTGTTCTTCGCGGCGGGCCGGTCGATCGCGATGACCGCGAGCGACGACTCCAAGGTCAGGCGCACCGCGTCGGTGGAGATGGCGCCGCTCATCGCGCGGCTCCCTCGAAGGCCATCAGGATGCGCAGCTCGCTGGCCATCAGCAGCAGCCCGTTCTGGTTGTGGACGTTCCACTGCAGCCGCAGCACGCCATCGATGCCGGGGCGCTTCACGGTCTTCTCGAGCACGGCGGCCTCCAGATGGATGGTGTCGCCGATGAAGGCCGGCGCGGTGAAGCGCAGCGCATCGCTGCCGTAGTTCGCGACGATCGCCGGCGCCGCGGGCGGGATGCCCAGGCCGGCCGCATAGGCCAGCAGCATCAGCCCCGGCGCGATGCGCTGGCCGAAGCGCGTGCGCGCCGCATGGTGCGCGTCGGTGTGCAGCACGTACCAGTCGCCGGTCAGCGCGCACCACTGAACGATGTCGGCCTCCGTGAGGGTGCGGCCGCGCGAACGGAAGCGCGCGCCCTCCTCGATCCGGTCGAAGTGCTGCTCCAGAAATCCACAGGTGCTGGTGATGTCGGTCATCGCGTCTTTATTTAACCTTCCAGACGGAATATAAATGAAGACGAAGACCTGGCGGCAGCTAGGGCTTACCCGAAGCTGCGGGAAAAGGCGCGATCGAAAGGGGTGTGGTCGTCAGCCGCCGCGCGCCAGCGAGGCGGCGGCGTCGACGCGTGCGAGCCATCGCAGGAAGGCCTCGGCGACGGCCGCGGGCTGTTCCAGCGTTGACATGTGGCCGCACTGCGGCACCACGACGAGTTCGGCATCGCCGGGCAGCAGGCCCGCCATCTCCTCGCTCAATGCCGGCGGCGTGATCTGGTCCTCGCGGCCGCACAGCACCAGGGCCGGCGCCGTCAACGCAGGCAGCAGCTCGCGCGCGTCGCGGCGCTGCATCGCGGCCTTCTGCTGCCGTGTGAAGCCCTCGCCGCCGACCTGCCTCGCCATGTCGGCGAGCAGCTCGAGCAGCGTGCGGTCCTGCGCATGCGACGGATGGATCACGCGGGGCGTGAAGCTCTCGACCACCTGGGCGAAGCTCGCGCCGCCCGAGCTCAGCGCCGCCACCATCCGCTGCCGGTTCTGCGTGGCCTCCTCGGAATCGGCGCGCGCACCGGTGTCGAGCAAGGCGAGGCCCGCGATCCTGGCGCCGGCCTGCCGGCACACCTCGAGCGCGACGTAGCCGCCCAGCGAGAAACCCGCCAGCGCGAAGCTTCCGTCGGGCATCGCGGCCAACGCCGTGGCGGCCAGGGCCTCGACGGTGTCGGCCCCGTCGGTCGGCGACACGACGACATCGCGCCCGACGGGCAGCGCCCGCCGCACGGGATCCCAGACGCGCGCGTCGTTCATGAGGCCGGGAAGCAGCAGCAGCGGTACGGTGTTCATCATGGCGAGTCCTCGGGTGGTGGCATGTCGATGGGCTTGTTATAACTATGAAGTCAAGTTCACAGTCAAGTCACCCGGAGCCGCTCCATGTGGATCGCAGAGTTCTCGCAGCAGGCCGGCCTCAGCGTCGCCACCGTCCGCTTCTATGTGCGCAGCGGCCTGCTGCAGCCGAAGACGGGCCTGGCCGGCGGCACGCGGCCCTATCTCGAGTTCTCGCCACGCGACCTGCGCCTGGTCGCCGCGATCCGCGCGGGCCAGGCCATGGGCATGTCGCTCGCCGAGATCCAGTTGCTGATGAACGAGCGCCGAGCCGGTGGCCGCGGCCGCATGCTGCAGGCCATGCTCGCGCGGCGCGACAGGTTGCGCCAGCAGCAGAAGGAACTCGCCGCGATGCTGCGCTTCGTCGACGCGAAGATCGCCTGGCTGCAGGCCGGCGCGCCCGGGGTTCCGCCCGAGCCGCCGAAGATCGGCACGCGTTCGCCCGAAGCGGGCCGCGGGCTCAGGCCTTGAGCAATCCCTTGGCGACCATGCTCTTCGCGGCCGCCGCGATGGCCTCACGGGCATCGCGTGGTGTCCAGCCGAGCACCCGACCAGCCTTCTCGTTGGAGGTCTTCTTGGCGTAGCCGAGATCGGGAATGAAGGGGCGAAGCTCGGCATTGAAGAGCGCAACCGCGCGCAGCAAGAGATCGGGGATCGTGCGGGTCGGAACGCGCCTGGCCGATTCGCCGAGCGCCGCCTTGACGATGGCGCCGATCTCCCGCATCGCCAGCGCTCGGCCATTCGAGAGCAGGAAGCGTTCGCCCGCGGCCCCTGGACGGGTCATCGCCAGGATGTGCGCGCGTGCCACGTCGCGCACGTCGACAACCGGGATGAACAGGTTCGGGAAACCCGGCATGTCCCCCTCGAGCATGCGCTGGATCACATGATTGGCCCCGGAGATGTCCTTGCCCATCACCGGTCCCATCACCGCGACGGGAAGCATGGTGGCGAGTTCCAGCCCACCGCCCTCGGCGGCGATGAAGGACCATGCCGCGCGCTCGGCGAGGGTCTTGCTCCTGCCGTAGGCATCGACGCCGGGGCCGTCGAGAACGGTCCAGTCGTTCTCGGTGAACATGTGGGCGCCGTGGGGATGTCCCCAGCTCACGGCATGGAACGCCGAGGTGAGGACGACGCGCTTCACGCCCGCGTCGCGCGCTGCCCGCAGCACGCGCAGCGTGCCTTCGCGCGCGGGGACGATCAGGTCGTTCTCGTTCGCCACGTGCCCGGGTTGCACCGGGGATGCGACATGCAGCACGAAGTCGACATCGGCCATGGCCTGCGCCCAGCCTTCGTCGCGCAGGAGGTCGGCGGCGACGAAGCTCAGCCTGTCGCCGTGCACCATGCCCGCGTCCGCGAGCGACGCCCGCACCTCGGCCTGCCTGGCGAGCGATCGAACGGTGGTCCGCACGAAATGATCCTGCGCGAGGAGCTGGAGGATGCAGTGTCCGGCGATGAAGCCGGAGCCACCTGTGACGAGGGCGCGTGTGGAGGTCATGAGAGGGTGCTTTCGTGGTTCATGCCTGGTCGGCGGTCTGACGCTCGCGCCAACGGGAAGGGGTGGTCCGCTCCCAGCCGCGAAACGCGCGGGCGAACGAATTGGGCTCGACGAAGCCGAGCAGCATGGCAATGGCCACCGGATCGAGCACCGTGTTGGCGAGCAGCCGTGTCGCCGTGGTGTGCCTCACCGCGGCGAGCTGCTGCTGGAAGCTCGTCTCGCATTCGTCCAGGCGACGCTGGAGCGTGCGGCTGCTGAGGTGGAGCCGGCTCGCCACCGCCGCGATGCCGGGTTGCAGGCCTTCGCTCAACTGGCGCGCGATCGCCACGCGGGTCTCGGCCACGAGCGGGGACAGGCCCTCGCCGTGGGCCGCCCTCTGCTCGAGGCCATCGAGCACCCGCGCGAAGGCCCCGCCGTCGGCAGTGACGAACGGCACGTCCAGCGCCGCGCGGTCGAACACCATCGCGTCGTGCGTGGCCCCGAAGACGATGGGGCATCCGAAGTGGCGGCGCAGCAGCGCCTGATGCTGGGGCCGACGCGCCAGTTCCAGTCGAAGGGGCGCGATCCGTCCGGCGCTGCCGTGCCGCGCCAGCTCCCGCAGCGAGGCCATGGTCATGTCGACGAGCAGGCGCGGCACCTCGCTCGTCGCCAGCAGCCAGCGATAGCGCACCGTCGCTTGCTCGCCCACGGTCTCGACCTCGACGAGCTCGGGGCAGGTCAGGCGCTTGTAGCGCGAGAGGGCCGCCAGCGCGCGGCGAAAGTCGGGCGCATGCAGCGCCACGATCGAGGCCACGCCATAGCCCCGGGCGATCCCTTCGGCACCGAAGCGAAGTCCCGCGGATGGATCGTCGAATGCCTCGTCCGCCGCGGCCCAGATGCGGAAGAACTCGCTCGTGCTCCACGCGTTCGATGGCTTCACGCCGGCACGCTCGCACAGCCGCTCGATGGGGAGCCCGGACTTTGCGAGAACGAGGGGAGACACCGAGAAAGTGTCGTGGCGAGTCATGCGCAAAGAATAGGAGCGCGGGGAGCGCCCGACAAATCCGATCGCGCCAAAAAGGGGGCCGCGGGGATGCGGACCGCTGGTCGACGGCTTGCAGAAAGCTACCGTGCGCGCCGCACCGAAGTCCCGATCGCGATGCCCGCCACGATCAGCCCCGTCGCCAGCAGCAGCGCGCCATCGGGCCTTTCGCCCAGCGCGAGGTCGGCCGCCAGCAGGCCCACCACCGGCACGCCCAGCAGCCCCATCGAGGTCACGGAGGCCGGCAGGTCACGGTTCACGGTGTTCATCGCCCAGTAGGCGAGCACGGTGCCGATGAGGTTGCTGTAGCCCAGCAGCGCGACCAGCTCCATCGACCACGCGATGCGCGGCACGCCCTCGATGGCCAGCGCCAGCAATAGCTGCGCGATGCTCGCCAGCAGCATCTGCCAGGGCAGCAGCTGGAACGGCGGCGTGGTCCACCGATGGGCGCGTCCGTAGACGATGCAGGCGGCCCAGCAGGCCGCGGCCAGCAGGATCAGGCCGTGGCCGCGCACCACGTCGGCATCGCGCCAGTCGACGGCCGCGGGCTGCAACAGCACCAGCAGCCCTGCCACGCCGAGCCCCAGGCCGGCGGCGCGGCGCGCGGTGAAGGCCTCGCCGAGGAAGAAGCGGGCCGCGGGCAGCACCCACAGCGGCGTGGTGTAGGCCAGCACCACCGAGCGGCCCGCGCTCAGGTACTGCAGGCCCAGCGCGGCCAGCACCGAGAAGGCCACCATGTGCAGCAGGCCGACGCTCAGGATCACCGGCAGGTCGTGCCGTGTCGGCATGGCCAGCCGGCCCGAGGCCGGCAGCACCACCCACAGCACGATGCAGGCCGGCACCATGCGCAGCGTGGTGGCCCAGATCGGCGTCACGTGTTCCAGCACCACCTTGCCGACGCTCCAGTTGACGCCCCAGGCACCGATGACGATCGCGAGGAGAAGGACGGCGGTGCCGGGCGGCGAGGCGTTCGAGGACATGGCTGACGGTGGGCAGGGGATGGAGCGGAAGCCGCTCAAGATAAGCCGCTCCGCGCCCCTTCGCCAGCGATCCTTCTCTACACTGGCCGTGAAACTAATTCACACCATGGACCTCCAGCAACTCCCCCCGCTGACGGCCCTGCGCGCCTTCGCCGCGGCCGCGCAAGCCGGCAGCGTGGTCGGCGCGGCCGACCGGCTCAACGTCACGCACAGCGCGGTGAGCCACCAGCTCCGGCTCATCGAATCGTGGCTGGGCTGCAAGCTGTTCGACCGCCATGCCGCGGGCGTGACGCTGACCGACGCCGGCCGGCGGCTGTTCGCCAGCACCGCGCGGGCACTCGACGACATCGGCCAGGTCTGCGCCGATATCCGCGGCCAGCGGCCCGCCACGGCGCTGACGCTGGCCTGCCCCGGCAGCTTCATGCTGCAGTGGTTGATCCCGCGGCTCGACGATTTCGAGGCGCGGCATCCGCAGGTCGTGCTCAACCTGCAGACCGGCAGCGACCTCGGCCGGCTGCGCGCCGGGCACATCGATGCACTGGTCTACTGCGGCCGCGGGACGCATCCGCGCGAGGTGAGCGAGATCCTGCTGGCCGACAACGACATCGGGCCGATCTGCACGCCCGCGCAGGCGAAGACGCTGGCCCGGCCACGGGACGTGCTGTCGCATGCGCTGCTCGGCACGGAGTCCTATCCCGCCGGCTGGGCGATCTGGGCGCAAGCCAATGGGCTGGACGCCGCACGGCTGCGGCCGCGGCGCTCCTTCGGTCAGTGGGTCTACATGATCCAGGCCGCCATCGCCGGTCTCGGCGTGGGCATCGCGCCCTCGGTGCTGGTGCGCGAGGAGCTCGCGCAGGCACGTATCGCGGCCCCGCTGGGCTTCGTGCCCAGCGGCGACCGCATCTCGCTGTGCGTGCTCAGACGCCGCGCGCAGGAGCCGGCCATCGCCGCGCTCGCCGACTGGCTCGGCACGCTGCACGGCCAGCCAGCAGCCGGCTGACCCCGCGGCCGCGCGGGCCCTACACGATGCCGTGCAGGCACATGTCGCTCGCCTGGTCGGCCAGCGTCTCGAGGCTCAGGCGCCCGGTGGGCTGGTACCAGGTGTAGGTCCAGTTCAGCATGCCGTACATCAGCATCGCGTGCGTGGTCGCGGCCTGGCGGTCCTTGAACTTCTGCGCGTTGATCTCTCGCAGCAGCGCGCACAGGAAGCCCACCAGCTTCTGCTCGTTGGCATTCACCTGCGCGCGCACCTCCTCGGGCAGGTGGTAGACGTCCTCGATCAGCACGGTGTGGCGGTCGCGCTGCTCGTAGTAGTACTTGAGGTGGGCAAGGAAGTAGTTGCGCAGCCGCGCGCGCGGATCGATGGGTGCCGACACCAGGTCCGAGGCGATCGCCACCAGCGCGCTCACGTGCTCGCCGAGCATCTCCGCGAGCATCGCTTCCTTCGAGGGGAAGTAGTGGTACATGCGCGACTTCGACGCGTTGCAGGCGGCGCCGATGTCGATGATGTTGGTGTTGCGAAAGCCGTTCTTGGCGAAGAGGGACGCGGCCACGTCGAGGATCGTGGCCCGGATGTCGTCGAAGTTCTCGGATTTGGTTCTGGCCATGTCGGCATCGCCCGCAAAAGAAAAATGGTTCGTTCGAAACACCCGCGCCTCGCGCATGTTTCGTCCGCCCGCCCTGTATGCAGCCGGGCGAAACAGCGAAATTTATTCCGTCCGGACGGCCTACTCTAACCGAGGCCTCGCGACCTCGCGGCGGGGCCCCTTCCTGGTCTTCCCGATCCACCCGCCCCACGGAGCCGCGCATGAATCCCGCTGTACGCCACGCCCTCGCCTCGCTCGTCGTCGCCATCGCCACCACCGCGCAGGCACAGGATGCGCCCGTGCGCATCGGCATCGCCGCGCCGCTGACGGGTGGCATCGCCCATCTCGGCAAGGACATGGAGAACGGCGCTCGGCTCGCCATCGAGGACCTCAACGCGCAGGGCCTCGCGATCGGCGGCCGCCGGCTGCGCTTCGAGGCGGTGGTCGAGGACGACCGGGCCGATCCCGCCAGCGCCACCACCGTGGCGCAGAAGCTGGCCGACATGCAGGTCAACGGTGTGGTCGGCCATCTCAACTCGGGCACCACCATTCCCGCGGCGCGCGTCTACAACGACGCCGGCATCCCGCAGGTCGCGCCGGCCGCGACCAACCCGCAGTACACGCGCGCCGGCTACAAATTCGCCGCGCGGCTCATGGCCACCGACGTGCAGCAGGCCGACGGCATCGCCGGCTACGTCGCGCGCACGCTGAAGGCGAAGACCGCCGCCGTGATCGACGACCGCACCGCCTACGGCCAGGGCCTGGCCGACCAGGTGGTGGCCGACCTCGGCAAGGCGCAGGTCAAGGTGCTCAAGCGCGAGTTCGGCACCGACCGCACGACCGACTTCTCGGCCATTCTCACCACCCTGCGCGGCCTCAAGCCCGACGTGATCGTCTACGCGGGCGCCGACGCGCAGGCCGCGCTGGTCAACCGGCAGATGAAGCAGCTCGGCCTGAGCGCGACCTTCATCGCGGGCGACGGCGTGTGCACCGGCGAATGGAGCAAGCTCGCGGCCGGCGCCAACGAGGGCGCCTACTGCTCGCAGGCCGGCGCGCCACGCGAGGCCATGGCCGCCTTCGCGGCCTTCAACCAGCGCTACAAGGCGCGCTTCGGCGCCGACGTGATCGTGTTCGCGCCCTATGCCTACGACGCGGTGATGGTGCTGGTGGAGGCGATGAAGAAGGCCGGCTCCACCGATCCCGCGGTGTACGGACCGAAGCTCGCGGGCGTGACGCTCACCGGGCTGATCGGGCCGATCGCCTTCGATGCACGCGGGGACAATCTGCGGGGCACGGTGACGATCTATCAGGTGCGTGGGGGGAAGCTGGTGGTGGCGCCGTAGTTCGACGCCGGGCGGGCCGTCATCACAAGATCGGGCGATGAATTCCCGGTAGCCCGAGCGACGCCGCCATCCAGTTCATGCCTCGGAGTTCTTGTGCCACGGAGCCCGCACCGTCTTGAGTCGCTCAAGACCGGTGTTCGGTGCCAGCGGTGCATCCAGCATCGCGTTGAACGTCCGCAAGCGCACGGCATCCAGATTGAAGAGCACCTGGTCGAGGATCACTGACTGCGCACGATCGCAAGCGGCTTCGCGCATGAATTCGGAGCGTTCCTTCCCCAGCAGCTTCGCCGCGCGGTCGATCATGTGCAGCTGTTCGGGCGACGCCTCGAAATGGATGGTTGCAAGACGCACGGTGCGCTTCTCTTTGTTTTTACGGTTCATGGACGCACATTGGCCCGCACGCAGAGTCACTGTCAAGACCCAAAGTGATGCCTCTTGTCATCGAGACACCTCGACGAGCCGACCTCGACACCAACGCGTTTACGCACAGCGCGCACTGACCCCAGCTACTTCGAGAACCCCTCGCGCTTGCGAATCTCGTCGAGGTAGTTGTAGATCGAGAAGCGCGACATGTCGAGCGCCGCCGCCGCGCGGCCCACGCTGCCCTTCACGATGAACAGGCCGCGCCGCAGCATCTCCTCGACGGCGTGCACCTTCTCCTCCTTGTTCATGAGCTGCACCGGCTTGCCGAAGGTGCGGATCGCCGAGCGGATGATCTCGCCCATCAGCAGGTCCATGTCGGGTGATTCCTCGCGCGACTCGGGCGTGGCCGCGGGCGCAGGCGCGCCCTGGATCGCATGCTCGAGCCAGGCGTGCGCGAGCTTGAACACGGTGAGGTCGGCGTTCATGCACAGCGCCGCGAACGGCGTGCCGTCGGCATCGCGGTAGATCACGGTGGCCGACTTCAGCGGCGTGCCGGTGCCGGTCAGCGTGGGATAGACATTGACCACCGAATGGCCGCTGCCCGAGAGGTCGGTGGCGGCCGACCAGGCGGCGCCGAAGGCGCGGTCGTCCTTCGGGCCGCTGAGGATGGTGCTGCCGACCTTGCGGCCCGACACGTGGCCGTTGGCGATCGCGACCACCGAGGCATCGGGCTGCGTCAGGTCGTGCAGCACCAGTTCGGTGTTCGGCCCGAGCATGCGCCCCATCATCTCCACCACGGGCTTGAGCACCTCGACGATGCGCCGGCGCTCCTCGGCGATGGCCGGCGGCACCGTCGTGGCCTTCGAGGGTTTGGCCGCGCGCGAGCGTGCACGCGAGGCCGGCGGCGGCTGCGCGGTCGAACGGGCGCTGGAGGTCTCGGCGGTCTTGCGGGTGGCTGGCATGGACGCGAAAGTCGAAGGAAGGTCGAAGGGGAGTGAAAGCCCTGATCTCCGATTTCAACAAACTGTTGAATACTTGATCTGGCGTTGATTCTGGCACATGTCTTGCAGGTCCGGCCGGCCCTGGGGTCCGCCCGAAACGACGCGGCAACTGTAGGGCAAGGTGCGCCCAGAAATTCAACATTTCGTTGATACATCAACAAGGAGTTCATATCATGCCGAGTTCGAACCATCCCGCCGCTACCGCGGCGCCCCTGCCGGCCTCGCCGCCAGTCACCTCCCGCCGCCATTGGCTCAAGTCCCTCGGCGGCGCTTCCGTCGCGGGCGTGCTCGGCAGCCAGCTCGTCGCCTGCGGCGGCGGCTCGGGCTCGTCGGGCGGTTTCCTGCCCTTCGCCTCGGCCGCGCCGCCGCCGGCCCCGCCGAGCGACACGCCCACCTTGCCGGCCAAGGCGCTGTTCCCCGGCGTGGCCGACCGCGTGTACCTCAACGGCGCGGCCGACCACCCCTGGAACCAGTACGCCACCGACGCGCTGAGTTCCTACGCGCAGTCCAAGCTCTCGCTCGCGAGCGGCAGCGCGACCGCCACCGCGAAGTTCGCGGCGCTGATCAATGCCGATGCCGACGAGATCGCCTACGTGCCCAGCACCTCGATGGGCGAGTACCTCGTGACGCGCGCGCTCGGGCTGCCCGAATCGGGCGGGCGCGTGGTCACCGACGCGCTGCACTTCGTGGGCTCGTTCTACATGTACGAGCAATACCGGCTGCGCGGCCTCGACGTGCTCACCGTGCCGATGGACGCCAACCACCGCATCGCGCTGGCCGACCTCGACAAGGCCATCTCGCCGGGCACCAAGCTGGTGGCCATTTCGCACGTGTCGCTCTACAACGGCTTCACGCACGACCTCAAGGCCGTGTGCGACCTCGCGCATTCGCGCGGCGCGCTGGTCTACGTCGACCTGATCCAGTCGGCCGGTGCGGTGCCAGTGGACGTGAAGGCGGCCGGCGTCGACTTCGCGGGCTGCGGCACCTACAAGTGGCTGATGGGCGACTTCGGCTTCGCCTTCCTCTACGTGCGCAAGAGCCTGCTGCCCAAGCTGCAGCGGCCCTGGTACGGCTACCGCCAGACGCGCAATTTCGCGGCGCCGATCCTGCACGTCTATCCGCTCGACCCGCCCGGCAGCGTGCCCTACGAAAGCGTGCAGATCGATTCGGTGTCGGGCTACTTCAGCGGCTCGTTCCCGGCCTCCTCCATCGAGGCCGCCTGCGCGGCGTCCATCGACTGGATCCAGAGCGTGGGCGTCGACAGGATCCAGGCCTGGCGCAAGCCGATGACCGACGCGCTGCAGGCCGGCCTGCGCGCCAAGGGCTTCCAGGTGGTGACGCCGCCCGACAGCAGCTCGCCGATCGTGACCTTCGCCTATGCCAATGCCGCGCAGCTCGCGAGCCGGCTCGCGCCCGAAAAGATCGAGATCACCCTGCGCGCCAACCATGCGCGCATCTCGCCGTCCGTCTACAACGACATGAACGACATCGCCAAATTCCTCGCCGCGATCGGAACGCCATGAAACGCCACACCCTCTTCGGCGGCGCCGCGCTGGCCTGCCTCGTGCTCGCGACCAGCGCCTGCGGCGTCGCGCCGCGCCATCTCAACTCGGGCAAGGTGCTGCCCACCACCCTGCCCTTCTCCGAGGCCGTGCAGGTCGGCCGCACGCTCTACCTGTCGGGCCAGATCGGCAATCTGCCCGGCAGCCTCAAGCTGCCGCCGGGCGGCATCGGTCCCGAGTCGAAGCAGGTGATGGAGAACATCAAGACCACGCTCGAAGCGCATGGCCACACCATGGCCGACGTGGTGAAGTGCACCGCCATGCTGGCCGACATGAGCGAGTGGGGGGCCTTCAACGAGGTCTACAAGGGCTACTTCGCCGAAGGCCGGTATCCGGCGCGCAGTGCCTTCGGTGCGACCGCGCTGGCCTTCAATGCGCGGATCGAGGTCGAGTGCATCGCGGCGAAGTAGCTCGTTTGCCTTCAGAGCCAAGGCAGCGATTCCACTGATGGGGGCATCCGGATATTTGTAGAAGTGCGCATCATCAAGAAAATGCGCACTTCCATTCCGGGGACTCTGCCATGCAAATCGTGAACGCCATCGACGTCGAGAGCCAACTCGGCGAGCTTCTCGACGATGTCGAAAAGGACGAAGGTGCCAGCGTTCTGATCGAAAGGGATCGCCGCCCCGCGGCGATGCTCTTGAGCGCTCAAGTCGCCGAGAAGGCCATCCTGGGAGCCTATGCTCACGGCGTACTGCCGCGCGCTGTCGCGATGCAGCTACTTGGTTTGGATTGGTATGGCGATCTTTTGCAACGAATGAATCTTCATGCCATAGAGCATCGGTCAGCCTCGGCCGAGGATGCGCGTGCCATGAAGCAAGCGGCGGATGATGCGCTGCGATTCCCGGGTGAAACGCATGGGCTTACCACTCCTCACTTGACCACCAAGCTCACGAAGAAAGGGAATCCCCGGATGAAGGGCTCGGGCAGCGGGTCTTAGGTACCCGCTCCTGCCCAGGAGCCCCTGGGGACTGCATCCCCTTCAATCCTCGACAAACGCCTCCTCGCGCTTCGCCTTCACCGAAGGCAGCAGCACCACCACCAGCAGCAGCAGCGCCGCCGCAAGCAGCCCGGCCGACAGCGGCCGCGTGACGAACACGCTCCAGTCGCCGCGCGACAGCAGCAGCGCGCGCCGCAGGTTCTCTTCCATCATCGGGCCCAGGATGAAGCCCAGCAGCAGCGGCGCGGGCTCGCACTTGAGCTTGAGGAACAGGTAGCCCACGATGCCGAAGATCGCGACCATCCAGACGTCGAAGGTGTTGTTGTTCTCCGAGTACACGCCCACCGCGCAGAACAGCACGATCGAAGGGAACAGCCACTTGTAGGGAATGGTCAGCAGCTTGATCCAGATGCCGATCATCGGCAGGTTCAGCACGATCAGCATCAGGTTGCCGATCCACATCGAGGCAATCAGGCCCCAGAACAGCTCGGGGTTGCTGGTCATCACCTGCGGGCCGGGCTGGATGTTGTGGATCGTCATCGCGCCCACCATCAGTGCCATCACGGCGTTGGGCGGGATGCCCAGCGTCAGCAGCGGGATGAAGGAGGTCTGCGCACCGGCGTTGTTGGCCGACTCGGGGCCCGCCACGCCGCGGATGTTGCCCTTGCCGAACGGCACCTCGCCGTTCTTGAGCTTGATCTTCTTCTCGATGGTGTAGGCCGCGAAGGCCGACAGCAGCGCGCCGCCGCCGGGCAGGATGCCCAGGGCCGAGCCGAGGGCCGTGCCGCGCAGCACCGCGGGCGTCATGCGGCGAAAGTCTTCCTTGGTAGGCCACAGGCCCTTGACCTTGGCGGTGAAGACCTCGCGCTCGTGCTCGGGCACCGCGAGGTTGGCGATGATCTCGCCGTAGCCGAACACGCCCATCGCGATGGCGATGAAGCCGATGCCGTCGGTGAGTTCGGGAATGTCGAAGCTGTAGCGCGCCACACCCGAGTTCACGTCGGTGCCCACCAGGCCCAGCGCGAGGCCGAGCAGGATCATGGTGATGGCCTTGAGCAGCGAGCCCGAAGCCAGCACCACGGCGCCGATCAGGCCCAGGATCATCAGCGAGAAGTATTCGGCCGGGCCGAACTTGAAGGCCAGCTCGGTCAGCGGCGGCGCGAAGGCGGCCAGAATCAGCGTGCCCACGCAACCGGCGAAGAAGGAACCGAGCCCCGCGGCCGCGAGCGCGGGCCCGGCCCTCCCCTTGCGCGCCATCTGGTAGCCATCGATCACTGTCACCACTGATGATGACTCCCCTGGCAGGTTGACCAGGATGGCGGTGGTCGAGCCGCCGTACTGCGCGCCGTAGTAGATACCGGCCAGCATGATGAGCGCCGACACCGGTGGCAGCGCATAGGTCGCGGGCAGCAGCATCGCGATGGTCGCGACGGGGCCGATGCCGGGCAGCACGCCGATCAGGGTGCCCAGCAGGCAGCCGACGAAGGCGTAGACCAGGTTCTGCGCCGTGAAGGCGACGCCGAAGCCGATCGAGAGGTTGGTGATCAGGTCCATGGTTCTCTTGTCTTTGTCTTTTCGTTCTTCTTGTAGCGAAATCAGCCGGCGATGAAGGTCGGCCAGACCTGGAACTGCAGCTTGAGCGCGACCACGAAGGCCAGGTAGCTGCCGAGCGCGAGCACGGTGGCCAGCAGGGTCACGCCCTTCCAGCCGAAGTTGTCGCCCGCGAGGCTGGCGATGAAGGTCAGCGCATAGATCGCGACGATCAGCCCCATCGACGGCAGGCCGATGCTCGGCAGCCCGCCGAGCAGCACGCCGAAGACCAGGTTGGCGCTGATGATGAACACCAGCGGCTTCCAGGCGATGCGCCCGATCGGCTCGCCGTCGTCGGTCTCCACCGACAGCGCCTTGAGCGTGATCAGCACGCCCATCAGGGCGATGAGGATGCCGACGATCAGCGGGAAGTAGCCCGGGCCCATGCGGGCGCCGGTGCCGACGTTGTAGTTCGTGGCGCCCCATGCGAAGGCCACGCCGAAGGCGCTGAAGAGCACGCCCGAGCAGAAGTCTCTCTGACTCTTGATTCTCACCGTTGATGTCTCCTGGGAATTGCCTGGGACCGCGGCGCGGCCCATGCGGCTGGCACGTGAAAGTGCGAGCCGCCGATCCTAGGAATTCGCGCCCGCGCTGTGCGTGAACACAACATTGCCGTTCGGCAATGTGGCGCGCCTCAGTCGCCGCCGCCGGGCAGGTCGATGCGCACGCGCAGCCCGGGCGCGGCATCCTCGAACGCGAGCTGCCCGCCGTGCAGCGCGATCACCGCGCGCACGCTGGCCAGGCCCAGGCCATGGCCCGGCGTGCTGCGATCGAGCCGGTGGAAGCGCACGCCGATGCGTTCGCGCTCGGCGGCCGGTATGCCCGGGCCGTCGTCCTGCACGAAGAGCTGCGCGCGGCCGTTCACGGTCTGCGTGCCAATGCACACCACGGCACCGGCGCCGCAGTACTTGAGCGCGTTGTCGACCAGGTTGGCGACCGCGCCCGCGAGCAGGTCGCGGTCACCGAGCGCCGTGGCCGCCTCGCACGGCATGCGCCGCAGCACGATGCCCTGCACCTCGGCCACGGCCTCGTAGAGCTCGGCCACGTCGTCGGCGATCACGTGCAGCGCCACCGGCGCGAACTGCTGGCGCCGCGCGCCCGCCTCCACTTCGGCGATCTGCAGCAGCTTCTCGAACACCACCGCGAGCTCCTCGAGCTCGCGGATCGCGGTCGCCACGGCACCGCGCTGCGCATCGTCGGGCGGCAGGCCCAGCTCCACCGCGCGCAGCCGCACCAGCACGCGTGTGAGCGGCGTGCGCAGGTTGTGGGCGATGGTGTTGGAGACATGGCGCACGCCGTCCATCAGCGACTCGATGCGGTCGAGCATGGCGTTGATGTCCTGCTCGAGCAGCGCGAACTCGTCCTCCTCGCCCGAAGGCGCGACGCGCTCCTGCAGTTCGCCGGCCGCGATGCGCGCGGCCGTGCGCCGCACCGCGCCCACGCTGCGCTCCAGCTCCTGCCGGAACACGAAGGTGCCGCCGATCAGCAGCAGCACCGCGACGATGCCGGCCGCGGCGCTCGCGCTCGCCACCAGCGACTCGATCGACTCCTGGTCGCGCAGGTCGTGCCCCACCACCAGCGTGGCGCCGTCGGGCAGCGGCCGCATCACGAGGTAGGCGATGGCGCCCTGGCCGCCGCGCAGCACGCGCCGGTGCACGCCATCGCCCGCGTCGGGCGCGCTCGAGGGCATCTGGTCGAGGTTGCCCGCGAGCTTGCGGCCCTCGCGGTCGACCAGCAGGTAGACCTCGTTGTCGGAATGCCGGTCGTCGGCCAGCAGGTGCCCGATCTCGCCCGCCACGCCCTCGAGGCCGCGCGCCTCGTGGCGCACCCCCAGTTGCTGCACGCTGGCCGCCACCTGGCGCACCATGCGCTGCTGCAGCACGCCCACGGTCTGCATGTAGACGATCGCCAGCGAGGCCAGCATGGTGATCGCGACCAGCAGCCCGTAGTAGAAGGCCAGCCGGAAGCCGACCGAGCGCCAGAGCTGGCGCAGCGCCGGGATCATCGGCGCGCGGGCGCGGCGGCCGGTGCAGCCTCGGGTTCGGGCTCGGGCGGCGCCAGCCGGTAGCCCGCGCCGCGCACCGTCTGGATCAGGGTCGGCGCGCCGCCCGCGTCGAGCTTGCCGCGCAGCCGGCTCACCTGCACGTCGATCACGTTGGTCTGTGGATCGAACTGGTAGTCCCACACGGCCTCGAGCAGCATGGTGCGCGTGACCACCTGGCCCGGATGCATCATCAGGTAGGCCAGCAGGCGGAACTCACGAGGCTGCAGCGCGATGGGACGGCCCGCGCGCTTCACCTGCCGGCTCGCGAGGTCGATGGAGAGGTCGGCCACCTCCAGCGTGCGGATCTCGGGCCCGGTGCGCGAGCGCCGCACCAGCGCCTCGGCGCGCGCGGCCAGCTCCGAGAACGCGAAGGGCTTGGCCAGGTAGTCGTCGCCGCCGGCCTTGAGGCCGCGCACGCGCTCGTCGAGCGCGCTCAGCGCGCTGAGCACCAGCACCGGCGTCTTCTTGCCGAGCGCGCGCAGTGTCGAGAGGATCGACAGGCCATCGACCTCGTTCGGCAGCATGCGGTCGAGGATCACGAGGTCCCAGGCTTCGCTGGTGGCGCGCGCCAGCGCATCGGCGCCGTCGCGGCTGATCACCGCCACGTGGCCGAGCGCGCGGAAGCCCTCGGCGATGTAGCGGGCGTTGTCGGCGTCGTCCTCGACGATGAGGCAACGCCACAGGGGAGTGGGATGGATCACGCCTGCGATTGTGCCGCCCGCTGCCGCCCGCGCCGGCGCTACAGGCTCGCGTCGGCGCGCGCGACGCGCACCACGCGGCCCTGCACCCCGTCCACCAGCAGGTACAGCCCGCCATCGGGCCCCTGGCGGATGTCGCGGATGCGCTCGCCGAGCTCGGCGAACAGCGGCTCGCGCCGCACCACGCGCGGCGCGGCGTCCTCGCCCGCGAGCTCGATGCGCCACACGGCCTTGCCGGCCAGCGCGCCCACGAGCACGCTGCCCTTCCATTCGGGAAACTGGTCGCCGGTGTAGAGGATCAGGTTGCTCGGCGCGATCGCCGGCAGGCCCCAGTGCACGAGCGGCGGCGCGAGGCCGGGCCTGGCGGTGCCTTCGCCGATCGGCGCGCAGGTGTTGTATTCGCAGCCGAAGGTGACGAGGGGCCAGCCGTAGTTGCGGCCCTTGCGCACCACGTTGATCTCGTCGCCGCCCTGCGGTCCGTGCTCCGCCACCCACAGCTGGCCCGTGCGCGGATGCACGAAGGCGCCCTGCGGATTGCGATGGCCGAGGCTCCAGATCTCGGGCCGCGCGCCCGCGCGCTGCGCGAAGGGATTGTCGGCCGGAATGCCGCCATCGGTGCGGATGCGCACCGTCTTGCCCTGGTAGTAGCCCAGCGACTGCGCGCGCATGCGGTCCTCGGGCGCATAGCGATCGCCGAGCGTGAGGAACAGGTGGCCGTCGCCCGAGACCGCGAGCCGCCCGCCGAGGTTCTCGCCGATCGCGATCTTCGGCGTCTGGCGGAACAGCACCTTGAGCTGCTCGACGCGCGCGCCGTCGTCGCTGAGCCGCGCCCGCGCGACCGCGATGCCGTTGCGCCCGGCGCGGCTGCGGCGTCGATCGACCTCGGTGTAGCTCAGGTAGATGAGGCGGTTGGCCTCGAAGCCCGGATCGATCGTGACGTCGAGCAGCCCGCCATGGCTGCGCTGATCGACGGCCGGCAGGCCGCGCACCGGTATCGAGACCTTGTCGCCCTGCGCATCCACGATGCGCAACCGGCCCGCGCGTTCGGTCACCAGCAGGCGGCCGTCGGGCATGAACTCCATGCCCCAGGGCAGCTCGAGCCCGGCCGCGTAGGTGCTGGTCTGGAAGGCGGTGGGCGCGGGCCCGCGCGCCGCGTCGGCGGTGTGCCCGAGCAACAGGCCCGCGCACAGCAGACCGGCCCGCAAGCAGGTCGACAGGGAGGGACGGGGTGCGGTGTTCATGTCGAGCGGAACGGCGACCCCGTGACAGGGCCGCCCTCGCTTCGGATCATAGGAACGATAGGGACCGCACGAACGCCGCGAACATTACCGTTTGTCCATGTTCGGCCGCTCGCTACTCGGCCGCGATCAATTTGTTGCACATCTCCACCAGCCGCGCCGCCGCGGGCGAGAGCGAATGGCCGCGGATCGTCACGATGGCGATGGTGCGGCTCAGCGCCGGCCCGATGATGCGCACCACTTTGAGCGGCGTGCGCCGCGGCAGCGCCACGCGCGGCAGCAGCGCGATGCCGAGCCCCGCCTCGGCCATCGCCACCAGCGTCGTGACCTGCATGAACTCGTAGTTGCTCTCGTGCGAAAGGCCGTTGGCCTTGAGCGCGTTGTCGACATGGTCGCGAAAGGCGGTCGAGCTCGACAGCTTGAGCAGCGGCAGCTTCGACAGCTCGCGCAGCGAGATGCTGGCGCGACCGTTGTCCTGGTAGCCGCGCGGCAGCATCGCGCAGTAGTCGTCGACGAAGATCGGCGCGAACTCGAGCTCGCCCTTCTTCTCGGGCACCGGCCCGATCGCGAAGTCGACCTCGCGCCGGCGCACCGCCTCCAGCAGGTCCTGGTTGGCGAGTTCGCGCACGTGCACGCTGATGCCCGGGTATTTCTTCGCGAAGGCCGTGAGGATCGCCGGCAGCCGCGTGCTCGCGATGGTCGGCACGCAGGCGAAGGACAGGTGGCCCTGCTGCACGTCGGCCGCGTGCTGGATATGCGAGAGCCCGACCTCGAGCTCGGCCAGCGCCTTGCGCGCGCTGATCAGCAATTGCTCGCCCTCCTGCGTCAGCGCCACCTTGCGCGTGGTGCGCTGGAACAGCGCCACGCCGAGCTGCTCCTCGAGCTGCTTGACCTGCATGCTGACCGCGGGCAGCGAGCGGTTGGTCTCCTCGGCCGCCTTGCGGAAGCTCTCGTTCTGGGCCACCGAAAGGAAGGTGCCGATCAGCTTGAAGTTGATGTTCATGGGGCGATCCTGAGTCATTCCAAAAGTCTGAACAATGCCTAAGATTATTTGAGTTGTTGTGGTGCGAGGTCAAACCTAGCATTCGAGCCATCCCAATGACTCCGACGAGTCGCGAGAGAGGCAAGATCCGATGACCGCACCCCAGATGACGCTCGTGGCCTTCCTGCAGGCGCAGAACTGTTCGAACCTGGTCGCCTCGTGGCGCCACCCCGACACCGAGCTCGGCTATGGCACGCCGGCCTACTACCAGAACATCGCGCGCACGCTGGAGCGCGGCAAGTTCCAGATGGCCTTCTTCGACGACCGGCTCGCGATGCCCGACCGCTACGGCGACGACCATCGCGACACGGTCGAGCATGGCGTGCGCGCAGTCAAGCTCGATCCGATCTCGGTGGTCACGGCCATGGGCCTGGCCACCGAGCGCCTGGGCCTGGGCGCCACCTACTCCACCACCTACTACGAGCCCTTCCACGTGGCGCGCGTGTTCGCCACGCTCGATCTGCTGACGCAGGGCCGCGTGGCCTGGAACGTGGTGACCTCGCTCAACAATTCGGAGGCCGCGAACTTCGGCGCGCAGGAGCATCTCGCGCACGACCTGCGCTACGAACGCGCCGACGAGTTCCTGGAAGTGGTGCTCGGCCACTGGGACACCTGGCAGGAAGGCGCCGTGCTGCACGACAAGGCGAACGGCCGCTTCGCCGATGCATCCAAGGTGCGCCGCCTCGACCACAGCGGCAAGTGGTTCAAGTCGCGCGGACCGTTCACCGTGCCGCGCTCGGCGCAGGGCCATCCGGTGCTGATCCAGGCCGGCCAGAGCGGACGCGGCAGCGAGTTCGCGGCGCGCTGGGGCGAGCTGGTGTTCGTGATCTATCCGAACATCGACGTGGCGCGCAGGTCGTATGCCGACTTCAAGCGCAAGGTCGCGGCGCACGGCCGCGATCCCGCCCAGGTCAAGGTGGCACCCGCGGTCTACGTGATCGCGGCCGAGAGCCGTGCCGAGGCCGAGGACAAGAAGGCCGCGATCGATGCGCTCGTGAAACCGGTCGACGGCCTCGCGCTGCTGTCGGAAGTGCTGAACTTCGACTTCGCGACCAAGCGGCCCGACGAGCCCTTCACCGACGAGGAGCTGGGCTCGATCACCGGGCTGCGCGCGATCCTCGATCGCGTGATCGCGCAGAGCGGTCTCGCACGGCCGACGCTCGCGGACTTCCTGCGCTTCAGCGGCCGCGGCACCACCGACGAGCTCGCCACCTTCGTCGGCAGCAAGACCGACGTCGCCGACCAGATGGAGCAGTGGTTCCGCACCGGCGCCTGCGACGGCTTCGTGCTCGCGGCCACCAGCATGCCCGGCAGCTACGAGGACTTCGTGCGGCTGGTGGTGCCCGAGCTGCAGCGCCGCGGCGTCTTCCACCACGACTACGAGGGCCCGACCCTGCGCGACAACCTCGGCCTGGCGCGTCCGGCGGCGGGCGACTGGAAACATCTCTACCGCTGACACGAGGAGCACCCCATGGAAGCCAGCGCCTACAAGCAACTCATGAAGCATCACGCGGGTGCGCCGGTGGTCATCGCCACCGGCCGGCCCGGCGAGCGCACCGGGCTCACCGCCACGGCCTTCTGCTCGCTGTCGGATTCGCCGCCCACCGTGCTGATCTGCGTCAACCGCGGCGCGAGCGCGCACCCGGTGATCGAGCGCACGCGCGCCTTCTCGGTGAACCTGCTGCGCGACGGCCAGGCCGACATCGCCGCGCGCTTCGCGGGCATGACCGGCCTGAAGGGCGAGCAGCGCTTCGAGGGCGGCGACTGGACCGTGCAGCAGACCGGCGCGCCGGTGATGGCCGATGCGCTCGCCAGCCTCGACTGCGAGCTGCTGCAGGCGCACGACCACGGCACGCACTCGGTCTTCATCGGCCTGGTGCGCGAGGTGCACAGCGATGGCGGCGCCGACCCGCTGATCTATTTCCGCGGCAGCTTCAGCGCGCTGCGCGAGCGCGCGACAGCGGCCTGCGCGGCCTGACCGCGCCCGAAAACTCACTCGGAAACCCGCCCGGCGACCCGCCGGGAAATCCGACGACAAGAACAGGAGACAGCCATGAAGAGAAGAACCCTGCTGCAGGCAGGCGCCGCGGCCGCCTGGCCGCTGGTGCACGCGGGCGCCGCGCGCGCCGAGGCCGGCTACCCGAGCAAGCCGGTGCGCATCCTTGTGCCCTACACCACGGGCCAGTCGGCCGACCTGTTCGGCCGCATGGTCGCGATCGAACTCGGCAAGCTGTGGCCGCAGCAGGTGTTCATCGACAACAAGGGCGGCGGCGCCAGCATCCCCGGCATGCTCGCGGGCCGCAATGCCGCGCCCGACGGCTACACGCTGACGGTCGGCGGCAGCGGGCCGATGGCGATCAACCCCGGGCTCTACGGCAAGAAGCTGCCCTACGACCCGCTGGCCGATTTCATCCCGGTGCACGGCCTGTTCCTCTCGCCGCTGGTGGTGCTCGCCCATCCCTCGGCCGGCATCGATTCGTTCAGGCAGCTGGTCGAGTCCGCGAAGCGCAAGCCCGGCGCCGAGAAGTGGGGCGTGGCCGGCCTGGGCACCTCGCCGCACCTCGCGGGCGAACTGATCAAGGCCAAGGCGCAGATCGACGTGGTGGCCGTGCCCTACCGCGGCAGCGGCGTGATGCTCAGCGACCTGCTGGGCGGGCAGGTCACGCTGGGCGTGGACACGGTCTCGGCCGCCATCTCCTATGTGCGCAGCGGACAGCTCAAGGCGCTCGCCGTCACCTCTGCCAAACGCGTGCCGCAGCTGCCCGACGTGCCGACCGTGGCCGAGAGCGGCTTCCCGGGTGTCGAGGCCGTGGGCTGGGCCGGCTTCCTGCTGCCGCTGCACACGCCGCCGGCCGTGGTCGCGGCCGCCGAGCAGGGCATCCACCACGTGATGTCCGACCCCGCGATCCAGGAGGCCATGACGCAGCGCGGCGCGCTGCCCGACCTGCGAGGCGGCGGTGCCTTCGGCGCCTTCGTCAAGGCCGAGGTCCCGAAGTGGACCGAGCTGATCGTCGCCAACGGCATCAAGGTCGACCAGTAGGCCGGCCGCATCCCACACCCCTTCATCCGCCACAGGAGCCTTCGTGTCCGCCACCCTCACCCCGCCGCGCCGCCAGCGCCTCCAACGTTCCGAACTCGCGGTGCCCGCCACCTCGGAGCGCTTCTTCGCCAAGGCCTGCGCGAGCGATGCCGACGTCGTCTTCCTCGACCTCGAGGACGCGGTGGCCGACGCCTTCAAGGACCAGGCCCGGCGCCAGGCCGTCGAGGCCCTCAACGCACTCGACTGGGGTCGCAAGAGCGTGGCCGTGCGCATCAACGGCCTCGACACGCCCTGGGCCCTGCGCGACCTGGTCGAGATCGTGAGCGAGTGCCCGCGGCTGGACATGGTGCTGCTGCCCAAGGCCGGCACCGCCTTCGACGTGCAGTTCGTGGCGCAGGTGCTGACGGCCATCGAGCGCGAGAAGGGACGCGACAAGCGCGTGGGCATCGAGGTGCTGATCGAGACCTCGCAGGGCGTCGCGCATGCCGAGGAGATCGCCGCTTCGTCCGATCGGCTGGAGGCGATGATCTTCGGCGTCGGCGACTACACGGTCGACATGCGCACCAACGACTTCGTGTTCGGCACGCCGAGCGAGCGCTATGCGGTGCTCACCGCCCCCGACGCGCAGGGCGTGCGCCACCGGCACTGGAACGACCAGTGGCATTTCGCGCTCGCGCGCATCGCCAATGCCTGCCGCGCCTACGGCGTGCGCGCCATCGACGGGCCCTTCACCGACTTCGGCGATGCCGAGGGCTACCGCGCCTCGGCCACGCGCTCGGCGGCGCTGGGCTTCGAGGGCAAGTGGGCCATCCATCCCTCGCAGGTGGCGATCGCCAACGAGGTCTACTCGCCCTCGGCCGGGCAACTGGCCTGGGCCGACAAGGTGCTCGGCACGCTCGAAGCGGCCGCCGCGCAAGGCAACGGGGCCATCGGCGAGAAGGGCGTGCTGATCGACCTGGCCCATGCCAAGCTCGCGCGCTCGCTGCAGCAGCGCCAGGCCACGATCGACCGGCACACGGGCGGCAACGCCGAGCGGCGCTGAGATGGAACAGACCTCCACCGCCCCGCTGGCCGGCGTGCGCGTGCTCGACATCGCGACCTTCGTGGCCGCGCCCTTCAGCGGCACCATCCTCGCGGACTTCGGCGCTGACGTGATCAAGATCGAGCAGCCCGAGGGCGGCGATCCGCTGCGCAAGTTCGGCACGCCCACCGAATGCGGCGACACCCTGGTGTGGCTCAGCGAGGCGCGCAACAAGCGCTTCGTGACGCTGGACCTGCGCGTGCCCGAGGGCCGCGAACTGTTCCTCCAGTTGGTGGCGCAGTCCGATGCCGTGCTCGAGAACTTCCGCCCGGGCACCCTGGAGCGCTGGGGCCTGGACTTCGAGACCTTGCGCAAGGCCAATCCGCGCATCGTGCTGCTGCGCGTGAGCGCCTATGGCCAGACCGGCCCCTACCGCGAGAAGCCCGGCTTCGCGCGCGTGGCGCACGGCTTCGGCGGGCTCTCGCACCTCGCGGGCATGAGCGACGGACCGCCCGTGGTGCCGGGCTCGACCTCGCTGGCCGACTACATCTCGGGCCTGTGGGGTGCGCTCGGCGTGCTGCTGGCGCTGCGTGTCGCCGAACAGACCGGCGAAGGCCAGGTCATCGACGTCTCGCTCTACGAATCGATCTTCCGGCTGCTCGACGAACTGGTGCCGGCCTACGGCAAGTTCGGCGAGGTTCGGCAGCGGCTCGGCGCCGACGTGCCGCACGTGGTGCCGCATGGCCACTGGCAGACGGCCGAGGGCAAGTGGGTGGCACTGGCCTGTTCGAGCGACAAGATCTTCGAGCGCCTGGCCCACCTGATGGAACGGCCCGAGCTCGTGGCACCCGACCGCTTCGCGACCAATGCGCAGCGGCTCGCGGGCCGCGCCGAGATCAATGCCGCCATCGCGGGCTGGATCGGCCGGCTCGAACTGGCCGAAGCGGTGGCGCGCTGCGACGCGGCCGGCGTTCCCTGCGGTCCGATCATGGCGATCGACGACATCTTCGCCGACCCGCAGTACGCGGCACGCGGCAACCTGCAGCGGGTGCAGGACCCGCGCGTGGGCGAGCTCGTGGTGCCGGCCGCCGTGCCGCGGCTGTCGAAGACGCCGCCGCTGCTGCGCCACCTGGGCGGCGCGCTCGGCGCGCACACGCAGGAGGTGCTCGGCGAACTGCTGGGCCTCGATGCCGAGGCGCTGGCGCGGCTGCGTGCCGCCCATGCGCTGTGACCCGGTCTCCTTTCATCCACGACAAGCGCTCATGCATCCCACGCCCGTTCATCCCTCCGCCGCGCTGTTCTCCGGCGAGAAGCTCGTTCCCGCGCTCGCCCCCTGCGAGCACTACGCGGGCAGCGAGAAGCTGATCCACAAGGCGCTGCAGCTGCAGGCCGAACTCGGCCCGGTCTTCGACCTGACCTGCGACTGCGAGGATGGCGCCGCGGCGGGCGAGGAGAAGGCGCATGCCGAGATGGCCGCGCGCGCCATCGCCTCGGATGCCAATCGCCACGGCCGGGTCGGCGCGCGCGTGCACGATGCCTCGTCGGCCTTCTGGCGCGCCGACGTCGACACGCTGGTCGGCGAAGCCGGCGACCGCCTGGCCTACCTCACACTGCCCAAGGCGCAGCGCACCGCGGACGTCATCGCCATGCTCGACCACATCGAACGGCGCCGCGTTGCGGCCGGCCTCGCGCGCGCCATCCCGGTCCATGTGCTGGTCGAGACCCATGGCGCACTGCGCGACGTGTTCGAGATCGCGGCACTGCCGGGCCTGGAGGTGCTCGACTTCGGGCTGATGGATTTCGTCAGCGATCACCAGGGCGCGATCGGCTTCGAGGCCATGCGCAGCCCGGGCCAGTTCGAGCATCCGCTGCTGGTGCGCGCCAAGACGCGCATCGTGGCCGCGGCGCTCGCCAACGGCCTCGTGCCGGCGCACAACGTGTCGCTGGCGCTGCGCGATCCGCTGGCCACGCGCAACGACGCCTATCGCGCGCGGCATGAGTTCGGCTTCCTGCGCATGTGGAGCGTGCATCCCGATCAGATCCGGCCGATCGTCGAGGCCATGGCGCCCGATGCGAGCCAGGCCGAGCGCGCCAGCGCGATCCTGCTGGCGGCGAGCGAAGCGCAGTGGGGGCCGATACGGCACGAGGGCGAGCTGCATGACCGCGCCAGCTATCGATACTTCTGGAGCGTGCTGCGCGCGGCGCAGGCCGCGGGCACCGCGCTGCCCTCGCAGGTGCGCGAGCGCTTCTTCGCGGGCTGAGGCGGCGCGCGGCGAATAATCCGCGTCTTCGCCCACGATCGATGTCCGGCCCGGAACGCCGCGCGGGCCCATCGAAGGAACACGAGCGGTGAAAAGTTCGCGCAGCCCCCAGGCCCCCGCCTCCCATGGCACGCAGAGCATCGAGCGCGCGCTGCGCATCCTGCGCGAGCTGGCCGCGCGCGGCGAATTCGGCTGGCGGCTGTCGGACCTCGCGGCGCGCTGCGAGGTCGACAAGGGCACGGTGCACCGCGTGCTCTCGTGCCTGGTGCGCGAACGCTTCGTGCAGCAGCGCAGCACCGACAAGCACTACTTCCCCGGCCCGATGCTCTACGAGCTCGGCCTCTCGCTGCCCGGCTACGCGGCCTTCCAGCAGGCCTGCGAACGCCGCATGGCGAAGCTGGCGGCGCAGACCGAGGCCATCGCCTGGCTGATCCTGCGCAGCGGCAACGAGTACGTCTGCGCGGTGCGCCAGGGCTCGCTCGAGCTGCGCGGCCTGATGGTGCATGCGGGCACGCGGCGGCCGCTGTTCACCTCGGTCGGCGGCGTCGCGATCCTGCAGACCCTGCCCTCGCTCGAGACCGAGAACATCCTCGCCGACAACGTGCAGCAGGAGATCGCGCAGCGTGGCAGCGGCCGCCTCGGCGCGCTCGAGAAGATGCGCGACCGCTCGCGCCGCCATGGCTTCGGCGTCAACCTCGGCGACGTGGTGACCGGCGTGCATGCCTTCGCGGTGCCGGTGTGCGCCGACAACGGGCGCGCGATGGCCGCGGTGTGCCTCACCGGGCTGGCCGAGCAGTTCGGCGAGCCGAAGCTGGCCGAAGTTCGCGCGGCGCTCGCCGAAGTGGCCGCGGCGGTGGAACAGGATGCGCGCGAACTCCTCGGCGGCGTCATGCACATGGGGCACATGGGCGCGAGCGCCGAGCCTTGAACACCGGCGCGCGGCGCTACAAGTTCAGACTGTGAAACTCCGCTGCCCGGCCCTATGGGCAGCGAAAAGACCGCTCGATATTCTCGATCGCAGAGACAACTCACGACGAGAAACGATGAACGTGGACACTGCCGTCAACCTCGAGGACCTGCGCTCGATGGCACGGCGCAAGCTGCCGCGGATCGCCTTCGATTTCATCGATGGCGGCGTGGACGACGAGGACTGCATGCGGCGCAACCGCGAAGCCTTCCGCCGCTTCCAGCTGGTGCCGCGCTACCTCGTCGACGTGTCGCGGCGCGACCAGTCGACCGAACTGCTGGGCCGGCGTTATGCGAGCCCCTTCGGCATATCGCCCACCGGGCTGGCCGGGCTGTTTCATCCGGGTGCCGACGAACTGCTCGCGCAGGCCGCGCGCGCGGCCGACGTGCCCTTCCTGCTGTCGAGCGCGAGCAATGCCTCGGTCGAGGCGGTCGCGAAGCTCGCGCCCGAGCATGTCTGGTTCCAGATCTACGGCACGCGCGAGGAGCGCATCAACGCCGATCTCGTCGAGCGCGCACGCGACGCCGGCGTGCGCACGCTGGTGGTGTCGGTCGACGTGCCGGTGAACTCCAACCGCGAGCGCAACCGGCGCAACGGCTTCTCGCGCCCCTTCCGGATGACGCCCGGCGTGGTGCTCGAGGCGCTCGGCCATCCGGCCTGGGTGCTGCGCTACCTGCGCAGCGGCGGCATCCCGATGATGAGCAACTGGGCGCCCTATGGCCGCGCGGGGGCCTCGGCGTCCGAGGTCGCCGACCTCTACGGCACGCTGACACCCGCGCCGATGATCACGTGGCGCACGCTCGAGCGCATCCGCGCGGCCTGGCGCGGCCCGCTCGCCGTGAAGGGCCTGCTGCATCCCGACGATGCGCGCCAGGCCGCGGCGCTCGGCGTCGATGCGATCGTGGTCTCGAACCATGGCGGGCGCCAGCTCGACGTGGCGCCCACGCCGCTCGAGATGCTGCCCGCGATTCGCGCGGCGGTCGGCGAGCGCGTGGAGCTGCTGCTCGACAGCGGCGTGCGCCGCGGCTCCGACATCGTGATCGCGCGCTGCCTCGGCGCGCGCTTTGCGCTGTTCGGCCGGCCCACGCTGTTCGGCGCGGCCGCGGGCGGCGCGCGCGGCATCGCGCGTGCGCTGCAGATCGTGCGCAACGAGATCGACATGGTGCTTGCGCAGATCGGCTGCGCTTCTTTCGATGCGCTCGACGCGCGCCATCTGCGCAGTGCGGGCGCCGAGGCCTTCGCGAGCCCATCCCCTCCCCTGCCCGCCATGTCGGCGGCCAACGGCACCGCCTTCGATCCACCGCGGGCGGCGACCTCACAACCATGAAGGAGACAGCGATGACCTCACTTTTTCGCCTCGCTCGGCGGCTCGCCGCGCTGCCGCTGGCCTTCGCGCTGACCGCCGGCGCATTGGCCCAGGGCTACCCGAACCGGCCGATCAAGATCGTGATCGCCTACCCGCCCGGGCAGAGCACCGACATCGCCACCCGCTACTTCGCGGCCAAGCTCTCGGCCGCGCTGCACGAGGGCGTGGTGGTGGAGAACCGGCCCGGCGCCTTCGGCAACATCGGCACCGCCTATGCGGCGCGCGCCACGCCCGACGGCTACACGCTGATCATGGGCGCCTCGGGCACGCATGCGATGAACCCGGCGCTCTACGACAACATCGGCTTCGACGCCGAGAAGGACTTCGATCCCATCGTCGCGACCGCCTTCATCCCGATGGTGATCTCGGTGCACCCCTCGCTCGGCGTGCAGACGTTGCCCGAACTCATCAAGCTCGCGCGCAGCCGGCCCGACAAGGTCGACGTGGCGCTGCCCAGCGTCACGGCGCAGCTGGTGCTCGAGATGATCCGGCGCCAGAACGTGCCGCTGTTCTCGATCAAGTACAAGGGCTCGGGCGAGGCGATGACCGCGCTGCTGGGCAACCAAGTGCCGGTGCTGATCGACACCGTGGCGGCCTCGCGCGCGCAGTTCGGCAGGATCAAGCCGCTGGCCGTGACCTCGGCCAAGGCCATGACCGCGCTGCCCGAGATCCGGCCGGTGGCCGAGCAGGGCCTCGAGGGCTTCAGCGTGGTGGCCTGGAATGCGCTGATGGCGCCGCGCGGCACGCCGGTGGAGGTGCGTGAACGGCTGGCCACCGAGATGCGCAAGATCCTCGCGCTGCCCGAGACCGCCAAGGCCCTGCACGAGCTCGGCTTCGAGCCCGCGCCGCCGATGGACTATGCCCAGCTCGTCGCCTGGCTGCGCTCGGAACGCCAGACCAATGCCGAGATCATCCGCAGCGCCGGCATGAAGGCCGACTGACGCGCCGCCCCTCTTTCCCCTTTTCTTCTTTCATACACACCCAGGAGACATCCCATGACCGTGCTCGCGCAAGAACTCAAGTTCCGCCCGCTGCATTCCGATTTCGTGATCGAGATCGACGAACGCATCGAGGACATCCTCGCCAACCCCGACGCCATCGAGCAGGTGCGCCGCCTGTGGCAGGACGCGCCGGTCATCGTGTTCCCGCGCCAGTCGCTCGAGGAGGCCGACCAGGTGCGCTTCACCGAGCAGTTCGGCCACTGCGAGAGCGCCAACCGCAAGGACATCCAGTCGCCCTATCACGACGAGATCATCTACTTCAGCACCCTGCGCTATGCCGACGGCCGCTTCGTCGGCGGCTTCGCGGGCGGCGACGACGTCGACTGGCATTCGGACCAGACCTTCCGCGTCAAGCCCGCCACCGGCGCCATGCTCTACGGCCTCGAGGTGCCCAAGGGCGGCGGCGACATCTACTGGGCTGACCAGTACGGCGCCTGGGAGCGCCTGCCGGCCGACGTGCGCGCGCTGATCGACGGCCGCACCGGCACCTACCGCTATGCCAAGCGCATGGCGATCATGAACACGCTCGAGCTCAAGGACAAGGAGAGCGAGCAGGCCAAGGAGATGGCGAAGCTTCCCGATGCCTTCCACCCGGTGGTGCTCACGCATCCGCTGACCGGCCGCAAGGCGCTCTATGCCGACCCGACCACGCTGGTGGCGATCGAGGGCCTGAGCGAGGCCGAGAACGCGCGCGTGCTGCCGCTGCTGTTCGAGGCCGGCGGCAGCGCCGAACTCGTGTACCGCCACAAGGTGCGCAACGGCGACCTGATGATGTGGGACAACGGCTGCACCATGCACCGCCGCGACGAGATGCAGCTCAACCAGCCGCGGCTGATGAAGCGCACCACCTTCCGTCTCGCGGCCGACGCCTACTGCGTGCCGCACTGAACCGGGAGCGACCGTGAACAGTTCCAGAGTGTTCCTGCGCGTCAATCGCGTGGAAGCGGCCCTGTGCGCGAAGGCGCGCGAGGCCACGGTGTCCGACCTGCACGAGGCGGCCGCGCCGCGCGGCATCGGCGGCCTGATGTCCAGCCGCATGCGGCCGATCCAGAAGGGCGCGCGCATCGCGGGCCCCGCCGTCACGGCCTTCTGCGCGCCCGGCGACAACCTGATGATGCACCGCGCGCTCTACCTCGCGCAGCCCGGCGACGTGCTCGTGGTGGTCTGCGACGCCGAGACCTCGGGCGCCCAATGGGGCGACATGGCGGCGCGCTATGCGCTGCGCAAGGGCCTCGCGGGCGTGGTGGTGCAGGGCTGCGTGCGCGACACCGACACGGTCGAGGCGCTGGGCCTGCCGGTCTGGTCCACCCACGTCCTCTCGATCCATCCCGACAAGTGCGGCCATGGCTTCGTCAACACACCCGTGGTCTGCGACGGCGTGCTGGTGCAGCCGGGCGACCTGGTCATGGCCGACGGCGACGGCGTGGTCTGCGTGCCGCGCCGCGAGGCCGGCGAGGTTGTCGAGGCCGCGCTTGCGCGCATGCGCAAGGAAGAGGAGATGGCGCGTGCGGTCGAGGGCGGCGAGGCGGTGTGGGACCTGGGCGGCTCGGCGGCGAGCTATTCGGCGATGAACGTCGAGGAGATTGATGCGGCGTTTGATGACGCGCGCTGAGGGTGTGGACATGCAGCTGTCAAGACGGTCCAGGGCGGATCTATTTTCAAGCCTTGTCGTGTCAGCCGGCCCAGGGAAGTCCTGCACCCGGAGGACGGCGCGGTATTCATCGACGATAACCTGATCGCCCGATAGATCAAGCCCTTGAAACTCGGCACGAAGAACTGGCTGTTCGTGGACAGCAAGTCGCTCGCGGCGCGCGGCAGCGATGATGAGCCTGGTGCGGGCTGCCAAGCTTAACGGCCGGGACCCGTGGGCATACCTGCGCAGCGTGCTGGCGTGCATCCACTCGCATACCTGCCACCGGCTGACGAACTGCTGCCGCATCATTGGTGCCGGGCACGGCAAAATGCGACCAATGACCGGAACCGGCCATGTTCGGGCATTGGCGAGCGTCAGCTTCGTGGCGATTCAGTCTCGGACGGCTCAATGCAGGGAGCAGAAGCTCGCCCCGCATTTTGCGCAGGTGGGTGTCCTCATCTCTTCGGCCTAGGCGCCAAGTCCAACCGAAGACCAGCGATCTGGCGCTGATTTTCAACATCACCATTGGCCAGTCGCTCTAGGAGCCGGCGCGGATCAGGCTGGCCCAAAACCAACCGGTACCAGCTCGCCTCTTCCTGAAGCCGTTCCCATGTGGTCTCTTCGCGCGAGAACGGCACGTTGATGGCGAGCGCTTTAATCGGGTGTCCAGCGCCAAAGTGCCAAAATGGCGCGAGCATGCTCCTATGGGCGTCCTTCCGCCGCCCTGCTTCGCTCAACAGCAGATGCCAGGGGCCTTCGCGCCCAAGCCGCACTTTCGAGCCCCCTTTCCAGCCCGGAAGTTCCAGCTTCGCGATGTTCGTTCGCACGCCAAGGCTCAGGTATCGGTCGATCCGTCCTTCACGCTGCTCCAGTGCCAGCGGAGACACAGGAAGATTCCAGTGAGCGAGCCGCCGGCAGTACCGATGCATGTCCAGCCCCTCCTGTCCGGTGGAGGTCGTGGTCAGCACGAAGGGCGGAAACGGCGAGTTGAAGGCAGTCAGCAAGGGGCTGCCATGCGGGCCCGTGCCAAACTTTGTCCTGGTCGGCTGTGCGTCCTCATCGGGAAAGCTGTCTTGTTCACCTAAGGACCGCGCGAACATCGCCACCCCGTACGACGACCTCGCAGCTAGATGCTGCTTCGACGGCGGCTTGGGCCGGACAACGTGAAGGCCTCCAGCTGTGCTCAGGGCGACCTCCACGCTTTCCGCGAGCGACCTAGCCAGCTTGCTCGGGTTCTTTTCGGAACTGTCGCGAGCAAGAAGAAAGAGGTACTCGTCGAGCACGCTCTGCAGGTCGTTCGCCAAGCAGAACCGCAGTACCTTCTGCCAATAGTCCACCTTGGACCGACCAGAGGAGGCCTCGACGATGGCCACGGCGGCTGGCCGCTGGAATAGGCGAACGATGCTGCTTCCAATGCTGAGGGCTGCAGACAGCCACGCGCCGCGCGCAGATTTACGGCCCAGGCCAGGGACGGCGCGCCGCAATGCCCGGTAGGCGCAGGTCCCCGGAGCAGCAGCAGCCATCATCGCCAGATCATTTGCAACGCCGGTGGTCACGCTGGCTGAATCCTGGCGGCTTACCGCTGCCATGAGGTCGCTAGCAGACTCCAGGTTCGATCGCGCCCAGCCGGCAGGCGCCGGATAGTTTGCCCCGGCATTCAAGGCCACGGCCGTCTCCACGGCCTTGGCGCCTTTCGCGGAAGACGACACCTTCAGCAACTTCGCGTCCAGTAGTTGTTGGCGCACGCGCGCGACCATTTCTCCCGGATCCAGCGGATGGCCCGCCCCGCGCATGGCCACGAACGGATCGCTGTGACCGGCGAATCGCCAAAGCGGGGCGGCCAGGACGTAGGTGGATCGCACAGTCTCTTCCACTCCAGTGCGCTTACTGATTCGCGAGAACTTCAAGTCCTTCTTCTTCCCGCTGGGACGCAGTTCGGCATGCAGGTTCAAGGCGGTCGCAATGGCTGGCGGAGCTGCCGACCATGAGGTGAACACTAAGGTCTTGGACGGACCAACGCCTGGAATTCGATCTGGATCACAGATGTAGGGGACGGTCGGCGCAAGCCACAAGCGGTGGTCCTGCGCATCACGGCCCATTGCCCCGATCAGGGCGCGCAGCCGAGGATGCCCAATGTCGCCGAGCGAGCTGTTGCGCTCCAGTTGCCCGACCGTCAGGGCCGACGGCGTCCGCAGCCGCCTAGGCCCCTTTTTCAACAGCTCGCGAATATCGCGACCCGCTGCGTACTTGTCGCCGAGGGCGCTGAGCAGGTACGGCGTGGACTTCCACAGCTCGACAAACTCAGCGAACCGATGTCGCCGATCCTTGCTAGCAGGACTGGCCGCCTTCAGCAAGGCGATCGCTTGCCGGAGCGCCGCGAGGTCGTTCTTGTCAAGAGCCGCGTTGACGACGACCCGTTCCACGTGCGCGTCATGAGGTCGCTCAGTCCTGGCCATGAACAAGCGCAGCAGCTTTTCCAGCTTTCCAGCCGCAGCGGCCACGCGCTCCCTGCTGACCTTTTCATCCTGCAAGGACTGTTCCATCTCCTTCAGAGCGGTTCTGACACGCGCCGCTCTTCCAGATATGCCGTGATTGAGGAACCCTACAAGGTCCATGAAGCCCTTGTGCGGCTCAGGCTCTCCGCTTGGAGCATCCGCCTGATACGGCGTTGCGGAAAGAACGAGCAGTGGACGCTCCAGCATGTAGGCAACCTGAGGCGTCGGCATGCCGGCCATCAGGTCTGAGGAAAACCGCTGGATCTCGTCTACGACGACGATCGCCGGATCAAGCTTCTCCAACGCGCATCTCGCCAAAGCCGCGCGCAGGCCACCGACGATCAGCCGCCTGTGCTTCTCACGGTATGTTCGGTCCGAGAGCGCCTGAACGATGTTCTCGGGGAGGTGCCTCTCGAAATCGTCATGCAGGGAAGGCGGTATGGCCGTTTTGAAGTGCCCATCGAAAGTGACGTCCTTGGCTCGCCCCTGGAACATCTTCCTCACTGGCGGCTGCGCCATCAGCGCCCGATGCTTGCGCCACAGCAAGCGATACAGCAGCGCCCGCTCATGGGCTGACCCGAAATGGTCACCCCGCAAGTCTTTGATCGGCGTCAGGCCGATCAGCTCGCCTTGCACGACATGACCGTGCACACGCATTGCCAGCAGGCTCAACGAACCCTGGGCCGCAGGCACGACCGCCCCAGTCGCCAGCTTGCGAAGGTTCTGGCCGACGATATGGCTGCTCGATGCGAGGTAGAGGACGTTTCGCGGCTTCCCGGCCGTCGCGAGCGCGATGACGCCCTGCGCCACTTTTGTCTTGCCCAACCCAACCTCGTCTGCGACGAGGAAGCGCCGTTGCCCTTCAACAAACATACGCTGATGCGCGTAGTCGATGGTCCGACGTTGGAACTCGAGCAGGTTTGGGTCAAGAAGGGCGCGGCCTGCGGGCGTCACAGCGATGCCTTGATGAGGTTCCACATCCCAGCCAGGCTCTCGAATTCGGGGTCGTTCTCGACTCCGGAAAGCAAGCTGTCGATCATCTGGATCTCGTTTTTCGCATCGGCACCATGAACGCGCAGCAGCACTTTCTCAAGGATGGGAAGGATGGCGTCGTCGCTGGCCTTTGCCTTCGTAGCGTTCGCGGACGGAGTCTTCGCGGCGGACTTGCGTAACCCGCCTCTCACGCCGAAGTGCCACAGCAGTTCCTCGTACAGCCGCGGCTTGGCTGCGCGTGACAAGCTGGCTCGCGCATGCTCGCGGCACCAGTCGATATCGCCCTCCAGTTTCATGGCGAGCATCACCTCCAGAGGTTGGTCTATGGCGGTGCGGATTGTCAGGACCACAAAGGGGACAAGTTCGGCCCCCGCCTCGACGGCTATGGAGGCGACAAGTTCGCTCCGGTGAACCACCATCGGGCAGCCGTCAGTCGCTTGACCGAAAGGGCGCATCGACACTGCTGCATCAGCAGGCCACGACCCGCGGTCAGGCGGATACTTGGCGACGACCTGCAGCATCCTCGGCGGACCCTTGGTAATCGTCCCGACACAGGTTGCACCAGCCAGGCAACGTTGCGCTTCCTGCATCCAATCAGGATCTCGCGGCCCTGCTTCGATCGCCTCCAGGGTTAAGGGATCAAGCAGGTCACGGAATGCGGGCTCTTCGTCCTCCGCCGGCTTCGGGTCGGCCGGCCGTTCCATGAGGGTTGGCACAGAGAATGCCTTGGCCCGGGCAAGACCTGTCACGGCGACTTCGACGTTGCGCGTCCAACCGGCTGTGGTCGCATTGGCACTGGTGACCACAATGCTCGTGCCTTTCTTCTTCGAAGTCGACATGTAGATCTTCGCGTGCAGGCCAACCAGCCGACCACGTGCACCGCCCGTCTCCTGCGCTTGCGGAACATCTGGCTCGCGCCCCTCACCCGCGAAAGCGTGCGACGGGGTCGCTCCCTCAGTAAGCTGGAACACCTGGTAGCTTTCAAAGGCCGAAAGCGGAATGTCGACCGGTCGAGTGACAAGCCATCGCTCCGTGGTCGCGGCGCCCGCCTGTCCTGCAAGCTCGTCCAGTAGTCCCGGACTGACGAACGGCGAGATGACCAGCAAGTTGTCGCCCGTGAGCATCGCCTTCACATTGGAAGCGTTGGGGCTGCCGGGTTCGAAGAGCCGGACATCAAGACGATCGATGCCACGCAATGGCTGAAACTTCACCGTCTCAAGCTTCTTTGCGATCCGCTTGCAGTTCTCGACGGCTGGATGGCTGCTGTCGTTGATGTACCTCGCCAAGCCGCCAACGGCCTCCGCCAAGCCCGCGATGGCAACTCCGCCCGCCATCTCATCAAGCACGACGATCGAATCCCAAGAGTTGTCAGTGGTCAGGTTGCGCGTGGTGACGACAACCCGGCACAACTGGCGAGATGGGTCGTCACGCGCCGTGAACTCCGCGACAAGCAACTTTGGATGGAAGGAGCCTCCCCTCACGGAACACGGAACGACAGCGCCGCCAACAAGCTTGAGCAGCTCGCGCGACGACGCTAAGCGGTCTGGAATCGAGATCCGGTCGCCTTGGACAAGCAGGGTCATTCGCTCGCCGAGTTCGAAGACCCTAGCGATGCCGACCGGCGTGGCTACCCCCTTCGCGTCAAGTCCGGCAGCGAAAAGAGGCATGGTGATGAGGGTTTCCGCATCGAGGCTGTAGGCGGTTGCCAAGGCCTGCTCAAACCGATAGCCGGGCGGCGGCAATAGCGCGCGGCGCAACGTCGACCGCGCATATGGATCGAGTGGGCCCGTGCGGCTAGCCATGCGGGTTCTCCGCGTCGAACATGAAGGCCTTGACGCAGGCCTTCCAACGGAAGTCCCATCGGTTGGCCATCTCCGGCGTTCCAGACCAGGTCGCCAGGTGAGTTGCATGGGCCAGCTTCGGCGCCGGATTTACGCTGTTCTCCCTCTTCCTGACCGAATCGGCCCAGTTCCGGGACGTCAGGTCCCTCTTGCCGTCCACGAGTCGCTGCGCGCAGGCAGCAAGAAACCGCCGCGCGCTTCGGTCGCCCAGAGGCTCCCACGTTTCCTCCTTCGTCCACGGACCCAAGTCGGAAAGCTCCGCGACAACAGCCTTTTGCCAGTCGCCCAGCAGCTTGTCCAGCTTCTCCTGCATCGCGTCCAGCTGCCCGGCCTTCTTCTGCCATGCCGCTTCTGCGGAGTCTGCCTCGAGCTTTCGAGCCCGGCCGACAAGTGCGCAGTTGTAGGCCAATTGCGCGGTCCAGCACACCATGCTGATGGCCTTGGCGCGCTGCAGGTCGTCTCTGGCGCGAGCGTGGTCAGTCATGGCAACGTCCCAGGGATATGCGGCCTTCGAAACAACTCGGCCGGCCTTCACCTGAGACGCCAGCGCTGCAAGCGCTGGCTCCTTGGCCAGCGCAAGCCATCGATCCAGCAAGTAGTCGACCTCCGCTTTGGTGCATTGAATGTTGGGACTCTTGGAATCCTTTCGCTTCCAAAAATCGCCGGCAAGCTTCACGACCTTGGGGTCCCAGCGAACGCGCGCCTCCGAAAGCGGGCTGCCATCCTCGTCAGCCCGCCCCGAGAAACGGAAGGCTTCCCACCCGTTCTCCACTGTCACGTCGCGCCGGTCCCCGCCCACTGACGTGAGGAGCTTCCACTCCCCGATAGCTGTCCAGTACAGACGTACGAAGTCACGCTCGCGCTTTCGCCGCCCAATGACGCCCTTCTCGCTGCGGTTCGCAAGGTCGATCGCCGTGTTCAACGCCGCTTGGCTTCCCTCAAGCCCTTCAAGCGTCACGCCCCGCTTGCTCAGCAGGGCCGGTGCCAGGATGACATAACGAAGGCGCGTGTACTGAGTGGATGTTCCCGGAAACAGGGTGTCCGCCATGCGATCTCGCACGCTGGCACCAATGCGCAGCGGATCGACCCCCTCGCCTTCTGCTTGCTGGCTCAGGAAGTCGCGAATCTGCCGCGATTCATCCTCATCGAAATCCAGCCATTCCCAACGGCTCGCCGCTGTCGTCATGCGACGAAGTCCTCTCGTCTCTTGAGCATCTCGTCTCTCCCTTCTTTTCGGCTATTGGGGCGACGTGCAAGGCACGGATATCTCCGCGCGTTCTGCACGGGCATCAGCCCATAACCGTCCAAGGCAGCGGCCAGGGTATTTTTGCAGACTGTAACAACCTTTTAGCCATCCTCCGGCCGCCTCAGTTTGACCGCGACCGGGCGGTTGCCGCTGCCGCCTCTTCCGCCCGAGTTCAGCTAGCCCGGATGTTTCGTCGGTAGCAGGCCGATGGTGATGTTCGAGTGGTGTGACCGCTTTCGAGCGTCTGGATGCGTGCACCTGCTCGTGCTACCCCCGTAGCGGACGAGTGACTGGTTCGCGGCCGCCAATCTAGATCCATGAATGGCTGGTGAGGGCCCGAAGCGGACATGTCTTCCTTTCGACCTTCATCGGCAATTCTCTTCGGTGCGCACATGGCGTAGATCGCAGAATCCGCCTGATGCTAGTGGAAGTGGTACGTGCTTCTGGTCTCAACCTGTCTAAGCAGCATGGGCACCAGCCCCGCTGCGCGTCAGTTGGAGGGAAAGTCGCGACCGCGATTCCGCGAGACAATTCGCGCCTGTCGCTCGCGCACACTGCGGACCACATCGCCGACCAAGTTGTCTGTCGGCTCGGTTCTCATCACGCCTGCGCTATCTTGGCGCACGATGCGTACAACATGATTGGCTTTACCAACGTATAAACCAATGCAAAACGCATTGATTATCGGAGCACTGACATAGCTTGGAGCACATGCATACGGAAACGACGCGTCGTCTTGCTCTCGCAACCAATCGATTTGGGCTGCGACCTTTTCCGCAAATGGAGGTCCTTGAACTTCAGGAAACCAGCGCCCGTACGCGTTGCGTGCCAGAGCTACCGCCGTACGCCGGTCTAGCAGGAGAAAGTGTCGCCCTACATATTGGATGTTGCCGGAAGCGCCCATGGCAAGCGACGGCACGATCATGGCTGTCAGTTTAGCGCTGTCCACGCCAAGCAGCTTAAGTGCAGGGTCAAGCCGCTGAACTAGCGCCGCAGAGAGAGGCACGGGTCTTGGCCAAGCGATCGGCATCTAGGTTACGCGGTGAAGTAGCTGTGCGTCCACTTGCCCGTTGCCTGATAGCTGTGCGTCAGTGAATATGGCGAGACAACGTCGAGCGAGCCGTGCGCGGGATCGTATACATAGTACGAGGGCGAAGCACCCATGACAATGTAGCCAAAGATGGCGAGAAAATGTCCAACACCTTGGCCGGACCATTCGATTCGAACTCCAACTGGGCGACCTGCATCGATTTCCTTTAGGACTTGGGCGCTTGTCAAAGGACCAACGATTCCGTGTCCGAAATGACCGACTGCCTGCAAGGCGCTCTCGAGGAAGTGCTCGGTATCACAGTCCGGCTCGGCACACACTCCACTACAGGCAGTGGGAATACAAAGCTTAGCGACGCCACATTGTCCCGGCCCAGATCCGAGCGTGTCTGCGACGTAATTTGACACGGCTGCCCAGCACCACAGTTCCTTTTCCTGCTTCGGCACGGGATACAAACTCGGAATCACCGTCATCGTGATAATTCTCTCTCCTGGGAGTCTAAGATAAGCCCATACGACCGCTTCTGGCCGACAGCGAAAGTCTAACCGCGCGCGCATGCTTCCGGTTTCGATGACATGGCCGCGCGCTTACGAGGAAGCAGCGGCAGCAGCAGTTGGGCAGGGGTTGGCCCAGCTGCTTCTGCAGTGATGAACTCTGCCATTGCAATAACCTTTGCCATCACAACTGCACTATCAATCGCTCGCACTGCGATCCTCGAAAGTGGCCGTGGCAAAGGGATTGCGCGGAGAGCGATGAGCCAGCAACATCTTGCGAAAGCTGACTTTCCGTGCATTGACTTTGAACAACGCTGCGCGCGCGGTGGTCAAAAATATTCCTCAAGCCGTTGAGCTGCGAGCCGGTCCATTGCAGCAACTTTGACCACTGGCACATGACGTGCCGACGCATGTTCCGCTTTTTCGTTCTTTTCTGATACTCGACGAAATTCGGGAACATCCGGCGCCGCTGATCTCCGCGCGCCAGGCCCCAGCCGATGACACTTCTCAGGGCGCCGCGACGCACCTCCAAGCACTCAAGGCCTGCGCCGTAGGAATCTCCCCCGAGGCATTGCGCGCCAGCGAAGGCGCGCCACCCCGCGCCTGGTCGTCGTGCACCCAGCGGTCGAGATCGGCCAGCGCGTTCCAGTTCAGCTGCAGGGGCGTGAGGCCGAGCCGCTTGAGCACGGCATTCGTGTTGTAGAAGCCGTGGCTGTAGTCCTCGACGAAATAGGCGCGCACGGTGTTGCGGATGTCGGCGGCCGCGACCTGGCCGCCTGCGGGCAGGCCGTTCAGCTGCCTGACGAATTCGCCGGCCTGCGTGCAGGGCACGAGGAAGTCGGAGGTGCCCTGGTAGATCACGATCTTCTTGCCCTTGCCGCCGTCCCTCTTCTGCCGCGCCGACATGCGCAGGAAGGGCACGAGCTCGGCGGGCCGCACGTTCCACACCGGGGCCAGCTGGTCGAGCAGCCGGTGATAGCCGTCGTAGTCGGCGCCCGATTCGATCGCGACGTCCGCCAGGTAGCGCGAGGTCGCGCCCAGGCCGTCGCTCATGGTCTGGGGCGACACGTCCTGGCCGAACAGGCTGGTGAGCATGGCGGAGGCGCTGGCCCAGTTGGTCGTCCAGTCGTTGACGGTGTCGGGCACCTGCAGGGTCTTCAGCAGGTTGGTCTCGTCGACCGGCGGCGCGCCCGCGACGATGCCGTCGTAGGCATCGGGCCAGCTGGCGATGGCCTTGAGCGCCTGCCGGCCGCCGGTGGAGATGCCGACGAAGTAGGTGTCGGTGGGCGCCGTGCCGGTGAGCTTCTTGAGCAGGTACAGGCCGACGTCGAGCGATTTCTTGATCGAGTCCTGCCCGAAGTTCTTCACCATCTCCTGCTTCGCGACGTCCGCGAGGTTGCGGCCCGGACGCACGAAGTCGGGGTCGAAGGCGCCGTTCGAGCCGTCGGCGCCCGCGTCGCTGAGCACCACGGCGTAGTTGGCCAGCGCCACGCCCTGCAGCGGCAGCGCGAACTGCTGGCTGGTCTGCGTGCCGGCGGCGACCACGTCGGACTTCCAGGCAAAGCCGCCGCCGCCGAGCTGCACGAACTTGCCGTTCCACTGCGCCGGGATGTAGATCTGGTAGTTGATGTCGCGCACGCGGTAGCTCGGGTCCTTCACGGCCGGGTCGACGCCGCCGGGCGAGGTGGGCTGGATCGTGCCCTTGACCAGGCAGTAGGCCGGCAGCGCGAGCCAGACCTGCTGGACGGACGTGACCTTGAAGCCGCCGGTCTTCGGCGAGGGAAAGCGGCTGCCGCGAAAGTCGTTGAGCACGGCGTCGCCGTACTGCGAGCCATCGAGCTGGTTCGAGCAGGTGCGCACGAGGGTGTTGGCAATGTCGGTGGCCGCCTGGGCCCACGAGGCGAGTGCGCCGCAGGCCAGCGCCACGAGCAGCGACCGGATCGGCCGCACGAGATTCTCTGTCTTGGTCAAGATGTGTCTCCAACGTGATCGGTTCGAATTCACAAGACCCCACGCCTGAGCCGGAGCGGGGACCACGCCTTCTTCCAGAGGCCGTGAAATTCTTGATCGCGCTGGAATGGACCGCACTATCCCTGCGGCGCCAATCGAATGACTTCGGGCGCCCGTGGCCCGCGACGTCTCAAGGCTCGCGCCGGATCTGCGGCGCGGGCAATCCCTCGATCATCACGTTGAGGCAGGCGGGCTTGCCGCTCGCGATCGCGCGCCGTGCCGCGTCGGGCAATGCATCGGCCTCGGTGACGAGTTCGCCGTGCGCGCCGAAGGCCTGCGCCACCGCGTCGTAGCGCGTGGGCTGCAGCTCGCAGCCGATCAGCCGCTCGGGCCCGTAGTCACGCAGCTGGATCTGGTATTCGGCGTTCCAGCGCGCGTCGTTGCCCACCACCGCCACGAAGGGCAGGCGGTGCCGGATAGCGGTGTCGAACTCGGCGATGTGGAAGCCCACGGTGCCGTCGCCCATGACGGCAATCACCGGCGCCCCGGGCTGCGCGCAGCGCGCGCCGAGCGCATAGGCGAGTCCGGCGCCGATCGCGCCCGCCACGCCGTTGTTGACGCGGTGCGGCGCGCTGAGGCAGGCCATGGCCCACTGGCCGATCTCGCCGCCATCGCAGACCAGCACCGACTCGGGATGGCTGTCGAGCAGGGCCTGCAGCGGCCGCAGCATCTGCACTGGATGCAGGCGCCGCGGCAGTGAGGCGCGCGCGTCGTCCCATGCGGCGGGGCGATAGGCCAGCCATGCATGCGCTTCCCGCAGCCACGACGGATCCCTAGCGCCAGCCGCGGCCGCTGTCAGCGCCCGCATCGCCGGCCAGGCATCGGCCTGCGCTTCGGTGCGCAGGCGCTCGCCGAGGGCACGGCGACTGCGCGCGAGTTCATCCGCATCGGGATCGATCTGGTGGACCTGCGCATCGGCGGCCAACGCAGTGCCGAACTTCAGCGTGAAGTCCAGCCGCTTGCCCAGCAGCAGCACGCAGTCCGCGCGCGCCAGCAGCTGCGCGAAGGCGCCGAGGCTCGCATCGCCGATGCCGCGGGGGCTCTCCATGCCGGCGACCGGCACGCCCGTGGCCTGCTCCAGCGCGGCGATCAGCGCGCGCCCATCGCGCGTGAGGCAGGACGGGCCCGCGAGGATCAGCGGGCGCTCGGCCTCGGCGAGCAGCCGGGCCAGCTCGGTCGCGAGCGCCGGGTCCAGCAACCGCGGCTCGGGCGCGAAGGCTTCCGGGCCGAAAGCGGGCACGGTGGCCGCGCCCTCGAGCACATCGCTCGGCAGGCTCAGGTGCACCGGGCCGGGCCGCCCCGACTTCGCGATACGGATGGCCTTGGCGACATCGCCCGCCACCGCATCGGCACTGGCGCAGCGCCAAGAGGCCTTGCAGACCGGCTCGGCCATGTCGGCCTGGCGCATTTCCTGGAACGCGCCCTGGCCCAGCTGGTCGTTGGGCGCATGGCCCGACAGCAGCACCACCGGCGCCTCGGCCATCTGCGCGGTGTACAGCGCGGCCACGGCATTCGCGTGGCCGGGACCGCCGGTGACGAGCGCGATGCCGACCTCGCCCGACACCCGCGACCAGGCATCGGCCATGTGCACGGTGCTGGCCTCGTGGCGCACGTGCACGAGTTCGATGCCCGAGCCGAAGGCCGCGTCGAACACCGGCATGACGTGGTTGCCCGAGAGCGTGAAGATGCGCGCGACGCGGGCCGCGCGCAGGCATGCGATCAGCGCATCGGCGCCGCGAAAGATTCGGGTGGAGGGCATGCAGCGGGCAAAGGGGAGCTATGACTTGCGCGATTTTCCGGGCAACAGCGCCGCGACCACGCCGAGCAGCGGCAGGTAGGCGATCGCCTGGTAGACGAAGGCGATGCTGGTGTGGTCGGCCAGCAGGCCCAGCACCGCGGCGCCCAGGCCGCCCATGCCGAAGGCGAAGCCGAAGAACAGCCCCGAGACCATGCCGACCTTGCCCGGCATCAGCTCCTGCGCGTAGACGAGGATGGCCGAGAAGGCCGAGGACAGCACCAGCCCGATGACGATGGTCAGCGTGGTGGTCCAGAACAGGTCCGCGTGCGGCAGCAGCAGCGCGAACGGCGCCACGCCCAGGATCGACACCCAGATCACCGGCTTGCGGCCGATGCGGTCGCCGACCGGCCCGCCGAGCACCGTGCCCACGGCCGAGGCGAACAGGAAGAAGAACAGGTGCAGCTGCGCGCTCTGCACCGTGAGGCCGAAGCGGTCCATCAGGTAGAAGGTGTAGAAGCTGCTGATGCCCGCGACGTAGAAGTACTTCGAGAAGATCAGCACCAGCAGCACCGTGATGGCGCCCAGCACCACGCGGCGCGGATAGGGCGACTCGACCGCGCCCTTCTTGCGCACGCCGGCCGTGACGTGATGGAAGGCATACCAGCGGCTCACCTGCAGCAGCAGGCCGATGCCCAGCAGCGCGGCCAGGCCGAACCAGGCCACGCTGTGCTGGCCGAAGGGCACGATGACCGCGGCCGCGAGCAGCGGCCCGATGGCCGTGCCGAGGTTGCCGCCGACCTGGAACACCGACTGCGCGAGCCCGTGCTGGCCGCCCGAGGCGAGCCGCGCGATGCGCGAGGACTCCGGATGGAAGATCGACGAGCCGAGCCCCACGAAGGCCGCGGCCAGCAGCACGATGCCGAAGCTGGGCGCGAAGGCCAGCAGCAGCAGGCCGATCAGGGTGGCCGTCATGCCGATGGGCAGCGAGTAGGGCTGCGGACGCCGGTCGGTGAACAGGCCGATCAGCGGCTGCAGCAGCGAGGCCGTCAGCTGGTAGGTCAGCGTGATCAGGCCGATCTGCGCGAAGCTCAGCGAGAACGCGCCCTTGAGGATCGGGTACATCGCGAGGATCAGCGACTGCATCATGTCGTTGACCATGTGCGCGCTGCTGATGGCGCCCAGGATGCCGAAGGCGGGCTTGGCCTTCGCGGGACTGGCGGCGGCGACGCTCGCGGGCGTGGCCTGGGATTCGAGAGAGGCGGTCGCGGAAGGCGGCATGGGGACTTTCACACTGGGGAGACGGGACCGGCCGGCACGAGGGGCGCGAGGTCGGGAGGAACGGGCCGCCGGCGCCCCGGAATTATGGGAGGATGCGCCTCGCCTGTCTTGCGCCAACCGACCAACACCTTTCGCAAAAAGGACATGAACCTCCCGCGCCGTCCCAAGTCATTGCCCGAGGTGCTGCGCGAGATCGAGGGCGAGTCCTCGCCGATCGCGGGCCGCGGCACCGACTACCCCGCCGGCTGGCACATCCGGTCGCACCAGCACACCAAGCACCAGCTGATCTATGCCCTGCGCGGCGTGATGGTGGTGCAGGCCGAGGCCGGCCGCTGGGTGGTGCCGCCCACGCGCGCCATCTGGATGGCCGCGGGCATGGCGCACGAGATCCGCTGCGTCGGCGAGGTCCACATGCGCAGCCTGCTGGTGAAGCCCGAGGTGGCACCGAAGACCCTGACCGCGACGCAGGCCGTGGGCATTCCGCCGCTGCTGCGCGAACTGATCCGCGCGGCGATGGAGGTGAAGCAGCCCTATGCGCCCGGCACCCGCGACGGCCGGCTGATGCGCTTCATCCTCGACGAGCTGCGTAGCCTGCCCGTGCTGCCGCTGCACCTGCAGATGCCCGCCGACCCGCGGCTGCTGCGCATCTGCGAACGGCTGCAACAGCGCCTGGACGATGCCTCCACCCTGGCCGACTGGGCCGGGCGGCTGTCGCTCGACGTGAAGACCATCCAGCGCCTGTTCACGAAGGAGACCGGCATGACCTTCGGCCAATGGCGCCAGCAGGCCCGGCTGCTGCGCGCGCTGGAGCTGCTGGCCGATGGCGAGAAGATCATCGACATCGCGCTGCGCCTGGGCTACGACAGTCCCGGCGCCTTTGCCACCATGTTCCGCAAGCACTTCGGGCAGACGCCGAGCCAGTTCTTTGCCGAGCCGTGAGCCGGCGCGCCAACGGTCAGGCGTCGGCGCACTCCAGCGCGAAGGTCGGCACCTCCGCCTGGCGGCTCAGCCACACGCCGCCTCCCATTTCCTTGAAGCTGCGCGTCAGCCCGCGCCGATACACCTGCGCGCGATGGCGGAACAGCCGCGGATCGCTGAGGTCCTCGTCGACCACGTCCTGCTCGAAGTCCTCCTGCGTGACGGCCTCGAGGTAGAGCGCGCCCGCGCTGAGCGATCCGAGGTTGCGCAGCGCGCTCTTCAGATCGGAGGGTTCGAGGTAGGCCAGCACACCCTGGCAGATCACGAGGTCGAAGCGCTCCCTGGCCCGGTAGTCGACCACCGAGCCCCGTTCCCAGCCGTAGCGCTCGCACAGGTATTCGCTGAACTCCACGCCGTGGTAGCTGGCCTTCGGAAAATGCAACGCGATGGCATCGCGCCAGTGGCCGATGCCGCAGCCCATGTCGAGCACGCGCCGCACGGGCACGCGCAGGTACTTGAGGTACGAACAGACGAAGGCCGCGAGGCGCTCGGCGTGCTGCGGGTCGACCACCTTCGTTTTCTTGTCGAAGTAGTAGCGCCGGTAGTAGGCCTCGTCGAAGGTCGCCGCGTCGGCAGATTGCATGCAGGTTGTCTTTCAGGGAGTGCGGGCATCGGAGGGAGGCCCGGCGCCATTTTCGCCCGGGAAGGCCCGGTTGGCGCCGCCGCGCCGTCAGGCAAAATGCCATGCCGGCCCTCCATCCGCCCACGCACCGAGCGTGGCCCTCGTCTCCCTCAACGCGCAAAGCGCCTCCCGCCACTTGGAACGGCCGCCCCTACCCACGACCACGCAGCCTGTCACGCTGGCCAACTGCGACAGCGAGCCCATCCACATCCCGGGCCTGGTGCAGCACCATGGCGCGCTGTTCGCGTTCGATGCCTCGACCCTCACGCTGACGCGCGTCAGCGCCAATGCCCGCGCGCTGCTCGGCGACACGGCGCCCGCGCTGGGCGAACGGCTGTCGGCCGACCATTTCATGGGCGACGCGCTGGTGCACGAGGCGCTGCACGAGGCCAACGGCGTCGCGGTCGATACCGGCGAGGGCTCGCCGATCAACCTCGAGGTGACGCTCGGCGAGCGCCGCTTCGACCTGATCCTGCACCGCGTCGGCTACGAGCTGGTGGCCGAGTTCGAAGCCCGCGACGCCACGGCGGACGCGGTGTCGGACTTCGCGCTCAAGGCGCACCGCGCGATGGACCGGCTCAAGCGCCAGGGCTCGATCGACGGCCTGCTCAACCTCTCGGTGGAGGCGGTGCGGCAGCTCACGGGCTTCGACCGCGTGATGGCCTACCGCTTCCGCCACGACGACAGCGGCGAGGTGGTGGCCGAGCGCCGCCACGAGGCGCTCGAGCCCTTCGTGGGCCGCCGCTATCCGGCCAGCGACATCCCGGCGCAGGCGCGCCGGCTCTACGTGATCAACACCCTGCGCCTGATCGCGGACGTGCAGTCCGCGCCGGTCGGGCTCGACGTGGCCGATCCGCAGCTGCCGCCGCTCGACATGAGCCACTGCACGCTGCGCAGCGTGTCGCCGATCCACATCGAGTACCTGCGCAACATGGGCGTGGGCGCGTCGATGAGCATCTCGATCGTCATCAACGGCCAGCTCTGGGGCATGCTGGCCTGCCACCATCGCAGCGCTCACCAGGTGCCCTACGCGATCCGCATGGCCTGCGACGTGCTCGCGCAGGTGCTGGCCTCGAACGTGCAGAGCCTGCTGGCGCGCGAACAGGCGGGCCGGGCCTCGAGCGCGGCGCAGCTGCGCGGCTCGCTGATCGAGGCCGTGCTGCATGCCGAGGACACCTTCAGCGCGCTGATCGGCCTGGCGCGTCCGCTGGCCGATGCCTTCGACGCGCAGGCGGCGGTCATCGCCGAGCAGTCGCGGCTGCACGTGGAAGGCGACATGCCGCGCGAGGCCGCGGCGGCGCTGATGCAGTGGCTCACCGCGTCGAAGAACGGCGACGAGATCGTGGCGCTGCACGAGCGCGAGCAACTGCCCGAGAACCTGCGTTCGCTGGGCGGCGTGTGGTGCGGCTTTCTCGCGCTGCGCTTCGATGCGATCGACAACGGCTGGCTGGTGCTCGCGCGCAAGGAACAGATCGAGACCATCAGCTGGGGCGGCAAGCCCGAGAAGCATTACGTGAGCGGCCCGCTCGGGCCGCGGCTCACGCCGCGCGGCTCCTTCGACGTCTGGAAGCAGACGGTGCGCGACACCAGCGTGCCCTGGGGCGCCAACGACCTCGACTTCGCGCGCCAGCTGCGCGACGAGCTGATCCGCGCCAGCGCGGCGCGGTTGGCCGACACCTACAAGGCCCGCACCGAGCTGCTGGCCGTGCTCGGCCACGACCTGCGCGACCCGCTGCAGTCGATCACGATGGCGGCCAAGCTGCTCGAACGCAGCCTGCCCGACGGCAGCAACGCCGGCGCGCGGCTGGGCCAGCGCATCCAGACCTCGAGCAGCCGCATGGCGCGGCTGATCGGCCAGGTGCTCGATGCCTCGCGCCTGCAAAGCGGCATGGGCCTGCAGATGGTGCCGGCGCAGATCGACCTGGCGCGGCTGCTGGAAGACGCGGTCGACGAGTCGCGCACCGCCTACCCCGGTTCGCAGCTCGAACTGGAGGCGCCCAAGACGCTGCCCGTGCTGGCCGACCCCGACCGCATGGCGCAGTTGATCGGCAACCTCGTGAGCAATGCGCGCCACCACGGCCTGCCCGGCGAGGCGGTGCGCGTCCGGCTCGAGCAGGTCGACGCGCACGTGGTGTTCAGCGTGGCCAACCGCGCGCCGCCGATCGATGCCGCGCTGGTGCCCGACCTGTTCAGCGCCTTCAAGCAGCGCAGCGTGCCCAACGAGCGCAACAAGGGCGGACTGGGCCTGGGGCTGCACATCGCGCAGGCCATCGTGCGCTCGCACCGCGGCAGCATCGGCTATGCGCACGACGACGGCTACGTGGTGTTCACGGTGCGGCTGCCACACACGCCCACGCCCTGAGCTTTTCGCGCCAGGCGGCGCAAGACCCGCTCCTATAATCCGCCCCGCCGGCCGATGCAAACGAAAGCATCACCCAAGCCGGCGTGCGCGAAGGTGCGCCGGTCCCTCGACCGGCGTTAAACGGGAAGCAGGTGACGAGCCCCACAGGGCCCCATTCCTGCGCTGCCCCCGCAACGGTCGGCGGATTCGCGGTCCTCACAGTCGATGCCTTCGCGGGCACCGGCGGCCACTGTGCCTCGGCATGGGAAGGCGAGGATCGCGGCAGCGAAGCATCGCTCGATGCCTCGCTGCGCTCCGCAAGCCCGGATACCGGCCTTCGCCTCGTTCGGTCGCTGCGGGAGTGCAGGCAAGCCGGGCCGGTCACGCGTGGGCGCGGACCCGGTCGCTTGCAGCATCCATCGGCGCCCGGTTTGTTCTCATGGCCCGCGGGAGCGCGGGCCCGAAGGAAGCCCACGTGCGCAACATCTCCAGGCGCGGTCGCGTCAGACCCCACCAAGCCCTCATCGGATCCGGCGTCATGCTGCTCGCCTCGGTCGCTTCGGCGCAGGACGCCGAGGGCGCCGGTTCGCTGCCGCCCACCACCGTCAGCGACCGCAAGACCATCTCCACCGCCACGCGCCAGGAAGCCGACACGCTGCGGCTGCCCTTCGCCACCTATTCGGTCGAACGCGCGCAGCTCGACGCGGTGGGCGCCGTCACGCTCGAGGACACGCTGCGCAGCGTGCCGGGCCTGCAGTACGGCACGCAGGGCAACTACTACTCGCGCTTCGAGACCCGCGGCCTGCGCGACACGCAGGACGTGCTGGTGCTGATGGACGGCGTGCCGCTGCGCCTGCTGCAGGGCAATGCCGACATCACGCTGATCGCGCCCGACCTGGTCGACCGGCTCGAGTTCATCAAGGGCCCGGCCTCGGCGCTCTACGGCAAGAACGCGATCGGCGGCGTGGCGCAGTTCTTCATGAAGCCCGAGCGCGCGGGCGGCAGCCTCACGGCCACCATCGGCAGCTACGGCCGCCTCGACGGCAGCCTGCGCTACCGCTGGGACTTCGAGCGCGGCAACCTCTACATCGGCGTGGCCAACAGCGACTACAACGGCTTCCAGCGCGATGCCGGCCGCGCGCAGTCGGCCCTGCTGGTCGGCGGCGACTTCGCCGTCACGCGCAACTGGACCACCGGCTTCCAGCTCTACGACACGCGCGTGCGCGGCGACCGCGGCTCGATCGTGCCGCTGGTCAACGGCAAGCCGATCTTCGGCATCACGTCGCGCGACAACTACGGCATTCCCGACTCCTACGTCACGGGCGACTACCAGTCCTTCTCGTGGAAGAACCGCTTCGAGCTCGGCGCCGGCTGGTCGATCAACCACCTGAGCAGCTTCGCGCGCTACAACCGCTTCTTCGCGGGCGGCATCACCATCGTTCCGCCGCCCGCGGCCGTGAGCAAGGGCTACTCCGAGAGCTACACCGCCGACCGCGGCGTCTACCACGAGCTCGCGGCCACGCACCTGATGGCGGGCAAGGGCTGGAGCAACGAGTTCCAGGCCGGCTTCAACCTCGAGCGCGGCTGGCAGGGCCTCGATTCGCCGAGCTTCAGCAACGCGCCCACCTACCGCGGACCGTTCTACGGCATCCCCGTGAGCAACGTGCGCAACGATCCGCGCGGCGTGCGCGGCAGCATCACCTCCTCGCGCTTCGACCAGGAGGTGCGCAGCGTCTACCTGCAGGACCGCTTCGAGTACGGCCCGGTCGGCTTCACGCTGGGCGTGCGCCACGACCGCTTCGAGCAGACGCTCGGCCGCACGGGCACGCAGGTGATCTCGGCGCAGGAAGGCAGCCACACCAGCCCGCGCGCCGGCGTGGACTGGCTGTTCCTGCAGGGCGATACCTCCTCGCACGCCGTGTTCGCGAACTGGAGCGAAGGCTTCCGGCCGCAGGCCGTGGCGCTCAACACGCGCGGCGGCGTGGTGGTGCCCGACATCCTGCGGCCCGAGATCACGCGCAGCAAGGAAGTGGGCCTGAAGGGCCGCGCCGCGGACGACCGCTGGAGCTACCAGCTCAGCCTGTTCGAGGCCGAGAAGATCGACGGCCAGCGCTCCTACCGCAACGGCCCCGACTCCTTCGTCTTCAGCAACGCGACCTCGCGCACCAAGGGCATCGAAACCCAGTTGCAGTTCCAGCTCTCGCCGCGCTGGAACGGCTACCTGCACTACACCTGGCAGGACGCGCGGCTCAAGGACTTCCAGACCTACACCGACAGCGGCGCGCGCAGCACCAACTTCGGCGGCTACCGCGTGCGCATGTCGGCCCACAACATCGCGGGCGCGGGCCTGACCTATGCGCACGGCGCCTGGGCCGTGACCGGCACCGCGAGCTACGTGGGCAGCCGCTACCTCCGCGACAATGCGGTCAATCCGCAGAAGCTGCCCGGCTACCTGCTGCTCAACGTCGCCGTGGCCTATCGCGTCAATCCTTCGCTCACACTGCAGGCCGGGGTGAACAACCTAACGAACAAGTACTACATCGCCGACGACCTGTCGGCGCAGGAAGCCGGCAACGCCGGCGCACCGAGGACGGTGTTCGCCCGCGCGCGCTACACCTTCTGAGCGTGAACCGGCGCGACGCGATCCTCGGCATGGTGTGCATGACGGCCGTTCTGCCCGCGGGCGCCGAGGAGGCGCCATCGGGCGGCTTCCCACGCGAGCTCGTCGATGCGCTGGGCCGGCGCGTCGTCGTGCCGCGCGCACCGCGGCGCATCGTCGTGGTGTTCCCGAGCAACGTCGAGCTGGCCTGGGCCCTGGGCCTGGCCGACCGCGTGGTGGCCATCGGCGGGCGCGTGCGCTGGCCCGAGGACGCGCGCGCCAAGCCCAGCATCGGCGGCGCGCTCGGCTACTCGGCCGAGGCGGTCGCCGCTTTCCGGCCCGACCTGCTCGTGGTCACGCCCTCGCACCACTCGGCGCTGTCGCTGGTCGATGCCTTCGACCGCGCGAAGCTGCCCTGCGTGGTGCTCGCGCATCCCGACCTGCCCTCGGTGTTCCGCAACATCGACCTGCTCGGGCGCGCGACGGGTGCCGACGAACAGGCCCGCCGGGTGCGCGAGGACATGCAGGCGCGGCTGGCCGCGATCGAACGCCGGCTCGCGGGCGCGCCGCGCCGCAGCGTCTATTTCGAGACGGCGGCCGCCGCGCGCGGTGCCTTCCAGACCGTGGGCACGGGCCACTATGCCAACGACGCGCTCGGCTGGGCCGGCGGACGCAACGTGTTCGCCGACCTCCAGGGCGCGGCCCAGGTCAGCGCCGAAGCGATCTTCGCGCGCGACCCCGACGTGATCGTCTCGCTGCAGCAGGTGCCGCGCGATCCGGCGCTGATCGGCCAGCGCCCCGGCTGGCACACGCTGCGCGCCGTGCGCACGAAGCGCGTGGTCGTGCTCGAGCGCGGCCACAAGCTGATTCCCGGTCCGCGCCAGATCGAGGCCGTCGAGCAGTACGCGCGCGCGCTGCATCCGGAGCGCTTCGCATGAGGCACGCCACCGACGGCCGACGTGCATCGATGGCCACGGTGTGGCTCGTGCTGCTCCTGCTGCTGGCCGCGGCCGTGGTGCTCGCGCTGAGCGTGGGCGCCGCCACGGTCTGGCCCACGCAATGGTGGGGCACCGACACCTTGCAGGCCGAACTGGTGCGCGTGTGGCGCGCGCCGCGCGTGGCCGGGGCCTTCTTCGTCGGCGCCTGCCTGTCGCTGGCGGGCCTGGTGTTCCAGGGCGTGTTTCGCAATCCGCTGGCCGAACCGTATCTGCTCGGCAGCGCCAGCGGCGCGGCCGTGGGTGCCGCGGTCTCGCTGCTGCTGCCGGCGCTGGTGCCCAGCGCGCTGAGCCTGCCGGTGCTGGCCTTCGCGGGCGCCTGGGGCGCGAGCTGGCTGGTGCTGCTGGCCGGCAGGCTCGGCGGTGGCTGGCAGAGCAACCGCCTGCTGCTCGCGGGCGTCGGTCTGGCCGCGATCCTCGCGGCGCTGCGCAGCCTCATCGTGATCGTGTTCGGCGACGAGTCGACCAACCTGCGCGCCATCATCTCGTGGCAGCTCGGTGGCGTGCAGACGCCCACGAGCGCCGAGATTGCCGTGCTCGCGCCCGTGCTGCTGGTGCTGGTGCTGCTGGTGCGCGCGCTGGGCCGCGGCCTCGACGCGCTCGGCCTGGGCGAGGACACGGCCCATGCGATGGGCGTGCGCGCCGCCTCCTTCTCGGCCCGTGCCGTGCTCGTGGCCTCGCTCGCGACCGCGCTGGCCGTGAGCTGGGGCGGCCTGATCGGCTTCGTGGGCCTGATCGTGCCGCACCTGATGCGCTGGTGGATCGGCCCGCTGCATGCGCGGCTCACCGTTCCCTGCGCCATCGCGGGCGGCGGCCTCATGGTGCTGGTGGATGCGCTGGCGCGCTCGGCCATGGCTCCGAGCGAGATCCCCGCGGGCCTGCTGACCGCACTGATCGGCGGCCCCTTCTTCCTCGCGCTGCTGCTGTGGAGGCGCGGATGACGGCCGATGCCCTGCGCCTCGGCGGCCTGCGGGTGCAGGCCTCGGGTCGCACCCTGCTCGACGGCATCGACCTCGCGATCCCCGAGCGCGGCCTGTTCGGCATCGTCGGCCCCAACGGCTCGGGCAAGACCACGCTGCTGCGTGCCGCGCTTGGGCTGGTGCGACCCCGCGAGGGCCGCATCGCGCTGCTCGGGCGCGCGCTCGACCAATGGAAGCCGGCCGAGCTCGCGCGCCACATCGGCTATGTCGCGCAGCACGGCGAGAGCCATTGGGACCTGACCGTGCGCGAGATGCTGCAGCTGCAGCGCCCGGGCCGCGCGCCCGATCCCGCGCTGGTCGCGCGCTTCGAGCTAGACGCGCTGATCGACCGCCGCCATGCCTCGCTGTCGGGCGGCGAGCGCGCCCGCGTCGGCGTGGCGCGCGCGCTCGCGCACGACCCGCGCCTGCTGGTGGCCGACGAGCCCGCGGCCCACCTCGACATTCCGCACCACCACCGCCTGATGGCCCTGCTGCGCGACAGCGCCCGCACGCGCGCCGTGCTCGTGGTGCTGCACGACCTGCATGTCGCCAGCACCTGGTGCGACCAGCTCGCGCTGCTCGGCCAGGGCCGGCTGGTGGCGACCGGATCGCCCGCCGAGGTGCTGAGCGACGAACGCCTGGCGCAGGCCTACGGCCCCGGCATCGCCGCCTTCTCGAGCGGCGGCCTGCGCTTCTTCACGGCCGCCGCCGCGCCATGACCGCACCCGCGCTGCGCATCGACCTGGCCGGCTGGTCGCGCGAGGCCACGCTCGGCCCGTCGCGCGAGTTCTTCGCGTTCTTCGAGGAGGCCGAGCAGCTGGGCTTCGACGGCGCGTGGTTCCACGAATTCCGCCTGCTGGCCGAGGGCGGCCCCTATCCCTCGCCGCTGCTGCTGGCGGCCGCGCTGCTCGCACGCACCGAGCGCCTGCGCATCGGTGTCTCCGCGCTCGTGGTGCCGCTGCACCATCCGCTGCTGCTGGCCGAGGAGATCGCGCAGCTGGCGCTGCAGGGCGATGGCCGCTTCGACGCGGGCCTCGGGCGCGGCACCGATGCATCGACCCTGCGCGCGCTCGAGATCGATCCGCAGCAGACGCGCGAGCGCTTCGCGCAGGGCTGCCGGCTGGTGATCGCGGCCTTGCGCGGCGAGAGCGTGTCATCGAACGACGGCCCCTGGCGCTTCGAGGCGCAGCAGATCCGCCACCTCACGACCTCGGCGCCGCCGCTGTACATCGCGGGTTCGACCGAGGAGACGATGCGATTCGCCGTCAGCGAGGATCTGCCGCTGCTGCTGAGCCTGGAGCCGCCGGAGCAGGCGCAGCTCGCACATGTGCAAGCTGCGTTCGCTTCGCTCGACGGTGAAGCGGTGGCGCGGCGACGTGCTCCCTTCCTCGCGCGCTCCTCGCTCTCGCGCTATGTCTGCATCGGCGCGACCCTGGCCGAGGCACGGCAGCAGTTCGACGCGCTGCTGCCTCTGCTCCACCGCCGGCGCGAGCATTTCGCGATCCTGCGCGGGCAGGCCCCGGGCACCTTGCCGATGCGCGATCCTGCCGAGGTGCTGCGCACGCAGGCGATCGTCGGCGACCCGGCTTCCTGCCTGGAACAGATACAGGCCCTCACCGCACGCACCGGCATTCGGCAACTGCGCTGCGTCTTCAATGGCAACGGGGTGCTCGACCGCACGGTGGCGCTGCGCGGGATGCGGCTGTTCGCGCAAGAAGTGTTGCCGGTGCTCAAGCGAGGCTGAACGCAGTGCCGTCCGTTCTCATAGACTTAGACTCCGAACGCACGCCCCCCGATGAAGGCATTGGCCAGGACAGCACGATCGTGGACATCGGGGCAAATCTGAACCCGCAACGATTCGACATCCATCATGAAAGCACTCCCGCACTTCACGCTGTTGCTCATTTCGAGTTTGCTCGCTGGCTGTGGAGCAACGGGCGCCAAGTTCTCCGAGATCAAGTCACCACCTAGTTCCACGGGGGCGATCTATGTCTACCGACTTTCCAATTTCGTTGCCGGCGCATCGGCGCCGATCCTGGTCATCGACGGCAAGGAGGTCGCGAATCTTCGAAATGGCGGCTACATACGGCGGGAACTCGCACCTGGACATCATGTTGTGGAGCTGAAGAACGGCGGGATCGATTCCAGCAAACGCCCTGTTGCGGTCGATGTCGTGGTTCAACCTGGCACCGCGCAATTCTTCAGGTACACCATCGAGATGCTCGACGGCGGAATGTATGAGAAAAACAGGTTTGCACGATCGCTCGACATGGTCGAGCGCGAGATCGCACAGATAGAGCTCAAGCAGACGAGCGAAAGCGAGTGATGCAATGTTCCAGCCGCTCCCTCTTAGATTTTTCATCACCTCCATGACGAGCGCTAAGAACGTTCTTTTCTCGGCACTGCTGATTTCGTTGATGACCGGTTGTGCTACACAGGAGCCAGACACGCGTCATGTCGCAAAGGGCCGGATTCTGGAGGTGCAAACGCCCACGGCTGCCGGATTCCAGGCGCGGAGGACAGCTACCGGCTACTCAGGCATCCTGCCTTTGCCGGTCGATACACCAAAGGCGACACGCTCACACCTCTACACCATCCGCACAAGCGACGGAAAAGTGATTCGCGCGACGGGCGAAGGGCAGATGCTGATCGGAACTTGCGTGGAGCTGCGGCACATGACCGACCTTTCCACGATTACTTCGGAGCACAACTACATCAGCGGTGAACTTTTACCGAGTCAGGGTTGCTCTTCCGAGTAGCGGCGGGCGAAGTTGCTTGCTCACCCGCAAGCTGCCCGATCGAGCCGACTTCCGCCGCTTCAGATTGCACCTTGGCCACGCCATATGCCGCTCTCTCCTTTCACTTCCGACGACCTCGCATTCCTGGGATCGCTGCTCGCGACCGCCGCGCGCGAGGAAATCATGCCGCGCTTCCAGACGCTCCACACCGTCGACCGCCGGCGCAAGACCTCGTCCTTCGACATCGTGACCGATGCCGACGAAGCCTGCGAGGCCGCGGTGCTCGCTGCCTTGCGCGCGCGCCATCCCGAGGCCGTGCTGATCGGCGAGGAGGCCTGCACGCGCGACCCCGCGCTGCTCGACGCCATCGACAACGCGGAGCTCGCGTTCATCGTCGACCCACTCGATGGCACCAAGAACTTCGCGAGCGGCCTGCCGCTGTTCGGCACGATGGCGTCCGTGACGGTTCGGGGCGAGGTGGTCGCCGCGGCGATCCATGACCCGGTGCGCGCCGACACGGCCTTCGCGATCCGTGGCGAGGGCGCGTGGATCGAATCGGCCTCGGGCGCGAAACACCGGCTGCAGGTCGCGCCGGCCGTGCCCGTCGACAAAATGGAAGCCATCGTCGGCACGAACTTCCTGCCCGAGCCGCTTCGCAGCGAAGTCAACGCGCGGTTGTCGCGCCTGGGCATGACCAACTGGTTCCGCTGCGCCGCGCACGAGTACCGGCTCGCGGCCGCGGGCGACATCGACGCCCTGTTCTACAACAAGCTCATGCCATGGGACCATGCCGCGGGCTGGCTGCTGCATCGCGAAGCGGGCGGCTACGCGGCGCATCACGACGGCTCGGCTTACCGTCCCGCGCACCGGAGCGGCGGGCTGATCTGCACCACCGACCGCGCGAGCTTCGACGCGGTGCGCGCAGCCTTGCTGGGCTGATCGGCACGCCTTCCGGCTGGATGCGGTGGGTCACGCCCTGGGTCGGCGCCACGGCATGCCTGTGCGCACCGATCGGCAGCAAGCACGCAACTTCCTTGCGGCACGAAGCGGGGAGCGCCTACGTCGCGTGACCATGAAAGGCCGAAGTGTTGCGGCTCCATCCCAACGACCCGAGAGACACGCATGGCCGATGCCGCCCACGGCACAGAACACGACAGCCCACCGACACCCGACGACACGCCGGCGAACCAGCTGCGGCGCATTTCCGTCCACGTGATCGAACCCGGCCCCGGCCGCTACTTCTGGGTGCTCCTGGAGCAAGGCGACGACCCCTTGACCTGGCGCGAACTGCTCGCGAGCCAGCGGCCTTGCAGGCACTGGAACCATGCGTTGACCGACGGCATGGCCGCGCTGATGGACCTGGCGGGCGATGTGCGCGAAGGGCCGCGGGAGATCGGCGCGACCAGGCGCTCCTTCGCGCGCATGCCGGAAGCCTCGCTGCGCAACTGGTAGCTCAGCGCGGTATCGCGGCCGGCGCGTCCGGATCACTTCGCTCGCTCGGCGACGGTTCCCCGCCTCTTCCCGGTCCCTCGTTCGCGACCTTCGAAGCGCGCCTCGCACGCGGCGGCCGTGCCGGCATGTCGTCGAAATGCTCCGGCTGCTGCCGTCGAGCGCGCGCGATTGCGGAATGCCCTTCCGCGGTCACTTCCGACACGATCGCGCGCGGGATGTAGACATCGCCCGAACGCTCCCGCACCGGCGCGTCGAAGCTCGCCTTCACGAGGCTGGCGGCATTCAGGCCGAGCAGCCGCTCGATGTCGTCCCTCGACGTGCATTCGGCGGGCAGCTGCTGCTGCCCAAAGTATGAAAGCAGCTTCATGCTGGCCAGCACGCGCAGCTCGCGCTCGTTCAATGCCTTTCTACGCACGCGGCTGACCTTCGGCGCCAGGCTTCGCGGCGGCCATCTGCTCGCGCGCCTGCAGCGCGGCCGCGTGAAGACGCTCCGCCGTCAAGGCGGCGGCATCCGCCGTCATCGTCACCGCCACCCCATCGGGGCCGTCCAGGATCACCACGCCATCCTCGGCGGTGGCGTGGCCGGCGTCTTCACGCGGTCCGGGAATGGCGCGGCGATCAGTCATGGGGATTCCCGGCGAGGCCGACCGCGCGTGCCGCGGTCCGAGGATTGAGGTACAGATACCGAGGATCGAACCGCGCTCTGTCGACCAGGCCCTTCAGGTCCAGGATCTGCACGTTGGCCCCGCGGACATTGCACAGACCGGATTCGCGCAGCTCGCGCAACACGCGATTCACATGGACATTCGTGAGGCTGCAGACCTCGCCGATATCGGCCTGCGTCATGGGCAGCGAGAAGGCGTGGCCTTCGGACGCGCCGATCGCCAGCAGGCGGGCATGGGTCTCGCACAGGAAGTGCGACACGCGCTGCAGCGCGTTGAGGCTCGACAGGCGATAGATCCACTGCCGGTGCATCGCCGCGTCCAGCAGCGTGAGAAACCACAGCCGCCGGGCAAGACCGGGCTCCGATGCCTGGATGGCTTCCAGCGAAGCATGGCGAAAGACCGCGACGGTGATGTCCGTCAACGCGGCGACATCATGGTCGAGTTCCTTCAAGGCGTAGGCATGCAGGTCGACGAAGTCGCCGGGCACATGCAGCGCCACCGGGTGGCGCCGGCCATCCGGGGCATCGACATGGCGTGTCATGAGTCCCTTCACCAGCAGCGTGCTGATGTCGACCGGCACGCCCTGGCGAACGACCAGGCTGCCGGCCGTGTAGGTCTGCGTATGGGAGATCGCGCCTTCCAGCAGGCTGCGTTCGGCGTTGGAGATTTCCGCAGCACGGTTGCGAAATACGTTCTCGGTCAGCATGGAAGATTCCTTGTCATGGATGGTGCCCCGCATCGCGGCACGGCGCATTAACCTGGATCAAGTTTGAGCCTGTATCGGCTGTGCGGTGCAAACAGGCGTGGAAGGGGCCTTTGTCCTACGAATGAGCGCATCGCCCGTCCTCAGAGTTCGCGCTCCACCACGACCGAACCCAAGCGAGGACCCATGTCCAAGAAAAAAGCCACCCCTTCCGTTGCCAACCTCGATGCGGCGCGCGCGGCGGCACGCAACACGGACAGCGGTCCCGCTGCACCGGCGCCCGCGGCCGCGGCCGCGGGGAAGGGCGACCTTCCCGCGCAGAAGATGATCGATGCACAGGCGCTTGCCGCCGCGATGCCCGCCAATCCGAACAAGGCGCTCGAGCATGGCCTGCCGAATGCACAGTCCACGCCCGTTGGCGCGACCGCCACACCTGCATCGCGCTTGCCCACCGGCAGCACGCTCTCGGAGGCCAATGCCTCGGCCAAGACTGGCAGTGCGGCGCCCGAGGGCGTGAACGCGACCATCGATTCACTGGACCGCGTGCGAGTGGACTCTTCGGGCCAGGCGCTCACCACCAACCAGGGCGTGCCGATCGCCGACAACCAGAACTCACTGAAGGCCGGTGCGCGCGGTCCGGCGCTGCTCGAGGACTTCATCTTGCGCGAGAAGCTCACGCACTTCGACCACGAGCGCATTCCCGAGCGCATCGTGCATGCGCGTGGCTCGGGCGCGCACGGCTTCTTCGAAGCCTACGAGCCGCTGACGAAGTACACCAAGGCCGCACCGTTCAAGGAGGCCGGAAAGATCACGCCGGTGTTCGTGCGCTTCTCGACCGTGGCGGGCGAACGCGGCTCCAAGGACACGGCGCGCGACGTGCGCGGCTTTGCCGTCAAGTTCTACACCGACGAGGGCAACTGGGACCTGGTCGGCAACAACATGCCGGTATTCTTCATCCAGGACGCGATCAAGTTCCCCGACCTCGTCCATGCCGTGAAGCCCGAGCCGCATCACCAGATGCCGCAGGCCGCGAGCGCGCACGACACCTTCTGGGACTTCGTCTCGCTGATGCCCGAGTCGACCCACATGCTGATGTGGCAGATGTCGGACCGCGCGATCCCGCGCAGCTACCGGATGATGCAGGGCTTCGGGGTCCATACCTTCCGCCTCGTCAACGACGCGGGCGAGTCCTTCCTCGTCAAGTTCCACTGGCAGCCCAAGCTCGGCACCCACTCGCTGGTGTGGGAGGAGGCGGTGAAGATCTCGGGCGCCGACCCGGACTTCCATCGCCGCGATCTGTGGGAGGCGATCGAAGCCGGCGAGTACCCGGAGTGGGAACTGGGCCTGCAGATCTTCACCGAGGAACAGGCCGAGCAGTTCAGCTTCGACATCCTCGACGCCACCAAGCTGATTCCCGAGGAGCTGGTGCCGGTGCAGATCGTCGGGCGCATGGTGCTCAACCGCAACCCCGACAACTTCTTCGCCGAGACGGAGCAGGTGGCCTTCTGCACCGCGCACATCGTGCCCGGGCTGGACTTCACCAACGACCCCCTGCTGGCAGGCCGGATCCACTCCTACGTGGACACGCAGATCAGCCGTCTGGGCGGACCGAACTTCCACGAGCTGCCGATCAACGCGCCGATCGCTCAGGTGCACAACAACCAGCGCGACGGCATGCACCGGCAGGCCATCCACCGCGGCCGTGTCGCCTACGAGCCGAACTCGCTGGCGGGCGGCTGCCCGTTCCAGGCCGGCGCCGCGCAGGGCTTCACCAGTGTCGCCAGGCGCCTGGATGCGAAGGAGAGCGCGGACAAGGTGCGCATCAAGCCCGAGAAGTTCGCCGACCACTACACCCAGGCCCGGCTCTTCTTCGAGAGCCAGTCGGAGGTCGAGAAGGCCCACATCGGCAACGCCTTCCGCTTCGAGTTGTCGAAGGTGACGGTGCCCGCGATCCGCGAACGCGTGGTCGCCAGCCTCGCGAATGCATCGCCCGAACTGGCGGCGCGGCTCGCGCAGGACCTGGGCATGGCATTGCCCGCGCCACTGCCCAGGGCGCTCGAGAACCCGGCTCGGCCCGAGGTCGAAGTCTCGCCGCCGCTGTCCCTGCTGGCGCGGCCGGGCGATGGCGGCATCCGCACGCGCAAGGTGGCGATCCTGATCGCGCATGGCGTGGAAGGAACGTCGCTCGCGAAGCTGATCAGCGCGCTGGTCGAGGCTGGTGCCGTGCCGCGCCTCGTTGCCGCAAGACTCGGGACCTACAGCGGCGCCGCGGGCGAGCGCTTCGAAGCGGACGCCACGATGGAGAACTCGCCGGGCTTCCTGTTCGATGCGCTCGTCCTGCCCGATGGTGCCGCGGCGGTGGAAGCCCTGGACGCCGATGCCCACACGCTCGAGTTCCTGCGCGCGCAGTACTGGCACTGCAAGACGATCCTGGCCTTCGGTGCCTCGGAAGCCCTGCTGGCCGAGGCTCAGATCCCGCTGGCGCTGCCCGACGGTTCGGCCGACGCGGGGCTGGTCCTCGCGGACGCCGCCGACGCGGATGCGGCGATCGCGGCCTTCATCGCCGCCATGCCGCTGCGCCATTTCGAACGCGAGAACGATCCGCCGAAGAACTGATGCGTGCTCGTCGCGCCGCGGTGGCGCGCGAGTTCCTGATCGCCTCCGCCGAGGCCTTCCGCGGCAGGACCCTGATCGGAATCGATATTCCCGCGCGGCAATGGCGCGTGCCGTTCACACCGGCACGCGTGCTTCGTCCTTGTGCCTGACGCAGTACTCGAGCGCCGCCTCGAGCATCGGCCAGTTGGCGAACACGTAGACCCGTTCGACCCTGTCCCAGCGCCCACCGAATTCCTTGAGCGTCAACGCGAGCCCGGAGAGGCTGCCCAACACGGCGGGTTTGGATTTTCCATAGGGCTCGCAGTGTTCGGCCACTGTGCAGCCAAGCCGCGCCGCGAGGCCCTGTACGCGGTCCGTACCGCTCGGTGGAGAAAGAAGCATGCGCGGATTTTCGCAAAAGCCCGGGGCACGATGTTCTTTGCCGTATCCCCCAAAGGTGGGGTTGCCAACCGCGTGATCGGTGTTCGATCGGCACCGACCACCGAGCATCGCCTCACGATGACGGCAGCTCGATCGAAGCCGACAGCGGCACGGCATCGATTCGTTCGGCGCTTGCAATCACGATCGCGCGCTCGTCCCGGCCAGCGCTCTCGGAGAGGGTGCGCCACAGGAAGCGAATCGAGTTGGCATCGAGCGCCGCGGTGGGTTCGTCGAGCAAGGTGAGTGCGCGTCCCGACGCGAGTGCAGCCGCCAGCCAGACCTTCCGCTTCGACCCGGTGGAGAGCATGTACATCGGCTTCTCGAGGTGCGGCGTCAGGGAAAAGCCTTCCACGAGGGCACGCCACTTCGCTTCATCGAAGCCTGGATCGCCGGCACTCAGCGACGCGGTGCACTGCGTCGCCGAGATGTCATTGAAGGCGTCGGTCTCCGGGTCGACGAAGAACACGTTCCGGCCATAGGTGTCGGGGTCCTGGTCCAGGCGCGCTCCCGCGAGGTCCAGCTGGCCTTCGCCGCGAAGCTTCCCCGCAAGCAACCGGAGGACCGTCGACTTTCCGCTCCCGTCGCCACCGTAGAGCTGGGTCAGCCCGGCGCCGATGCTGGCGCTCCAGGCGGACAGGAGTGCAGGCCGACGGGGGTAGGCGAAGCTCAAGTTCTTGACGACGAGGATGGGCGCGGTCGACGCTGGGTTCATGCCTCGACCCTACCGCAAAACCGGCGCGCGCCGCGCCCGTCGGGTCGACGGCGGCCCGACGATCTCAGGACGCCGCAATCACCGGAAAGTCCGTCCCCAGCCACTTCTGGTACAGCTTGTTGAGCTCGCCATTGGCGCGGTTACGCGCGACGAACTCGTCGAGCGTCTTCTTCAGCTCGGCCTGGCCGGGCCGCATGGCGATGGCCATGACCTGCTCGCGCACGGTGAACTTCTTCTCGTAGGTATCGGGCGGCACGCGCTTGGCGATCTGCGCGGCGACGGTGGTGGAGCAGCCGATCGCATCGACCTGGCCCGAGATCAGCGCCTGCATGCCCGAGGCATCGTCGTCGAAGCGGCGGATCTCGGTGCCCTCGGGCGCCATGGCGGTCAGCGCCACGTCCTGCACGCTCGCGCGCGCCACGCCGATGCGCCGCCCCTTGAGGTCGGCCGCGCTCTTGATGTCGACCTTCTTCGCGCCGTACAGGATCACGGTGGCGGTCGCGTAAGGCGCCGAGAAATCGACCTGCTTGGCGCGCTCGGGCGTGATCGCGAGCGAGGCCACGAGCAGGTCGACCTTGTTGGTCAGCAGGAACGGGATGCGGTTGGGGCCGGTGACGGGCACGAGGTTGAGCTTGACGCCGAGGTCCTTGGCCAGCAGTCGCGCGACATCGGCGTCGTAGCCGTCGGGCTGGTTCTGCGCATTGGTGGTGCCGTAGGGCGGGAAGTCCACGAGCAGCCCGATCGTGAGCTGGCCCTTCTTCTGGATTTCCGCGGCGCTTTGCGCCACGGCGGCACCGGACAGGCCGGCCATGGCGGCGCCGGCCGCGACCGCCAGCAGTTGCCGGCGCGACATCGAATCGAACATGTGAGTCTCCTTGTGAATGGGTCGGCGGGGAACGAGGGAGGGGCGAAGCGAGCCCGTCACATCACGCCGAAGGTCTCGAAGGCTTCGACCGTGCTCATCCCGTTGCGGATGGCGGTGCGCACCGCGTTCTCGGTGCTGGCCTTCTCGAGCGCGCGGCGCAAGGCCTCGACCTCGGCCTCCTTCGGCACGATCAGCACGCCGTCCTGGTCGCCGAACACGATGTCGCCCGGGCGAATGCGCACGCCCTGGATCTCCACCGGCACGCGGTAGTCGACGACCTTGCCGCGCGGGCCCTGGTCCTGCGAATAGCCGCCGAGCGAGAAGACCGGCAGGCCCAGCTCCAGCACCTCGTTGGTGTCGCGCGAATAGCCGTCGAGCACCGCGCCCGCCGCCTTCAGATGCTGGGCGCGCGTCGTCATGAGCCCGCCCCAGAGCGCGAACTGCGGCGCGCAGCCGGTCGCGACATAGACCTCGTGGGGCTTCAGGTCGTCGAGCGCCTGGAACAGCAGCCCGAAGGGCTGGCGGCTCAGCGGCGTCTTGCCCTCGGGCTCGGTACGCGCGAAGCAGTTGGTCTCGAGCACCGGCATCGCGCGGCCCGCGATCACCATCGAGCGCTCCACCGGCCGGATGGCCGGCGGCAGGAACTGCCGCAGCAGCCCCATGGTGTCGAGGATGTCGCCCACGACGGCGGGGAACAGCTTGGTCTTCATGAGCTGGAACAGCTCGTCATCGTCTTTCCACATGCTTGTCTCTTCGTTCGGTCAGCCAGTCGATCAATGGCCCGATTGAACGGGGCGCGGGACGGGCTCGCAAGCTCTCACCCTATATGATAGGTAGCCGATGACCGCCCACCCCTTCGTCCTGGACAAGCTCGAGCGCGTGCCGCTCTCGGAGCAGGCCGTGCAGAGCCTGCTGGGCTACATCGAGCGCTCGCGGCTGGCACCCGGCGCCGCGCTGCCCGGCGAAGGCCGGCTGGCCGAGACCCTCGGCGTGAGCCGGCCCGTGGTGCGCGAGGCGCTGCGCACGCTCAAGGGCATGGGGGTGGTCGACATCGCCAACGGCAAGAGCCCGATCATCCGGCGCGACCTCGACGCCACCGCGATGTCGATCTACTTCGCGCGCGCCCTGCAGGTGCTCGACAACTCCACCGAAGACCTGATGGCCGTGCGCGCGGCGCTGGAAGGCCAGTCCGCGGCGCTCGCGGCCGCGCGCCGGCAGCCGGCCCAGATCGAGCGCATGACGGCGCTGGTGACGCGCATGCAGGGCTGCCTGCGCGACCCGGCCACCTATGCGGCGCTCGACACCGAACTGCACGTCGAGATCGCGCGCGCCAGCGGCAACCCCTTGCTGTGGCAGATGATCGGCTCGATCCGCGCGTCGCTCGAATCGCTGTCGCGCCAGGGCATGGAACGGCGCAAGACCCGCAAGAGCCTGCAGCAGGTGCAGGACGGCCACGCCGAACTCGTGGCCCGCATCTGCGAAGGCGACGTGGCCGGTGCCGCGGCTTCCATGCAGGCCCACATGGCCGCGGCGCTGCATGCGCTGCTGCGCGAACCTCAGGCGTGATCGGTCGAGCGCGTCACCGCTTCCCAGGCATCGATCTCCCCGGACATCGCCGCGAGCTTGGCACGGACGAGCCCCAGCGCGTCGGTGCCCAGCAGCAGGTGCGCCGGCGGATTCGGCGCCTCGACCAGCGCGAGCAACGCCTGCGCCGCCTTCGCGGGGTCGCCGGTCTGCGCCCCGCTCTTGGCCTGCCTGGCCTCGCGGATGGGATCGAAGAGCGCGTCGTAGTCCGCGATGCTGCGCTGCGATCGCACCATCGAGCGCCCGGCCCAGTCGGTGCGGAAGGAGCCCGGCGCGACCGCGGTGACACGGACGCCGAAGCCCGCGACTTCCTTGCCGAGCACCTCGGAGATGCCCTCGAGTGCGAACTTGCTGCCGCAGTAGTAGGCGATGCCAGGCATGGTGATGAAGCCGCCCATCGAGGTGATGTTGACGATGTGGCCGCGGCGGCGCGTGCGCATCGAGGGCAGCACGGCCTTGATCATCGCGACCGCGCCGAAGACGTTCACGTCGAACTGGCGTTGCATCTCGGCCAGGCTGGACTCCTCGAGCGTGCCCTCGTGCCCGTAGCCCGCGTTGTTGACCAGCACGTCGATGGGCCCGTGCTGGGCGAGCAGTTGGGGAACGGAGCGCTCGATCGCGTCGAAATCGGTGACGTCGAGCACCACGGCATGCGATCGGCCGGGCGCGCTGCGCTCGAAGGCTTCCTTGTTGCCTTCGCTCCTGACGGTGCCGAGCACCGTGTGTCCCTGCGCGAGGGCGGCTGCCGCGAAGGCTTTTCCGAATCCCGAATTGACGCCCGTGATGAGGAAGGTTTTGGATGAGGTCTGGGTCATGGTCGGCTCCTTGAAGATCAGGCACCGATCGTAGAAATCGCAGCACGGTCGCGATATGCCGAGTCGCACACATGGCTTGCCTAAAACTACGAAGCCGTGGACCCGGCGGCCCGGCTGTGGCAGATTCGCGGCTCCCATGAACGATGCTCGTCCACGCAACGCACCGCCCAAGGTCTCCCATGTGCAGCAGCAGATGGTCGATCTGGTGCAGCCCCTGGCGCCGGTCGAAGGCTACAACCTGACCGTGCTGCCCGATGTCCGGATCCTCCGGTCCGACCGGCCGCTGGCCCGCGCACCGGTGCTCTACGAGCCCGGCATCGTCATCGTGCTGCAGGGCCGCAAGCGCGGCTTTCTCGGCGACGAGGTCTATCTCTACGACGCGCAGCACTACCTGGCCGTGTCGGTGCCCGTTCCCTTCTCGATGGACACGGACGCCTCGGCGCAAGAGCCGCTGCTGGCGATCTACTTCCGCCTCGACTTCCAGGTCGCGGCGGAACTGATGATGAAGCTCGACGAGCACGGGTTGGCCGAAGGCGCGGCGCCCAAGGGCCTAATGTCGACCCCGATGGACGATCGCCTGGCCCGCGCCGTGCTGCGCTTCCTCGAGGCGATGAACTCGCCGCTCGAGGCGCCCATCCTCGGCCCCGACCTGGTTCGCGAGATCTACTTCCGCGTTCTCACCGGCGAGCAGGGCAGCGCCATCCGGGCCTCGCTCACGCGCCAGGGCCACTTCGGCAAGATCGCGAAGGCCATCCGCACCATCCATGCGCGCTTCGACCAGAAGCTCGACATCGACGGTCTCGCCGACGAAGCGGGCATGAGCCCCACCTCGTTCCATGCGCACTTCAAGGCCGTCACGTCGACGTCGCCGATCCAGTACCTGAAGACCACGCGCCTGCACCAGGCCCGGCTGATCATGGCCCGGCACCAGGTCACGGCCGCGCATGCCAGCGCGCAGGTGGGCTACGAAAGCCCCTCGCAGTTCAGCCGCGAGTTCAAGCGCATGTTCGGCCGCGGCCCGGCCGAGGAGGCCGCGCGCATGCGCGAGGCGTTCGCGCGGCCCGATCCCTCGCCGCATGCGCTGTACGTGGCCGCGCACTGAAAACCATGACGCCGCTTCCACCACTCAACCCTCTGAAGATGTTCGAGGCCGCGGGGCGCCTCCTGAGCATCTCGAAGGCGGCCGAGGAACTGTTCGTGACGCCGGCGGCCGTCAGCCGGCAGATCCGCGTGCTCGAGGAGTTCCTGAACTTCCAGCTGTTCCGGCGCGAGCATGGCGGCCTGTCTCTCACGCCCGCGGGCGCGAAATATCTGGCGGAGATCACGCCCCTCTTCATGGCCTTGCGCGAGACCACCAATGCCGCGATGGGCGGCGGCTACCGGCGGCGCGTGCTGCGGATCCGCTCGCCAGCCACCTTCGCGGTGCGCTGGCTGATTCCGCGGCTCGCGGGCTTCCATCAGCTGCATCCGGGCATCGACGTCCAGCTGACCGCATCGGCGGCGCCGCTGGACTTCAGCCGGGAGGACATCGACGCCGGCATCGAACTCGGCGACGGCCACTGGCCGCGGCTGATCGTGCAGAAGCTGGTGCCGAACGAACTCGTGCCGGTGATGGCACCGCGCGCGGGCGCCGCCGTTCCGCGAGAGCCGCGCGCGCTGGCCTCCGAAACGCTGCTGCACTCGCTCGCGCGCATCGACGACTGGGCGCTGTGGCTGCGCGCGGCCGGCGCGTCCGGCGTCAACGCCTACCAGGGCATGAAGTACGAGACCTCGCTGCTGTCCTACCAGGCGGCGGTCGAGGGGCATGGCGTGGCCATGGCGCAGAAGGCGCTGGTCGAGAAGGACCTCGCCGAGGGAAGGCTGGTGATGCCGTTCGGGCTCGCGCTCGATCGCGGCGACCACACCTACTACTTCGCCTCGCCCCGCGAACGCGAGGAGTCGGTCGAGCTGGCCGCATTCCGGCGCTGGCTGGCGGACGCGGTCGCCGCGTCGAGCACCGCGACGCCCTCGGCGCTTTAACAAAAAGTCAAAGCCTCGGCAGCAAATGTCGTTTGCCCGCGCGGCAGCCGATTTCTATTCTCGAGCCTCGTTGAAACCACCCCCTGACGGTGGGCGCCGGCATACCGCCGGCTTCGAGAACAAGAGGCAAGAACAGATGTTGGGAACCAGTTTGGCCGGGCTGCGCGTGCTCGACTTCTCGCACGTCGTCGCGGGTCCGTTGTGCGGCATGCTGCTCGGCGATCTCGGCGCCGAGGTCGTCAAGATCGAGTCGCCCGACGGAGAGATGGGGCGGCGCATCGGCCCGCCCTGGATCCACGGCGAGAGCGTGATCTCGCTCAGCGTGAACCGCAACAAGCAGGGCCTCGCGGTCGACCTCAAGACACCGCAGGGCCGCGACCTCGTGCGGCACCTGATGGCCTCCGCGGACGTGGTCGTCGAGAGCTTCAGGCCCGGCGTGATGAAGCGCTTCGGCCTCGACTTCGACAGCGTGCGCGACGCAAATCCCTCGTTGGTCTATTGCTCGATCTCGGCCTACGGCCAGCACGGCCCTTCGAGTGGCAAGGCCGGCGTGGACGGGATCATCCAGGCGGTCGCGGGCTTGATGAGCACCCTCGGTCCGGCGGGGTCGCCACCCTCGAAAGTCCCGAGCCCCATCGCCGACATGGCGACCGGCTACCTGGCGACCATCGCGATCCTCGGTGCGCTCGTTCCGGTGCGGCAGGGACGCGAGGGCCAGCACATCGACGTCAGCCTCTACAACGCCACGCTGATGCTCCAGCAGGTGGGACTTGCGTCCTATCTCGCCAGCGGCATCGAGCCCGGCAAGAGCGGAAGCGCCGCACCGTATGCGGCACCGAACGAAGCCTTTCCGACCGCCGATGGCTGGATCATGGTCGCGGCCTACCAGCCCGAGCGCTGGAGCGCGCTTTGCCATGCCATCGGCCAGCCCGCGCTCGAGAAGGATCCGCTGTTCGCGGACAACGTGTCGCGGGTCAGGCATCGCGACGCGCTGTTCCAGCAATTGGCCGCGGCGTTCCAGCAGCGCCCGACCGAGGCCTGGCTTTCGACGCTCGAAGCGGTGGACATCCTCTGCGCGCCGATCGCCGGCTATGCGGAGGTCACGTCCTCGCTCCAGTACCGCAGCAGCGGCGTCGAAACCGTGATCGAGCATCCGATCGCCGGCGCGGTGCGCATGCCCGGATTCGCGATCGGAAACGCAGGCAGTGAGGGCGCACGCGCCACACCGCCGCCGCTCGTGGGGCAGCACTCGGCGGCCGTTCTCGCGGCCTACGGCATCCCCCAGCAAGAAATCGACGCGCTGCTTCGCTGTGGCGCCATCACCACCCCTCCCTCCCGAAGCCTCACCGCATGACCTCCTCCCCTTCCGACCTCGTCGCATCGCGCATCGACGGCCCCGTTCTCACGATCACCATGCAGTCCGCCGCCACCGGCAACGCGCTGAACCTCGCGATGACCTCGGCGCTCGCCGATGCGCTCGAGCGCGTCAATGCGCACGAGGAGGTCCGCTGCGTGGTCCTGTGCGCCAGCGGCAAGAACTTCTGCACCGGCGGCAACGTCAACGACATGCGCGACGGCACCGACCTGATGGCGGGCAGCACGACGCAGGTGCGCGAACGGCTGCTCAAGCGCCTGCATCGCATCACGCATGCGGTCCACGGCATCGAGGTGCCGGTCATTGCCGCGGTCAACGGCCTCGCGATCGGCGCGGGCTTCGACCTGTCGCTCATGTGCGATGTGCGCCTGTGCAGCGAGGACGCGCGCTTCTCCGAGAGCTTCCTGCGCCTCGGGCTGGTGTCGGGCATCGGCGGCGCCTGGTTCCTGACGCGCCTCGTCGGCCTGTCGAAAGCCATGGAGCTCACGCTGACGAGCGAGTTCATCGACGCCCAGACCGCCCTGCGCCTGGGCGTCGTTTCCCAGGTGTTCGGCGCGGGCCAGCTCCAGGAGGAAGCACGCAAGCTCGCCGAGCGCATCGCGACGAACCCGCCGCATGGCATGCGCATGGCCAAGCGACTCGTTCGCGATGCCAGCCAATCGACGCTGTCCGGTGCGCTCGAGCAGGCGGCCTCGATGCAGGCCATCCTGCTGTGCGGCGACGAGCACAAGAACGCGGTGCGCGGCTTCCTCGCGAACGAGCGCGGCGCCCGGTAGCCATCGAGAACGAGCAAGACAGGAGACAAGCAGATGAAGAACACCGCCAGCCAGCTTTTCCGCCTCGTCCGTGCGGCCTGCGTCCTCGCGGCCGCGACGATGGCGATGCACGCCGTGTGGGCGCAAGCCGCCCCCTATCCGAGCAAGCCGATCGTCCTCGTCGTTCCATTCGGCGCGGGCAGCGCCACCGACCAGCTCGCGCGGGCGGTCGGCGCCACCGTCGCGGAACGCCTCAAGCAGCCGGTCGTCGTCGAGAACAAGGGCGGCGCGAGCGGGCTCATCGCGAGCCAGGAGGTGGCCCGGGCCGCGGGCGACGGCTACACGGTGCTGATCACGACCAACACCACGCAGGTCGCGAACCCGCACCTGTTCAAGAAGCTTCCCTACGACCCCGTGAAGGACTTCAAGCCGGTGACGGGCCTGGGCCGCGGCGGCATGGTGCTGGTGGTGCGACCGGATTCGCGGCTGAAGAGCCTCGCCGACGTGATCGCCGCCGCGCGCGCGGCACCGGGCAAGCTCTCGTTCGGCGCCGGCAACTCGTCGAGCCGCATCGCCGGCGAGATGTTCAAGCAGATGAGCGGCACGGACCTGCTCTACGTGCCCTATCGCAGCAACCCCAGTGCCATGACCGACCTCATCGGCGGGCAGCTCGACCTGATGATCGTCGACACCGTGACCGGCATTCCGCAGATCGAGGGCGGGCGCCTGCGCGCGATCGCCGTCTCGTCCGCCAGGCGGGTGCCGGCGCTTGCCGGCGTGCCCACCTTCGACGAGTCGGGCATCAAGGGCTACGACCTCGGCTACTGGTTCGCCGCCTACGTACCGGCCACCACGCCCGCGCCCGTGGTGTCGAAACTGCGCGAGGCGTTGGCAGCGGCGGTCGGCGAGCCCAGGACCCAAAGCTTCCTGCGGGCCTCGGGCGCCTCCGCGTGGACGACGGAGCCCGAGGAGCTCGCGAGATTCCAGGCCGCCGAGTCGCGCCGGTGGAGCGAGGTCATCAAGGCCGCCGGCATCGAGCCGGAGTGACCCGCGCGCCGGCTTACTGAGGGCTGGTCGTCCGGCCCTGTCCCGTGGTTTGCGTGTTGGGGTTCTCGCCCGCCTTCGAACCCATCGACGAGTTCGTGCCGGGGCGCGCCTTCTGGTTCGACGCCTTGCCCTGCGGGTTCAGGTTGCCACCGGACATCGAATTGCCCTGGCTGGTCGCGGAAGGCTGGGTGGCGGCCGAGGTGCCGCCATTCTTCGGTTGCGTCGCGACGCTGTCCGAGCTGTTCAGGCCCGGCCCGCCGCCTCCTCCGCCGCTGCCACCGGACTGGGCCAGGGCGGGCACGACGGCCAACGCGAAACTGCTTGCGCAAAGGATTCGGGTGATTCGGTTCATGGAGAAGACTTTCGTGAAGTGGTGAAGAGAAGACTTCAATGAACCGCCATGCCGCATCGGCCCGGGTGGGGCATCCGCGCCCTCCCCTGTCAGCCAACGCGCACCCCGCGCGACCCACGCCATGAGCCGCCGGTTTCCTACGGCCGGCGCGCGAGGGCGCGGGCACGGTATCGGCCATGGCCTCTTCCTCGACCCGCACCGCCCGCTCGCCCGGTCTTCTCAGCCTGTGCAAGGACGCCGTGATGGCATGGATCGACGATTTCGCGCCGAGCATGGGCGCGGCGATCTCGTACTACACGATGTTCTCGCTGGCGCCATTGCTGGTGATCGTGATCACGGTGGCTGGCGCGCTGTTCGGCGCCGAAGCCGTGCAGGGGCAGATCGCGGCGCAGCTCTCGGGCCTGATCGGCGCGGAAGGCGCGCTCGCGGTACAGGGGCTGATCCGCAGCGCCAGCGAACCCTCGCGCGGGCTGGTGGCCGGCGCGATCAGCATCGTCGTGCTGGTCGTCGGCGCCACCACGGTCTTCGCCGAACTGCAGAGCGCGCTCGACCGCATCTGGCATGTGCCCGAGCGCGTGAAGCCGCAGGGCGTGTGGGGCATCCTGCGTGCGCGCGTGCTGTCGTTCGGACTGATCCTCGGCCTCGCGTTCCTGCTCATGGTCTCGCTCGTGGTGAGCGCGGCGCTGGCCGCCCTGGGAAGCTGGAGCGCCGCGCTGCTGCCGGGATGGGAGGCGCTGCTGCAGGGCCTCAACATCCTCGTCTCGCTCGCGATCCTCACCGTGCTGTTCGCAATGATCTTCAAGTTCATGCCGAGCGCGCCCATTGCCTGGCGCGACGTGTGGATCGGTGCCGGCGTGACGGCCGTGCTGTTCGAGATCGGCAAGGTGCTGATCGGCCTGTACCTCGGCAAGAGCGGCGTCAACGAATCCTTCGCGGCCGCGGGCTCGCTCGTGGTGTTGCTGGCCTGGGTCTACTACGCGGCGCAGATCTTCCTGCTGGGCGCGGAGTTCACCAAGGTCTATGCCAATGCCCACGGGTCGGTGGCCGCGGGCAAGGCGCAGGCGGCCACGGAGGAAGCCGCGCGGCAGGCGGAAGTGGGCACGGACAGCCAGGGCCCGAGCGGGCGCATGCCGCCCAAGGATGTTCGTCGCGCACCGCGCGGGCTGGCATCGCCGCTGGCCGTGTTCGCCAGCGGCGCGCTGTTCATGGCGCTGGCGATGCGCCGTACGCGGCGGATCAGGCCGGCGCAGGCACCACGAAGCTAGCGGGGCCAGCCGCCGCGAGTCCGGCAGCCCTCTTGCGCGACGCGCGCCGGCGGCTCACGTAGTCGGGATGAAAGCAGCGCCGACTGCCATCCTCGAAAGCCACCGTCACCATCCCGTCGGTCGACGACACGACGACGCCGGCGCCGAAGCGCTTGACCTTCACCGGATCGCTCTCGGCGAAAGGCACGCGCTCACGCGTCGCGGACTTCGCGGTCTGCTCGCTCACCACGATGGGCTGCGCCATCGCGGCCTCGTGGGCCGCGATGCGCCGGCAGTTGTCGCAGGTGCCGCAGCGCTTAGCCGTGGCCGAGGGATCGAGGTCGTCGAGCAGCAGCTGCCAGCGGCACTGGCCCGACTGCGCATAGGCCAGCATGCGTTCGAGGGTCTCGCGGTCCTGCTCGCGCCGCGCCTTGTAGCCATCGAGCATCGCGCCGAAGTCGGCACGCTCGGCCATCGCCTGGCGCAGCGAGATGCGCCCGCGCCGGTCGATGGACAGCAGCTTCTGCTGCCGCAGCAAGGCGATCGCCGCCTGCATGCGCGTGCGCGGACGCTCCAGCGCGTCGAGCAGGTTCGCGGCGGTCCAGCCCTCGGGCGCGGGCGGCTCCGCGAGCAGTTGCCGGTACACGGCATCGAGGTCCTCGAGCTGCGGATAGCGGCCCGCGAGAAAGAACTGCTGCACCGACCGGTCCTTGGCATGGAACAGCAGCACGCAGCGCGCGCGCTCGCCGTCGCGCCCCGCGCGGCCGGCCTCCTGGTAGTAGGCATGCAGGCTCGACGGCATCTGGCAATGCACGACGAAGCGGATGTCGGGCTTGTCGATGCCCATGCCGAAGGCATTGGTCGCGACCATCACGCGCGCATTGCCCGCCATGAACGCTTCCTGCGCCTCGGCGCGTTCGCGCGCGCCGAGCTTGCCGTGGTAGAGCGCGACCGATTGATCGGCCGCCTTCAGGGCATCGAAAGCCTCCTGCGCGGCCTTCACCGTGGCGGCGTAGACGATGCCGCTGCCGGCCTCCTCGCGCACCAGTTCGACGATGCGGCGCTGGCGATCCGGCTCCTGCGTCATCTGCTCGACCGCGAACTGCAGGTTGGCGCGGTAGGCGCCGGTATCGACGAGGCCGGCGCGCGGAATGCCCAGGTTCTTCATGACGTCCGCCGCCACCTCCTCGCCCGCGGTGGCCGTGAGAGCGAGCACGGGCGGGCCGCCCAGTGCGCGAACGGCCGGGCCGATCTCGAGGAAGGCGGGCCGGAAGTCGTGACCCCATTGCGAGATGCAGTGCGCCTCGTCGACCGCCACCAGCGCTACGCGGTGCGCCGACAGGCGCCGCACGAACGCGAGGTCTGACAGCCGCTCGGGCGTGACCAGCACGATGCGCGCGCTGCCGTCGTCGATCGCCTGTTCGGCCCGCTCCAGCTCTTCGGCGCCCAGTGCGCTGTTGACCTGTACGGCGGCGATACCCAGCGCCCGCAGCTTGTCGCATTGGTCCTTCATCAGCGCGATGAGCGGCGACACCACCAGCGTGCGGCCCTCGAGCAGCAGGGCAGGCAGCTGGTAGCACAGCGACTTGCCGGCGCCGGTGGGCATCACGGCCAGTGTCGACCGGCCCGCCATCACGCGCTCGATGACCTCGGCCTGGCCCGCGCGCAGGCGGGCATGGCCGAACCGGTGGCGCAGCGTGTGCTTCAGGCGCACCGCTGCATCGGGAACGCCGGGCATCAGGCGGTCTCTTCGTCGTCGTCCTCGCCGTCGTTCTCGTCGGCAAGTTCCTCGGCGCTCAGCGCTTCGGGGTCGTCGACGGCGTCGGCGACTTCCGTCGCGGCGTCCGGGAAGACGCCCACGCGGTCAGGCAGGATGTCCGCGTTGGTCGCCGGCTCCTCGCCGCCGTCGATGACGGCGCGGTCGTCGCCCGCGGCATCGCTGCCGCTGTCGCTGGAATCGCTGGGGCCGAGGGCGTCGGCGTCGGTGCCCTTGGGGGCGGTCGGGGCGTGCTCGCCGCCGAGGATGCTGCTGGTTGCCATGTGCGTCGTTTCCTTGAGAGACAGACGCACAGACTGGGAGCCATCGGGCGCGGCGGAAGTAGGAGATTCGCGCATCCGGGCCGCCATCGATGTCTACGGATGCGGGTCGCCTCGACAGGCGCCTCAGACCGGCGGGTAGCTCCCGGTCCCGTCGGGCCAGCGCGTAAGCACCTCATGGCCCTCGGGCGTCACGGCCACCATGTGTTCCCACTGAGCCGACAGCGACCGATCCTTCGTCACCACCGTCCACCCATCCGGCAGGTGCCGGATCTCGCGCCCGCCCGCGTTGAGCATCGGCTCGATGGTGAACACCATGCCCGGCACGAGCCGCAGGCCCTCGCCGCGGCATCCGTAGTGCAGCACCTGCAGGTCCTCGTGGTAGACCTGCCCGATGCCATGGCCGCAGAACTCGCGCACCACGCCGAAGTGCTCGCGCTGCGCCACCGACTGGATCGCATGGCCGACGTCGCCCAGCGTCGCGCCGGGCCTGACGGCGAGGATGCCGGCGCGCATCGCCTCGTAGGTGGTTTCCACCAGCCGGCGAGCAAGCACGCTCGGCGCGCCGACGAAGTACATGCGGCTGGTGTCGCCGAACCATCCGTCCTTGATCACGGCCACGTCGATGTTGACGATGTCGCCCTTCTTCAGGATCTTGTCGGGCGAGGGAATGCCGTGGCAGACCACCTGGTTGACCGAGGTGAGGATGGTCTTCGGATACCCCTGGTAGCCCACGTTGGCCGGGACGAGGCCCTGCACGTTCACGATGTAGTCGTGGCAGATGCGGTCGAGCGTTTCGGTGCTCACGCCCGGCACCACGTGCGGCTCGATCATGGCGAGCACTTCGGCCGCGAGGCGGCCGGCCTGGCGCGCCTTCTCGATCTCTTCGGGGGACTTGATGTGGATGCCGGATGCCGTGGGTGTTCAGTCACGGTATATACGAAACATATATGAATCATACATTCTTCGTTGCATCGGCCCTCGCCCGGAAGGATGTGCCGGCGTGACACGGGCGCTGCCTATACTGGTTCGCAGGAGGGGAACATGCTGTCATTCATCCGCCGCCTTTTCGACCGGAAGCCCGGCACCGAACAGGTCGCCCGATTGCTCCTGCAGGAGCTGCAACGCCTTCTCCCCGAAGAGAAGCTGGTCCTCGATCCCGAGCAGTTCCTGATCCGCCGCGCCGACGGCGGCACGATCTACCTGCACAACCTCTACACCGACTACTGCCAGGCCCGGCCGGCGGAGCGCCGCGAGCAGATCGCGCGCTTCGCGCTGGGGGTGGCGGGCATCGGCAGCGACCGGCCCGCCGATTTCGACGAAGCGCGGCCGCGGCTGCTGCCGATCCTGCGGCGCCTCGCCGGCGTGGACCTCGCGCGGATCTCGCATGGCGACTTCTCGAAGAAGCTCGAGGACACCATGGTGTGGACCCCGTTCTCGCCGACGCTCGGCGCGGCCGTCGCCATCGACAGCGACCATGCGATCGCGCAGGTGAGCCCCGACGACCTCAAGCGCTGGGGCATCGGCTTCGAGCAGGCCTTCGAGATCGCGGTCGACAACCTGCGCCACAAGGCCGCCCCGGCCTTCGGCCAGCTCGCGCCCGGGCTCTACGTGTCGAACTACGGCGACTACTACGACGCCGGCCGCATCTTCCTGCACGAGCTGGCCTGGCAGCTGCCGCTCGACGGCGATCCGGTGGCAATGGCGCCGAACCGCACCTGCCTACTGGTCTGCGGTGCGGGCGATGCGGACGCGCTCGAGAACATGATCGCCACCGCGCGCCGGGTGCTGCGCGAACAGTCGCGCCCGCTGAGCGCCGAGATGTTCAGGCTGCGCGACAAGGCGTGGTCGCTGTGGACGCCGCCCGGGCAGGCCGGCGCGCAGCTCACGGCGCTGCTGCGCGAGGAAAAAGCGGTCGACTACAACGACCAGCAGGAGGTGCTCGACAAGGCCCACGTGGCGGCGGGCGTCGACGTCTTCGTCGCCAAGCACAGCCTGCTGCAGCGCGACTCCGACGGTGCCGTGATCAGCTATGCCGTGCTGCCCAAGGGCGTCGACACCTGGCTGCCCGAAGCCGACCTGGTCTTTCTCTGCGAGGTCGCGGGCGAAACGCCGACCATCGTCGCGTGGCCGCATTTCGCCGAGCATGCGGGCCACCTGATCGAGCGGCTGCCGCTGGCCGTGCCGCGCTGGAAGGTGCTCGACTATCCCGAGGGCGACTGCCTGCGGCGGCTGCAGGAGCTGGCGACGACGGTGGAGGCCGTGCGGCTCCAGTGAGCGGGCCGACATCGGCGACGAACGCCATCGCGTTCAATCCGCCGCGTCCGGACTGGGCCCGCGTTCGACCAGCGTGCGCAGCGCCATCTGCGTGCGCGTTCCTTCCACGCCCTCGACCTCGTGGATGCGCGCCAGCAGCACTTCCAGGGCCTGCGCATCGCGCGTGCGCACCTTCAACAGGAGGCCGCTGTCGCCGGTGACGATGTGGATCTCCTCAATGTCGGGAAGCGATTCCAGCGCCGCGATCTGGCGGGCACGCTTCACAGTGCTGGTGATCACCTGCACGAAGCACAGCAGCGGCCGCCCCAGCTTCGCGCCATCCAGCCGCGCCACGGTCGCGACGATCACCCCGTCGCGTTTGAGCCGCTTCACCCGCTCGTGCACCGCGGGCGCCGACAGATGAAGCAGTTCACCCAGCGCGGCATAGCTGAGCGTGCTGTCGTTCGCGAGAAGCCCTAACAGTCTTCGGTCGACAGCATCCAGGCGGGCGGGTGCCTTGCTCTCCGGTTGAAGCTGGTTCGTATTTTTTGCCATGGTCCTGAAAGCGCTAGGGCGGCTGAATGATGTTCGGGAGAATAAGCCAAAGACAGAACATCATTCGGTGAACAACATGCCTGCACTTTCGGACCTCGCCCTTTCTCTCTCAGCATCAGATGGAGCCCCACCCAGCCGCCTGCTCGGGGCGGTGCCACCGGACGCATGGGCACGGGTCCTGTCTCGCACGAGCCCGATCGGCCACTCATCCCGCGAGCAACGTCCGGTGGACGTGATCGATCACGCCAGCGCCGAGTCGCTTCGCGCGATCGGCGTGCCCGCAGGGGCGCGGCCGCTGGAAGAGGTGATCGACCAGATGCTGGAGGAGATCTACCCCTGGCGTGCGCGCATGGACCATCCCCGGTTCCTGGCATTCATTCCGGGACCGTCTTCGCCGCTGTCGGCCCTGGGCGACTACTTGACCGCCGTGCACAACGTCCACGCCGGCAGCTGGCTGCAGAGTTCGGGGGCCAGCGTCATCGAAGCGGCGCTCATTCAATGGCTGGCGGCGCAGGTCGGGTTCCCGCCTTCGGCTGGCGGCCTGTTCGTGTCGGGGGGCTCCATGGCCAACCTGACGGCGCTTGCGATGGCACGCGATTTCAAGCTCGAGCCGGCGCAGCGCCTGCAAGGCGTTGCCTACGTCTCGGAGCAAACGCATTCATCCGTTGCCAAGGGTCTGAAGATCCTCGGGCTTCTGCCGCATCAGATTCGCCGCATGCCCACCGACGCCACGTTCCGCATGGACATGACGGCCCTGGCAGCCGCCATCGAGCAGGACATCTCCGATGGGCTCAGGCCTTTCGCCGTGGTTGCGAGCGCGGGCACGACGAACACCGGCAGCATCGATCCACTGCGACGGATTCGCGCACTGTGCGATGCGCACGACATGTGGATGCACGTGGATGGCGCGTACGGCGCATCCGCCGCGCTGTCGCCATCGCATCGGGGTTTGCTCGACGGCATCGGCGAGGCCGACAGCCTGAGCTGGGATGCGCACAAGTGGCTGTTCCAGACGTACGGCTGCGGGATGGTCTTCGTGCGTCAGCGCAAGCACCTCTCGCAGGTCTTCCATACGCGACCCGAATACCTGCTCGATGCGCATGCCGACACCGACGCCGACCAGATCAATTTCTGGGACCTCGGCGTCGAACTCACGAGACCGGCACGCGCACTGAAGCTGTGGCTCACCTTGCAGGTGCTGGGGTCGGACGCCATGGGCGAGGCGATTGCGCATGGTTGCCGGTTGGCGGCCTGGGCTCAGGACGAGCTCGAGAAGGATCCTCGCTGGGACATCGTGTCGCCCGCGCAGTTGGGCATCGTCACCTTCCGCATGACGGATGCGGCCATGAGCCCGGAGGCGCTCGATGCGCTGAACAGCGAGATTTCATCGCGGGCGCTTCAGGAGGGCTTTGCGACGGTCTTGACGACGCGCTTGCGCAATCGAACCGTGCTGCGAATTTGCGCGATCCATCCGGATGCCACTGAGAGCGACATGCGGGAGACGATCCGGATGCTGTCGTCGTATGCCGACGCGGTACTGGCTTCAGGCGTTCAGATACCCAAGCCTTGCGCGTGATGAGCCACTGGCCACGGCTTCATCGTTCAGGGGGTTGCGCTGAGGGGGTCAGGACCTGCGAAAGCGGGCCGCGAAACCGCGGCCCGCAGACCGGCCCTTACCCGCCAGTCTCAAGCGCTCCACGTCGCGGCATCTCGCTCAGTTGAAACAGCTCCCCGGCTTGGCGAGCGAGGTCAGACGCGAGCCAGAGCAGGTTGTCCAGTTGGCGAGGCCCTTCACCGCTGCACCAATCGATGTCTCTTCCGTGAGAAGCCCACAGAAGCGCTTCGAGTTGGGATAGGGTGTTTTCGAGGAGATCCGCCGGGCCTTGGGCGTTTTCTCCGGGAGATACCGGCGTGCGACGCCGGGCTATAGTCTTGGTAGCCATTTTTGTGCGTTCCTTTCGAGGGTCTTGCACGAACTTGGTTAGACGGCTGGGGTGCTAGTAACACCTTGGCCGTCGCCTTTTGATACCTCGCATCTGCATCGCTGCTTTTGCAACGACGACCTGCCGCGAGGCAAGCAGTCTTTGAACGTCTCGGTGGATTGGGGTGTTGTGCCTTTCTGCTTCCCTAGGTGGGGTCGCGAGTGAGAGGGGCATCCACTCTAGGGAAGAAGTGGGCGGGGTGCGGTGCCGTTTGGCATGAAGTTGCGGTAAGCGCCAATAAATGCAGCTTCTGTAATGCGCGGAGCACGGGGATCGAAGAGGTGGTGGCGTGCTGGTACCGATCGACGGGGGCACCGGCGCGACGCGGGCAAGAAGGTACTCAGTTCCCCAGACCACGCGCGCCGAGCACCAATGGTGCGAATCTCCTCGAACTCGCAGTTACCCGGACGGCTCTCCATGGTCGCTGCCTCTTCGGAGATTGCGTTTCGACAAGCTCGACGACTTCTACAAGAACAGCTCGGGCTACTCCGCCATGATGGTCGCGCGCCCGCAGACCCTGGGCTACGCCCTCGCCGACTTACCCGTGGGCCAGGCCGCCTGGATCTACGACAAGTTCGCGACCTGGACCTATTCGGGCGGCGTGCCCGAGCGCGTGCCCCCGCGCGACGAGATGCCCGACGACATCTCGCTGTACTGGTTCACCAACAGTGCGGCCCCGGTGGCGCAGATCTATTGGGAGGACCACTCGAACAACTTCAATGCCGTGGATATCTCGCTGCCCGTGGCCGTGACGGTGTTTCCGGGCGAGATCTATCAGGTGCCAAGGAGTTGGTCGGCGCGGGCTTATCACAAGCTCGCTTGTTTATTGGAATGAGACGGATAGCGGGAGCACTTTTGCGGCTTGAGAGCAGCCAAGGGGGCGCTTAGTGGGGAGGTAAGGCCGGCGTTCGAGGCGTGGCGCTGATTTCGAGATGCAGGGCCCTTGGGTACGAGTCCTGCAGGATTGCTTCAAGCGGGCGATGACTGCGACGTTGCCCTTGGAGAAGCTATCACCTCGTCTCGGAGGAGCTTGAAACGGTGAAGGTCAACTTTCGTTCTGCAGCAACGACGGCTCTTCACCACCGGCGCTTGAACTGGTATTAACAACTGCGAGCGGACACTCTTCTCAACCGCAGCGTGGTGGAGAGTCGCTTGCTGAGAACAGCGAACCTAGGGGGCGCTGATAGGCCAAGAGCCTTCGCAAACTGCATTCAGGCGCACTGCAAAACGCAGTACATTTGATGAGTGCGTAACCCTGGGCTAACGCCCTACTCTGATGGCCAGTCAACGCCCTAAAGTGAAAACCGCCACGATGTCGCTGAGGCTCGATCCGCGGATCAAGGCTGCAGCCGAGGCGGCGGCGATTCGGGAGCATCGCAGCATAACCAGTCTGATTGAAGTGCTCATCCTCAATCACTGTGAGGCGGTCGGGCTATCCCCCGCACGAAACGCCAAGGATAAACATTGATCAAGAAGCCAACCCTTACGGCCAAGAAAGCTGCGACCAGCAAGGCACGTGTCGTCTCACAACCTGCGGCAGCAAAGCCCCACCCCACCACCGGAAACTTGGCGCAAGAGGCCGAGATTTGCTTCTATCGCGCCAACGAGAAACCCTACGGAGCGTTCAGCAACCTCTTTCCGCGATCAATTGAGTTTGAAGGACTCACCTACGCGACCTCCGAGCACGCATACCAAGCAGGCAAGGCGATCAAGCCTGCCGTGCGTGACTGGATCCTCAGCGCCCCAACACCGTCCTTGGCGGCCATGGCTGCACATGGCCTCTATGTCTGGGACGTGGTGCCGAACTGGGCAGAGATAAAGTTTGATCGCATGCGTGCTGTGCTCCGTGCCAAGTTCGAGCAACATGCCGACTTGAAGGCCTTGCTGATTTCGACCGGCGATTCGCGACTGGTTGAGGCGGGCACGGTCAACAACGCCGTGAACAGGCTGTGGGGCGAGGTAGATGGAAAGGGGCAGAACATGCTCGGCGTCATGCTGATGGAGTTACGCTCGGAGTACGCAAAGCCGGCGCCGAAGGCTAAACGAGCCCCTCGCGTGGCATCGGAAAAGAGTATGAGCAGCGATAAGCCGGTGGGCCGTTCGCCGCGCAAGGCGACCGTGGTGTAGGCAAACAGGTTCCTATGTCCGATACCTACTATGACGGTGAGCTTGCAGAGCTGGGAAATACCTTCTTTGCTGCGATGTCTGCGGACATCGAACTGCTGAAGCTTGCAATTGCCAGCGCGGCGGAGTCGAGCATCATCGGCGTGGGGTCTGGTGGCTCTTTCACCGTAGCTTCTCTCCTCTGCAATTTGCATGAGTTATACACGGGGCGTGTATCGCGACCGTCAACGCCGCTGGAGATCATTTGTAATCCCACGCTGGCTGCTTCAAGTCCGGTGTTCATGATCTCCGCCGAGGGTAAGAATCCGGACATCATTGAAGTGCTCGAGCGCGCAAGACGCCACAGTTCTCGAACAGTCCACGTTGTGACCAACCGACGGTCGAGTCCGCTGATGGAGCATGTCAAAGAGCTTCCCGAAGTTACCCCTCATGTCTTCGAGCTCGCCAAAAAAGATGGCTATCTTGCAACTAACAGCCTCCTGCTTGACGCCGTCTTGATTGCTCGAGCGTACGGCGCGCTGCACTCGGAGGCAGTTCAGTTCCCGAAATCACTCGATGGGTTGCGCATCGGCGGTCAGTCAGTTCAAGAATGGCTAACCGGCGCGCAAGATTTTGTGCGCCAGGCCGTTCCTCGCAAGGGCCTCATTGTCGTCTTCTCCCCGTTGCTCAGGCCAGTTGCAGCAGACTTGGAGTCCAAGCTTTCTGAGTCGGCGCTTCTGTACAGCCAATTAGCGGATATCCGTTCGTTTGCTCATGGGCGACATCTCTGGCTCGCCGAGCGCGCCCAGGACTGCGCCATTCTTGCCCTTGTTGAACCTGGCGTAGAGCGGCTCTGGGCCCGGATGCAAGAACTATTGCCATCTGATGTGCCCGTCTGCACCATGCCGCTTGGAGGAGGACGCCCACAAGACTTGCTGGCAGGGCTTGTGGCTCAGATGCGGCTTGTGTCACTTATCGCCGCGGAGACAGGCAAGGATCCAGCGAAGCCGCTGGTGCCTTCATTCGGCCGTGACCTTTACTACGTTGACCTACCGTCTTTCATCCCTGGCCCAGAGGACACAGGGAGACGCGGCGAGCAATCGAAGTTCGAAGTGCTGGGTGCTCGGTGGCCATCGATTGGATCTAACGGCGCGATGAGCCGAGCGCTCGCGAGTTTCGAGTCGGCGCTTGCTCTGCAGCCATTCCGTGCGATCGTCTTTGACTATGACGGTACCCTTTGTAGTTCTCAACGCAAGGACTTGCCACCCTCGGCACCGATTGTGGAGCGGGTGATTCGCCTACTCAACGCTGGCATCGTTGTTGGTGTTGCGTCCGGTCGTGGAGATTCGATTCAACAGCATTTGCGAGATGTACTGCCGAGTGAAGTCTGGTCGAAGGTACACCTGGGCCTATACAACGGTGGCTGGATCGGCCTACTCGACGAAGAGATCGACAAGGCGATCGTTACCAACGAGTTTCTCAGCCACGTGCGGCGCATTCTGGGACGTCTTGAAAGCTTGGGCGTGCCAATTGAGCGCGTTCGGGAGACTTACCCACACCAGATCAGTGTTCGGTTCAAGGAGGGGGCCAACGCTGAGAACATGTGGTTTGTGATCGCCGATTCACTTCGGCAGGCTGGCCTTGATACTTCTACTGTCGTGCGAAGCAAACACTCGGTCGATGTGTTAGCCGCCAACGTCAATAAGTCGCACCTCGTTGCCAACATGATCCAAGCACGTGGCATCGATCCGTACGAGATCGTGACGATGGGAGACCAAGGCGCCTGGCCTGGCAACGATGCCTCCTTGCTTGAGCATCGATTCTCGCTGAGCGTCGACCAGCCTTCCCGAAGACTCGATCGAGGCTGGAAGCTGGCACCGCACCACAAGCGAGACGTAGATGCCACCCTTTGGTATCTCGATCATGCAAAGATCGATCCGCTTGGTGGTTCATTCCGCTTCGCGCTAGGCACCTAATAGGCAAACGGAGGAGCAATGAAGGACGAGAACGCACAGTACTTGCTTGCCAAAGTCATGGGGTGGCAGGACCAAGACGTAGTCTTGAACAATGTTCCTGTGCTTCGTTTGCTCGCTGACTACAAATACGATGGCTACCAAAGGTTCGGCCCCGGGAGACGATTCGTCGAGAGCCTAGCTCTATGGCTGAATCAGTTCGATATGCCCGACCGTTCTGCTGCGCTCGGGTTCGTGCTCGAGCGGTTGGTATACGTGTCGGACCACGAACTCTCGCACTTGGTGCAGCACGCGTACCCGGATGTCATCGTCCAAGAGCGAATTCGTCTTGTGGCCGAGGAAAAAGCCATCCCTACCTACCGCGTAGGCGAGATCTGCAGAGATGATCGGTTTAAGGAATTGAAGCTGAAGTCTTTGTATTTGGGACTTAGCGACGGCGCCCGCACCAACGAACTCCGACGTGCGAGCAATGGGGAAATCAGCAACGAGCAAATCTGGCAGGCATACGAACTAGGCCAGGCCAAGGCAGAGGATATGTTGCAGGCGTTAGCAAAGGCTTTGAAGAAGTCACCTTCAACGCCACTTCCTGAGACTGAGGATATTTGGCGAGCGTATGACTCCGGCGACAAGGCCCAAGCTAATGCTTTGATTGATACCCTCCGAGCTAAGCCGGCCTCTGACGGTGCCAAGCAATCAGCGAAATTTACGCTAGTGTGGTTGATGGACGACTTCTCCGGAAGTGGCAATACCTATATTCGCTTTGATAGTCGCAGTAACAAGTTCAAGGGAAAGATCAAGAAGATCTATGAGCGTCTTCACCAAGGCGACCTCATCGACACATCCCACTACGAAGTCTTCCTTCTTCTGTATGTCGCAACCCGCCAAGCAATCGACCATATCGAGTACTGGTCTGAGCGCTTCACCTCCGAGAACCACTACAAGCCACTTCAAGTACGAGTGCTTTGGATTATTGAGCCGGGCGTTGGCCTCACGCAAAATGTCCCAGCTGAACTGCATGCCATACTGACAAATCCAAAATACTACGACCCGGACGCCTTCGACGAGCACATCGAGGTCGGCGGCACTAGCACGGCGCAAATGGGTTTTGCCGGCTGTGCGTTGCCGGTGGTCCTCTCACACAACACGCCAAATAATTCGGTCTACATGCTTTGGGGTTCTGAGACGCACCGCTTCCATGGACTCTTTCCTCGCGTAAGCCGCCACAAGGATTTTTGAGTGGCCTACCGCGCAAATCCATTCTTGGAGCGAATGTCGGAGCGGACCTCCGACCAGGAGTTTGTTCGTCTTTTCTCGCCGAAGATATTCGAACGCCTTCATGAGGATGCCTTTAACGGGGCGGTACATCTGTTCACCAGTCCACCGGGAGGAGGCAAAACTACTCTGCTGCGGGCTTTCACGCCGGCGGCGTTGCGAGCTTTCTGGAATGCCCGAGCTGGGCAAGACGAGTCGTACCAACGGTTGCTAGGGCGCCAGGTCATGCATGAAACTGAGGGGCCTCAGTTACTTGGAGTGCTGCTGTCTTGTGCTTCGGGTTATGCCGACCTCCCTCCCGGCGCGTCGATGGCGCAAGCAGGATTGTTTCGGGCGCTTTTTGACTGTCGAGTGGTTCTTCGAACTCTGCGAAGTCTTGCTTCACTAATTGCTTATGCATCGACCGATCAACTCACTGACGTACGTCTAGAGTACGACGACTTGGCACGTGATCTCAAGTCAATTCCCACGGCGGATTCGGCCGTCGATTTGGTTCGATGGGCGGAAGAGCGGGAACGAGCCGTGTATGCCAAGCTTGACTCGCTCGCAGGCGATGCTTCGGCCGATCTTCCACTACATGTCCGGTTTGAAAGCGTACTTTGGCTGCAATCGGTCAAATTTCTGCGCGGGGGAAAACTGGTGGCGCCGCGTCGATTGCTGATGATCGATGACCTCCAAAAGCTTCGGAAAAAGCAGCGCGAGTTGATGTTGGAGGAGCTTGTCGAGCTTCGACCAGCGATTCCGGTGTGGCTGGCCGAGCGCAGCATCGCCTTGGGTGATGCCTTGTTGTCTCAGGGCGCTCGCGAGGGCCGAGACCTTCGCCATTACCCCATCGAGGACATGTGGACCGGCAAGAGTGGTCAGCACCAGTTTGCGACCTTCGCCCAAAGCATTTTGGACCGCCGATTGGACGTCCAGCGCGAAATCCCCGCAGGCGCATTCTCGCAATACCTTGAAGATCAGCTGACGCCAGAGGACCTTTCAGAGGTATTCGGAAAGGCGATCGCACTTTTTGCTGCGGAGATGGAACGCCACCGGGAAAACATTCGTTATGCCGATTGGTTGGCGCACGCAGACGAAGGGCAGAAAACGATTGGTTTTGAGAGCCTGATGCAGCTGTACGTAACGCGCATCCTGATCGCCCGGTCCGAAGGCCGGCGACAACTCACGCTCGAACTCGCGCCGCTCCCGGCGGAAGACCTCGACGAACGCGACAGCAAAGTGCTTGGTGCTGCGGAGATACTTTGCCACGACGACCTGAAATTGCCCTATTACTATGGAATTGATCGACTCTGTGCCTTGGCAACCACCAATGTCGAAGAACTCCTGGCTGTCGCTGCAAGCTTGTATGAGGGCATGATTGCCAAACAGGTTCTTCGGAGGCAGCCAGACCTGCGCTTGTCCCCAGCGGAACAAGAGCGTCGAATCAAAGAAACCGCCAAGCGCAAGCGCGATTTCATACCGAAGAGTCATACGGAAGGAACCAGGGCCCAGAGGTTGCTGGATGCCATCGGCCAGTACTGCCGGGATAAGACATTTCAAATGTCGGCCTCCTATGCGCCGGGTGTGACTGGCATCCGGCTCAGTCGCTACGAACTGAGTAGGTTGCGACCGGAGCAGACAAAGTCCTCAGAACCACATGCGCTTCTTGCCCGCGTGCTCTGGGAGTGCGTTGCAGAGAATCTGTTGACGACACGTGGTAGCGCGGCAAGCGCGTCCAGAGAGGAGGGTACGGTGTTCTATCTGAACAGGTCGCTCTGTGCATACCACGACCTTCCTCTTCAATACGGCGGTTGGCAGGATGTGTCTGCCGAGACATTGATTAGTTGGATGGACGGCCCCTCGGCGCCGACCAAACGCCGCTCGGTGGAGGTGCCGCGATGACGCTATGGAACCGCTATGTATTTCGGCGTGGGGCCGAGGTGCAGGATATGTGGGATCAGATGTTCCAACAGCGTCGGCGTGATGACAGCGACATTCGATTGCTATACGTCGGGGGGCGAGGATTTGACCTACGAGCGCAGTCCGTGATGGACCGCTTCGTCGGCAGCGTTACCGCTTCGGGTTGCTCCGTCGAAAAGGCGGAGTTGCTGCTTGTTGGATTCCGCGGCTACCAGTTGAGCGAGGAACTCGTCGAGGTGACCGAAGCAAACGCGCTGGCGCTGGAGAGACGGTTCGCTGTAATCGGGGCAACGCGGACGGTCATGATTGAGTCAACGGCCGAGGGAGAAGATGACCTGAGCGCGAGCAATGCGCTCAGGCTTGGAACTGAAGAGGTGCTTCGTGCAGTCTCCGATCAGACAGACATCGTTCTCGACGTAAGTTCGCTTCCCCGAATAGCGTACTTGTCGCTCATGCTCGCGTTGCTGGATAGGCTAGTGCCCAATCGCAATGCACCAGTGCCCTTGGCCGCGTCGAAGATCAATCTGCAGATCCTTGTAGGCGAGGATGCTGGACTCGACAGCATGATTCAGTCTGAAGATCCTAGCAACGAGCTGGTCTTAATTCCTGGATTTGCAAGTGCGTTGCAAACGGAAAGCACTCGCGATTGGCCCCTCGTATGGTTTCCGGTTCTCGGCGAAAACAGGGTGTCTCAGCTCCAGAAGGTGATGTACGACCAAATTCCAGACTCTGCGGAGATCTGCCCGGTGCTTCCGCATCCGTCCCGTGATCCACGCCGTGGTGATCGGCTGCTGATCGAATACAAGGTGCCATTGTTTGACGTGAGCAAGACACCCCTGACCAATGTTCTCTATGCGCATGAGAGCAACCCATTTGAGGCCTATCGACAACTTTTGGGCGCAATGAAACGCTATCAGCGAAGCTTGAGTGTGATCGGTGGATGCCGGCTTGTGGTTACTCCGCTTGCGAGCAAGCTGATCACTTTGGGCGCGGCTTTGGCATGCTATGAAATGAAGCTGGACATCGTGAATGGCAACTATGGAGTTGCAATTCCGTATGCGGAGCCGAAGCGCTACAGCGTATCGATTGCCGCTTTGCGTTCTTCCGCTCCGGACGTGTCCGCAATGGTTCTCACTGGCGACGCCTACGCTTGATACGGTCTCCTTGTCGGGTGTATCTCTCCGACGCCAGCGAATAGACCTTGTTCGCAAGGCAACCGCTGCGACGAACGCCTGCTTGGCTGGAGCCAGCGAGCCGCCGCGTCACGCCACCACCAACAGCAACGTCAACCGCGCCTCCAGCCCCCACTCCGCCGATTCCTCAACAACAACTCCCCCTGCATCGATCGCGCCAACCTCCGCGCAATCGCCAGCCCAAGCCCAGACCCAGGCTTGTCCTCCTCTCCCTGTCGCCCCCGCACCCAAGGCGCGCACACCGCATCGATCTACGCTGGCTTGATCCCCGGCCCCGAGTCCACCACCGCCAGCACCAGCCGTTGCGCATCGACGTGCGCGCACACCCGTACGTCGCTGCCATAACGCAACGCGTTGTCGATCAGGTTCGCCAGCACGCGCCGCAGCGCGAGCGGGCAGGTGAACACCGGCTGACCGATGCGGCCGTCGAGCGCGATGGCGCGGCCGGCGTCGCAGTAGCCGAGCACGAGGTTGTCGAGCAGGCCTTCGGCATCGACGCGCTGCAGCGGCTCCGCCACGCTGCGCTGTATGCGCGCGCTGGCCTCGACCAGCCCCTGTGTCTTGGCGAAATCGCGCTCAACGAAGCCGCGCAGGCGCCGGCCTGGAAGCCGGTGCCCTCATGGTCCGTCTACGGCGACCGCGACAAGAACATTCTGCCGGCCGCGATGGCCTTCATGGCCGAGCGCGCGCACGCGAAGAAGACGGTGATGGTCAAGGGAGCCTCGCACGTGGTGATGACCTCGCAGCCCGAGGCGGTCACGCGCGTAACCGTCGAGGCGGCGGGCCGTTGAGAAGGAGCACGCCATGAACGACATGAGCCTCTCAAAAGGCACTAACGGCATGAGTGTCGACCAAGTCTTCAGCTAAGCGCGCGTCGTGACGGCCCGCACCTCCTTGATCGGTACGCGAGCGTCTATCACCTGACGAAGCCCGCTACGTGACCGACACGAGCTTCACTATCGGCGGCGGACTCGCACTCTGCAGACTGCGGCGCGACTTCACTCGAGCTGGATGTCGGCCCGCTTGATCAGCGCATTCCAGCGTGCCTCCTCCGCCGCGATGTGCGCGCCGACCTGCGCCGTGGTCGCGGGCCGCGACAGCTCGACGCCGCCCACGGGCTTGACCTTGCCATAGAAGGCATCGCTGCCCACGACCTTGTTGGCTGCGGCATTGAGCTTGGCGAGCACGTCGCCCGGCGTCTTCTTCGGGCCGACGAGCACGAAGTTCACCGTGGCCTTGAAGCCGGGCATGCCCGACTCCTCCATGGTGGGCAGCTCGGGGTAGGCCGGGTCGCGCTGGCTGGCGGCCAGGCCGAAGGCCTTGAGCTTGCCGGCGCGCACGTAGTCCATGGTGCCGGTCGGCAGGAAGGCGTAGGTCACGCGATCGCTCATGAGGTCGAGCTGGACCTGATTGGCGCCCTTGTAGGGCACGTGCAGGGTCTTGACGCCGAGCTCCTTGTTGAACATCTCGGCCATCAGATGGATCGGCGTCGAGATGCCCGAGGAGCCATAGGAGTACTTCGACGGGTCGGCCTTGAGCAACGCGACGAACTCCTTGAGCGTGGTGGCCGGCACGTTGGGCGCGGTCACAAGCATGAAGCCGATGGTCAGCACGTCGGACACCGGCGCGAAGTCGCCCACGCCCTGGTAGGGCAGGCTGGCGCGCAGCGAAGGCGCGACCACGGCCGGGAGGTTGGCGAAGAACAGGGTGTAGCCGTCGGGCGCCGCGCGCGACACGTAGCTGCCGGCGATGGTCTGGTTGGCGCCGGGCTTGTTGTCCACCAGCACCGGCGTGTTGAGCGCGAGCGAGAACTCGCTGGCGAAGGCGCGCGCGACGATGTCGGTGGGGCTGCCCGCCACGAACGGGACCACGAGGGTCACGGGCTTGGCGGGAAAAACCTGGGCCAGCGCCGCGGCGGGCCCGAGGGCCAGCGCGAGCGATCCGGCCAGCCGTCGAAGGAAGGTCTTGCGCGAAATGAAGGGTGGCATGTCGTCTCCGTTGTTCTGCGATGTCCGCGGCGGGCTTGCCCGGGCCCTGCGCAGAATATCGAGCAGCCCCGCGGCGTGCGCTCGTGGCGGCGCGCGAAAGTTCAACCCATGAAAATCCGCTGCCCGCTGTGCGGCCGGGGCACGGGCCGGACGGCTATCGTCACCACAGCATGACGACACCCTCGATATCCTCGACACAGCGGCCTTCGCCGCAGCTTCCGCCCGGCGCCTGCGACTGCCACACGCACGTCTTCCTCGACGAGCGCGAGTTTCCGTTGTTGCCCGCGCGCCGCTACACGCCGCCGCCGGCATCGATCGAGGCCCTGGCGCAATGGCACCACGCGCTCGGCATCGTGCGCGTGGTGATCGTGCAGCCCAGCGTCTACGGACTCGACAACGCTGCGACGCTGCAGGCGCTGCGGCAGTTGGGTCCGGCGCGGGCACGCGGCGTGGCGGTGATCGACGACGCCACCACCAACGCGCAATTGCAGTCGCTGGACGCGGCCGGCGTGCGCGGCGTGCGCGTCAACCTCGAGATCGATCGCGAGGGCGATGCCCAGCGCGCCACCGCGCAGCTTCGGCGCACGGCCGAACGCGTGGCGCCACTGGGCTGGCATGTGCAGGTCTATGCGAGCCTGCCGCTGCTGGCCGATTGCGCCGCGGCGATCCGCGAGCTGCCGGTGCCGGTGGTGCTCGATCACTACGCGGGCGCGCAGGCGGCGGACGGTCCCGACACGCCGGCGCTGGCCGCGGTGCTCGCGCTCGTCGAGGAGGGCCGGGCCTACGTCAAGCTCTCGGCCCCCTACCGCTGCAGCACGATGCCCGGCCATGCCGACATGGAAGCGCTGGCGCGCCGCTTCATCGGCTGCAACCCCGAACGCATGCTGTGGGGCAGCGACTGGCCGCATCCACAGCCGGGCGCTGCCGCCTCGGCCACCGAGGTCAGCGCGCCGCACGAAGTCGACAACGCCGGCGTGCTCGCGCAGTTGCGGCAGTGGTCGCCGGACGCGCGGACCTTCGATCGCATCCTCGTGGACAACCCGGCGCGGCTCTATGGCTTCGGCGGCGACTGAGGGGCGGGCCGCGGTGTCTTCGCTGATCGCGCGCATCGCTCCATCGCAGAATGCATGGTTCGCGCCCGCCGCGCCCCTGTCCGGTGGGCCTCCCCCGCATCTGCCCGAGGAAGCACCGACGATGGACACCGACCAGCCGATCATCCAGGACGCATTCGCCACCACCGCCCCCGAACGTCCCGGCACGCGCAGCCTGGGCCGCGCGATCAAGCTGATGCGCGTGGTCGCGTCGCGGCCGCAGTTCGGCTGGCGGCTGTCCGACCTGGCCGTGGCCTGCGAACTCGACAAGGCGACCGTGCACCGCATGCTGGCCTGCATGGTCGAGGAACGGCTGGTAACGCAGCGCGCGGCCGACCGTCACTACCTGCCAGGCCCGCTGATGCACGAACTGGGACTGGCGCTGCCCGACCACCTGCTGTTCCAGCGCCGCGCCGAGGCGCTGCTCGAGGCCTTCGCGCGCCGCATGCGCGGCATCGCGGTGCTGCTGCTGCGCAGCGGCAACGAGCATGTGTGCAGCGTGCGCCAGGGCCAGCTTCCACTGACCGGCTCGGTGCTCTACCCGGGTGCGCGCCGGCCGCTGTTCACCACGGCGGGCGGGGTCGCGATCCTGCAGACGCTGGACGCGGCGCAGGCGCGCGCGGTGCTGCTCGACAACGTGGCGCAGGAAGTGGCGCGCTGCGGCTCCGGGCGGCTCGCGGCGCTGCAGCGCATGCGCGAACGCTCCGAGCGGCACGGCTTCGGCGTGAACCTCGGCGACGTGGTGCCCGGCATCCATGCCTTCGCGTCGCCGGTGCGTGGTGCCGATGGCGAGGCCTTCGCGGCGCTGTGCCTGCTCGGCACGCCCGAGCTCTATGGCGAGCAGCACCTGGCGCAACTGCGCGGCGAGCTCGAGGGCGCGGCCGCCGAGCTGGGCACGGAGGCGCGCGGCTTCAATCTCTGAGGCGCGGCGCCCTCCCCTTCGGGCGGCTGGCGGCGCGCTTCGCGTTTTCAACCGATCGAAGAAGGAGCAACGAATGACGCGGATATGCATCGTGGGCGCGGGGGCCGTGGGCGGCTATGTGGGCGCGCACCTGGCCAGGGCGGGGGTCGACACCACGCTGGTGGACGCCTGGCCCGAACACGTCGAGGCCATGCGGCGCGACGGCCTGAGCGTGAGCGGAATGAACGGCATGGACGGCGCGGGCGCGGTGCATGCGAAGGTGCGCGCGCTGCATGTGGGCGAGGTGGCGCAGCTCGCGCGCGAGGCGGCCTTCGACGTCGCCTTCATCGCCGTGAAGTCCTACGACACGACCTGGGCCACGCAGCTGATCCTGCCGCTGCTCGCGCCCACGGGCTGCGTGGTGTCGCTGCAGAACGGCATCAACGAGGACAGCATCGCGGCCATCGCCGGCTGGGAACGCACGCTGGGCTGCTCGGTGAGCGCGCTGGCGGCGGAGCTGGTGGCGCCGGCCCGCATCGTGCGCAACTCGCCGCTGGGCGACGAGAAGAAATGGGGCATGCGCGTGGGCGAGCTGCACGGTCGCGTGACGCCGCGCGCCGAAGCGATCTCGGCGCTGCTCGCGCATGGCGACACCAGCCGGGTCACGACCAACCTCTGGGGCGAGCGCTGGTCCAAGCTCACGATCAACGCGATGCGCAACGGCGTGTGCGCGCTCACGGGCCTGAGCGGCAAGCAGCGCGACATGAACGAGGTGGCGCGCGAACTCACGATCCGGCTCGGCAGCTCGAGCATCCGCGTGGGCCGCGCGCTGGGCCTGGCGCTCGAGCCGGTGGGCGGGCTCGACCTCGACCTGCTGGCGCGCGCGGAGGAAGACGCCGCGGCGCGCGACGCGATCACACGCATGATCCTCGAGGTGGCGAACTCGCGCAGCGACGGCCAGCGGCCCTCGATGGGCCAGGATATCCAGAAGGGCCGGCGCACCGAGACCGAGTACATCAACGGCCTGGTGGCGCGGCGCGGCGAGGAGGTCGGGGTGGACGTGCGCTACCACCGGCGCGTGAACGAGATCATCGGGCGCATCGAGCGCGGCGAGCTGGTGCCGAGCCCGGACCTGCTGGCCGACGTCATGGGCTGATCGGGGTGAACCGCATGGCGCGCGCGGCGCCGCGTGCTTAGGATCGGTCTCCATCGGCGGCCCGCCGCCGCAAGGAGACCTGCATGCACGACATCGCCTCGCTCCAGCAACTGCTGGAACCGATCTTCCCCGGCCTGATGGGCGTGCGCCTCACCGTGCTGGAACCCGATCGCGTGGTCGCGGAGATGGAGGTGCGTGCCGACCTCTGCACCGCCGGCGGCATCCTGCACGGCGGCGCCTACATGGCCTTCGCCGACACGCTGGGCGCGGTCGGCACGATCGCGAACCTGCCCGAGGGCAAACGCACGACCACCACCGATTCCAGCACCAAGTTCATCGCGGGCGCGAAGCTGGGCACGACCGTGACCGGCACCTGCGTGGCGCTGCACCGCGGCCGCACGACGATGGTGTGGCAGACCTCGGTCACCAATGCCGACGGGCGGCTCTGCGCGCTGGTGACGCAGACGCAGCTGGTGCTCGACTGACCGAGGATCAGGCGGCTTTCTTGCCGCCCTCGGCCTTCTCGGCCTTTTCGGGCGTCTTGTGCTCGGCCAGGCCCGGCTCGTGGAGCTTGGGGTTCTTCACGTCCTTCATCAGCTTCTCGCCCTCGGTGTCGCGGCCATCGGTGGGCACCGACTCCTCGCTGCCGACCTCGGGCTCCTCGCGCGGAAGCGGCTCGGTGTTCTCTGCGTGCTCGGCGCTGCGGGTGCTGGCTGCCATGAGGACCTCCTTTTGCGGATGAAAGGCCCAGCCTCGCCAGCGCGCACGGCGCGGCACGCCATCCTTCGGCGACAGCGCTTGCAGGACATTGGCCATGGTCGGCCGGTGCTTCCCTACTTCTTGAGCAAGGTCACGACGCCCGTGACCACCGACACGATGGCGGTCACGATCGGCGTGACCAGCGTGATGAAGTCGCGGATGCGCTCGGTGTACTGGCGCAGCCGCTGCGCTTTGCCAGGCGCGGGCGAACCGTCGGTGAGCGCGCTCGCGAGGCGGTGCGAGAGCCGGTCGATACCGCGGTTGCGGCGATGGAACACCAGCAGGCCGGTGAAGATGCCGGTGATGTGGCTGAACGCGATGCTCGTCACGTAGTAGAGGATCTCGCGCCATTCGCGCGCGCCCCGCGGCATCAGCGGCACGTCGTCGGCATAGGCGATGACCGCCGCCATGCCGAGCACCGACAGCACGGCGATGGCCACGGCCATCAGCAGCTGGTAGGGCAGCCGCACCCTGAACAGCGCAACGAACAGCATGCCCAGGCCCAGCGGCAGGATCACCGAGGCCACGCGCAGGTACAGCTCGTTGAGGTCGAGCAGCACGATGGTGACGGCATGCATCGCGACCAGGCACAGCACGGGCAGCACGAGGAACAGCAGCACCGAGCCGATGCCGGGGCGCTGGGGCTGCGTAGGAGTTGGCGGGATCGCTGGCTCGGCTGCTTCCGGTGCCGCGACCGGCGCTGCCACAGGCGCGGCAACCGGCGTCACCGCCGCACTGCGCGATGCGCTCAGCGCACTCTCGAGTTCCGCGACACGCCGCGACAATGCCTCGAGCTCGCGCCGCAACGGCGCGAAGAAGAACAGGTCCCGCCCGCAATGCCGGCACACCAGCGCCTGCTCGGCGATGGGCTCGGCACAGTAGGGACAGGCGACCGTGCGCGGCGCGTCCGGCGAGCTTGCGGCAACGCCCATGCGGCCTACTGCGCCTTGAACTGGATCAGCTTGCTGCTGACGCGGCCCTCGGCATCGCCGACCTGCACGCGCAGCTGGTGTTCGCCCGCGGGCACGCGTGCGGCATCGATCGCGATGCCGGTGTCGCTGATGTAGGGCCGCACGCGCTCGGTGAGATCCACCACCGGTTCCTTCATGTACTGCACCTTCACCGTCTTCGGATCGATCACGACGCCGCCGCGCGGCTTGAAGCCGATCTTCAGCGCGACCGCCTCGCGGCCGGCCTCGGTGCTCGGGCTCGCGACCTCGATGCCGGGCCCGCGCGTGAGACCGGCGCGCTTGTTCTCGAGATAGGCCGAAGGCAGCTTCGCTTCGGCATCGGTGATCAGCTCGAGGCTGGAGGCGGCATGGCAGTACGCCGCGCCGCAGAGCAGGAAGACCAGGGTTGAGAACTTTCCTCTGAACATCGATTGCCTCGCCATTCGCCATTGCCGAAGACCAAAGTCTCGCGCCATCGCAGCGGGCCTCGCGCTACGAAAGCTCGTAGTCGTGCAGCGGCGCCGGCGCCCTTAGCTTCGGGGCATCCACCGCGCGAAAGATGCCATTGCCCACGCTGCTATACCGCCTCCTTCTTTCATTGCTCCTGCTGCCGCTGGCCAGTGCGGCCGCGCCGCCGTTTCCGCCGCTGGGCGCGGCCTATTCGGAAGTCGGTGGCCTCGTGCGCGAATCCGACGAGTTCGAGAAGACCGGCCGCTTCCGCGACAGCGACGAACGGCTTCGCCGCGCACTGCAGCAGTTGCCGCGCGAACAGGCCGCCTCGCCGTCGATGGAGGCCTTTCTCGCGAAGGACCTGATCCTCGGCCGGCTCGCCGACAACAGCGATGCGCGCGCCGACGACGCCGCGCTGCTGGCCTGGCTCGAACAGCGCGCGGCCTGGCGCGATGCCTTCTGGGGCCGCGAGGCCAATGCGGCGCTGTCGGGGCGCAACGCACTCGCGCTGCAGTTGTGCAAGGTCGGCCGCTGCCGCGAAGCGCTCGCGCTGCAGGAAGAGATCTACCGCCTCACGCTGAAGTCGGCCGGCCCGGCCGCGCGCAACACGCTGGTCGCGCGCCACAACCTCGCGGGCACGCTCGGCGAATCGGGTCGCTACGGCGAGGCGCTGGCGATCGGCGAGGAACTGGCCGCAGCCGCGCAGTCGCAATGGGGCGCCGACGATCCGACGACGCTGCGCATGCGCAACGCGGTGGCGGTGAACCTCAGCGACCTCGGCCGTTTCGCCGAGGCGCTGAAGCTGCACGAGCAGGTCTACGAAGCGCGCCGCCGCGTGCTGGGCGCGCAGGCACCCGACACGCTGAGTTCGCTGGCCAGCCTGTCGGCCACCTACTCGGCGCTGTATCGCCACCGCGAGGCGCTGGCCTATGCGCAGCGCGTGCACGAGCTCACGGCCGCGGCCCATGGCGACACCGATGTGCGCAGCGCGCGGGCCGCGAGCGCCGAGGCCATCGAACTGCGCCGCATGGGCCGGCTCGGCGCGGCGCACGACAAGGCGCGCATGGCCTGGACGCAACTCGCGGCCGCGCGCGGCGCGGGGCATCCCGACACGCTCTATGCACTCAACGTCTACGCGAGCGTGCTCGAGGCGCAGGGGCGGCACGCGGAAGCGGCACAGCGCTCGCGCGAGGCGCTCGACCTCCGCGTCGCGCTGATGGGCGAGCAGCATCCGCTAACGCTGGCCGCGGTCCACAGCCTGGGCCGCTCGGCGCTGTCGGCCGGCGATGCGAACGAGGCGCTCGCGCTGTTCGAACGCGCGCACGAGGGCCGGCGCGCGCTGCTGGGCGACGCGCATCCCGAAACGCTGCTGTCGCTGATCGAGCGCATGCGCGCCGCGCTGGCGGCCGACCGGCTCGACACGGTGAAGCCGCTGATGCCGCAGTTCCAGCGCGACGTGGAAGCGCTGCGCGCGCAGCACGGCCTGAGCGTGAAGAGCCGGCGCGCGCTGTTCGAACGCTATGTGGAAGGCTATCGCCACCATGCGCTGGCCAGCGTGCGCGACGGCGAGAACGCGCGGGCCTTCGAGATCGCGGAGCTGTCGAAGGCGCGCACGCTGATCGAGAGCACGGCGCTGCAGCAGGCCAACCGCGGCCGGCTGCTGCCAGCGAAGGAGCAGGAAGCGGTCGACCGGCACGAGGCCGAGCTGGCACGCATCGACCGCAGCCTCGACGAGACCGGTGCGCAGGTCGACCGCCGCCAGACGCTGGAGGCCGAGCGCAACCGCGTGGTGCTGTCCTATGCCGACCTGCAGCGGCGGTTGCGCGCGCAGCATCCGAAATACGTGCAGCAGTCGCAGCCGCACATCGCCTCGCTGGCCGACGCGAAGCGGCTGCTGCCGGCCGACAGCGTGTTCGTGAGCTACCTGCTCGATGGTGACCGCGTGATGGCCTTCGTGGTCGACGGCAGCGGCCTGCTGCAGGCCGTCGAGCTCGCACCGCTGCCCGGCCTGGCCGACAGCATCGATGCCTACCGGCGGCTGGTGGGCGATGCGCTCGGCGAGGGGCAGGCGGTGTGGCAGCTCGGGCCTGAGCGCTATCGCGTGGCACCGGCCGCACAGCCGCCGCAGGAGGGCGCGCAACGCGTGAGCGATGCGGCGCCGATCGGGCAATGGCTGTCGAAGCGGCTGATCGCGCCGCTGCAAGCGAGCATCGGCGCGCGGCGGCGGCTGATCGTCTCGCCCGATGGCGCGCTCGCGATGCTGCCGTTCGAGACGCTGCCCGTCGATGGCGAGCTGCTCGCGCAGCGCCACAGCGTGGGCTATGTGCAGTCGCTCTCGATGATGGAACTGCTGCAGCGCCGCTCGGCCAGCTACGGCCGCCTGCCACCGCGCAAGGCGATGCTGGCGATCGGCAATCCCGTGTACGAGGGCAATGCACGGACGGCGCAGCCTTCGGCCAAACGCGGCGCAAGCGTCGGTGACGATGCGCTGCTGTCGGCCCGGGCCTCGGCCGAGAGCGAGGACGGCATCGGCGCGGCGGTCGAGGAACTGCGCGAGAACAGCTGGGAGAACCTGCCCGGCACGCAGCGCGAACTCGAGAGCATCGCGCGCGTGTTCCGGCATCGCCAGGTCGACCTGATCAGCGGCGCCGACGCGACCGAGCAGAACCTGCAGCGGCTCGACCGCGGCGGCGAGCTCGCGAAGTACCGGCATCTGCTGTTCTCGGTGCACGGCTACCTGAGCCCGAGCGTGCCGGCGCTGAGCGCGCTGGTGCTGGGCCAGGTCGACAACCCGCCGTCGGTGGACGGCTATGTCACGGCCGCGGAATGGCCGGGCTACACCTTGCGCAGCGACCTGGTCGTGATGTCGGCCTGCGAGACCGGCATCGGCAAGGTGGTGGCGGGCGACGGCGTGATGGGACTGCCCTATGCGCTGTACGTGGCGGGCAACGTCAACACGGTGATGACGCTGTGGCCGGTCAGCGACGAGAGCACGGCGCGCTTCATGGAGGCCTTCTTCGCGCGCATCGAGCGCAGGCTACCGGTGGAACGCGCGCTGGCGGAAACCAAGCGTGCCTTCGCCGAGGGCGAATACGGCGAACGCCTGCGCAAGCCCGCCTACTGGGCGCCGTTCGTGCTCTACGGCACCTGAAGCGCGGGCGCCAAGGGCACGTGGCGTGCCATCGCCTCGGAGGTGGCGCGATCGCGCGGGAACCACATCTCGACGCGCAGCGAGGCCGGCGTCACGTCCTGCGGCAGCGCGAACACGCTCTGCATGACCTCGAAGGACAGCGCGCCGAACTCGGTGTCGAAGACGAAGCTGAAATACGGCACGCCGACCGCGCGGCCGCGCTCGGGCATGCGGCCCGGGTAGCGGCGCTCGAGCGCGCGCGCGAGCCATTCGACGCGCGAGGCGAGCGCGGGCCGGCTCCAGGTTTCGGCGCGCAGTTGCGTGAGCAGCGCGGCGGCCGTGGCCTCGGGTTCGCGGGCGCGCGAGAGCAGGCCCTGCGGATGGCCGATGGCCGTGATGATGTCCAGGCCCATGCCGCCACCGCCGGCCGTGCGCCAGAGCCCGGGCATCACGACCGACGACAGCCAGCGCGCGCCGCGGTTCTGCTCCACCGTCTTCCAGTCGGCATCGAAGGCCAGGCCCGGATGCGGCAGGTGCGCCTCGAGCGTGCGGCGAACGGCCTCGCGCACGAGATTGGCTTCGGCACCCTGGGTGTCCTCGTCGGGCTGCGGCAACGCGAAGCCGCACTGCAACAACGCTGCGTTGCGCACCGACACCGGCACGCCCAGCTCGGCCATCCACGCGAGGATCAGGCCGCGGCTCGGCAGCGCGCGACCCGATTCGAGGAAGCTGATGTGGCGCTGCGAGACGTCGAGGCGCCCTGCCAGCTCGAGCTGGCTGATGCCGTGCTCGAGCCGCGTGCGGCGCAGGATCAGCGCGATGCTCACACGGTCGGCCGCTCGCCCATCGCGGAGATCGTGCCTTGCGCGACGGCCACCAGCTTCTCGCCGCCTTCGGCGTCGATCGCGAAGATCTCGCAGGCACAGACGGCCTGGCGCTTGCCGCCGTGCAGCACGCGGGCGCGCGCGAGCAGCGTGTCGCCCTGCGCGGGGCGCAGGTAGTTGATCTTGTACTCGGCGGTGACGACCGCATCGGACAGCGCGCTGCCGCCCGCGAAGGTCAGCGCGTTGTCGGCCAGGTAGCTGAGCACGCCGCCATGGGCGAAGCCGTGCTGCTGGCGGAGCTCGGGCCGCAGCGCGAGGCGCAGTTCGGTGAGCCCGGGGCCGAAGGCCAGGATCTCGGTGCCCAGCAGCACGCTGAAGGGCTGGGCCTGCAGCACCGCGCGCGCATGGGCCAGCTGCTTGGGCTCGCTCATGGCGCGGGCTTCTTCGGCGCCATCTGCGCGGGGTCGTAGAAGAACTGTTCCGACGCGATGCGCTCGCCCGACCAGCGCTGCCAGGCGATCTCCTCGATGCGGCTGCTGCTGCCGTCGAGCCAGTCGAACTCGAAGATCCAACGGATCGCGACATGGTCGCCCTGCACGAAGGCCGGCCGCACGCACTGCGAACGGACTGCGGAGGCGCGGGCCAGCGTGGCGCGCTCGCGCGCGATGTTGGGGGCCAGACCCACGCGCGGCGGCGACTGGTTCTCCTGCATGGACGAGTCCTCGGTGTAGAACTCGGCGAGGGCTTCGGCGTGGAAGTTGGACTCCACGCGCGCGATGAATTTCTCGAGGGTCTCTGCTGTGGGCATGGGAAGGGCTTTCGAATCCGGGAGGGGCGTCGGAGCCCAACGGGCCGGCCGACGTCGGCCATCATGCGACGCGGCAACGGTACTGTCGATGACCTGCCAAGTAGTCAGGCCTGGGACGCGGGCAAGCTCTCGCGCGCCGCACGGCGCAGGTGATGCGTGGTCAGCTGGCGAAGCTGCGCGGCCTGTGTTTCGTCGAGGCCGTGCGCGGCCTGGTGCAGGAAGCGCTTCATGGCCTTGTGCAGGCCCGAGGCCGACCAGGCGCCGGGCTGCAACGGATGCGCGACGAAGCGCGCGAGCACGGCGATGCCGCGGTTGGCATGCGCATCGACGCGCGGCTCGAAGCCATGGCGCGCGAGTTCTTCCTCGAGCTCGCGCACGTGCTCGGCCGCGAGCGGCACCTGGCGGGTCGCGCCGCGCGCGCCTTTCACCTGGAGCTGCCAGGGGTGGGCCGTGCGCGCCGCTTCGTCTACTGACGGCGGCACAAGGTCGCCGCAGCGCAGCGCCACCACCTCGCCGAGCCGCAGGCCGGTGGCGCGGATCCATTGCAGCGCGCGACGCAGCCGGCGCGCGGCTTCGTCGTCGGCACGCAGGTCGAACTGCATGTCGAGGTGCGCCCATGGCGCAGATGCCGCGGGGACCTGCGCCGCAGTAGGCATCGGCAACTCATGGGGTGCAAAAGGATTGCACACAAGGTAGTTGCATCGCACCAGATGACCGAACAGCCCGCGCAGGACGACCAGCGCCTGGCGCCGCGCCGCGGGCGACAGCGCGCCCTCGAAGGGACGCCACTGCGGCGACCAGCGCTGGTGATGGCGCGGGCCGCACCACGCGGCGGGCGGCGCGCACAAAAAGTCGCCATAGGCCGCGGCATCGTCGGGCGTGAGCGAGGACAGCGGCTTGCCGCGTTCGAGCACGGCCCACAGCAGCAGCCGCTCGGCCTCCTTGCGGTAGGCGCGCTGCGTGGCGCTGAGCGTCGGCGGCGCCGCGGACACGCGCGCATCGCGGGGCGCGCCGCGGCCGGCCAGCCATTCGGCAATGGCTTCGGGATCGTTGCGCGCGCCGCTGCCCGGCACCGGCGAACGGAACAGGCCCAGGCTGCCGTCGAGCGCGGGCGGCAGCACCAGCTTCTCGAGCGGCCGCAGCTCGGTGGCAGGCGCCACCACGGCATGCAGCACCTCGGGCGCGAGCTGCGAACGCCGGCGCAGCGCATGGTGACCGATGCGCAGGCCCAGCGCCTGCTCGTTGACCTGCAGCCATTCGATGACGCGCGCCGCCTTGTGGGCGCCGATGCCCGGCACGCGGGTCCACCAGCGCGCGCCGCTGTGGTTCACGCGCTCGACCAGTTCGCGCAGGGTGCCGAGGTGGGCGCGCTCGAGGCGCGCGGCCAGCGCGGGGTTGAGCCAGGCGGCGACCGGATCGTCGGGCCGGGGATCCTCGGCCGTGAGGCCCTCGAGCCACTGCAGCGCCTCGAGCTGGCGCGCCACCACGCGCGCGCGCCGCGAGCCGGCACCGCCCTGCCCGGCCCCGCCGCCCGCGCCCGCCCCGGGGTAGGCGGCCTCGTAGGCCTCGATCTGCTCGGCGTGGGAGAAGTCTTCCAGCCCCTGCGCGTGCGCGAAGTCCTCGAGCGTCGGCAGCTTGGGCGCGCTGGCGAAGCGCTCGGGGTCGAGCAGGATCAGCCGCGCCGTGCCGGGCCGGCGCTCGCGCCGGGCGGCCGCCGCGAAGGCGTCGCGCATCCAGCCGATGGTGCGCCGCACGTTGCGCATGTCGGCCGACTCGCCCTCGAGCCGCAGATAGCGGTCCCAGCTCGCGCGGGCATCGAGGCCCTGGATCAGCGCGCGCATGAAGGCGAAGTGGGCGCGCTGCAGGCGTTGGCGGTGGGCTTTCATGCGGCGGTCGGGTGCATCGAGCGGAGTGCGAAGGCCTCAATAATCATCCACGCAATTTTGCGATGTCAAATGCCGATGTCAAGCCCATCGACGGATTTTTCTCTTTTGTTTTCAAGCACTTGGCGTCGGTTTTGAATCTGTCCGGAAGCGGGACGCTGGCGGCGGAACCCTCGTTTCAATGGCTGGCGGCCGTCGCCGGACGGTGCGCCGCCAGGCACGACGCCACGCTCAGGACCACGAAGCCGAGGGCCAGCAGCTCGAGCGGCGTGGGCGCCCTGCGCTCCCAGGCCAGGCCGTAGACCAGCGCGAACAGGGTCTCGAAAAGGATCATCTGGCCCACCAGCGTGAGCGGCAGCAGACGGCTCATCCGGTTCCACAGCGCATTGCCGGCGATCGATGCCACGAGCGCCAGGCCGGCCGAAACGGCCCCGAACCGGGCCCATGCGCCCAGGTCGTGGTGGGCGGATTCGAGCAGCAGCGCCACCGGCACCAGCAGCAGGCTCTGGGCGCCGGTGACGATGCCGGTCAGCAGGTTCCAGTCCTGCCCGGAAACGCCCTCGAGGCGCTGCAGGCAGCGGGCGTTGCGCACGGCGAATGCGGTCCAGGACGCCAGGGCGCCGACCGCGCAGGCGAAGCCCAGCACGGAGGCGCCCAGGCCGCCGCTGGCGGGCGCGGCGAAGGCCTGCCAGCCGATGCAGCCAGCGCCGGCCACGCTCAGCAGGATGGAGGGCAGCAGCGCGCGCAGGGGCACGGCGCCGTGGTCGCGGCTGCCGATCACCGTGACCGCGACGGGCAGGAAGCCGATCACCAGCGAGGTCATGGCGATGCCGCCGTTCTGGACCGCGCTGGACAGCAGCAGGTAATAGAGCACGTTGCCCGTGAAGGCCAGCCAGGCCAGGCTGCGCCAGTGCCCGCGCCCGAGCCGCGGCGCCAGCGCGCGCCACCGCGGCACCAGCAGGAAGGCCGCGATCAGGCCGAAGAAGAGGTAGCGGCCGATGGTCAGCATCAGTGGGCTGAAGTCCCGCACCAGCGCGGGCGCCAGGAACACCAGGCCCCAGAGGGCGCCGGCCCCGGCGCCGCAGGCCACGCCCAAGGCCTTGCGGCGGGCCTGGGGGTCGGTGACGCCGGAGGAGAAAAATGTCATCATGGATGCACTTTATGCTTGCCATGATGAAGAATCGGCTGCATTTTCAGCCTCTTCACGCAACATTCGCTCGAGATGCCCACCAGACTCACCGAATCGGGATACGTCCTCGACCGCCAGGACCGCGCCATCCTGCAGATCCTGCAGCGCGACAACAAGACGCCGCAGCGCGTGATCGCGGAGGAAGTGAGCCTGTCCGCGCCGGCCGTCCAGCGCCGCATCGCCGCGCTCGAGGCCGCCGGCGTGATCCAGCGCAACGTGGCGGTGCTCGATGCCGATGCGCTGGGCGCCACCATCACCTCGATCGTCGAGGTGCAGCTGGTCGACGAGCGGGCGGCGACGGTGGACCGCGCCAAGGCCATCTTCCGCGAGACGCCCGAGGTGCAGCAGTGCTACTACGTGACCGGTGGCGTGAGCTGCGTGCTGATCATCGTGGCGGCCAACATGCGCAGCTACGAAGGGCTGACGCGGCGGCTTTTCGCGGAGAACGAGCAGGTGAAGAGCTTCCGGTCGCTGGTGGCGCTGGACCGCGTGAAGACCGATACCGCCATCGTCATCCCCTAGATCGATGGCTTGGAGGGTCTCCGAAGCGCTGGACGCAGGCGCTTCGGAAATCCCAAATCTACTCACATTGAGCTTTGGCTGGCACTTATGCGCCGGTATTCCGGAGCTTGAGCAGCGCGTCGCCCACGGCTTTCTGGATCGCTTCCACGTCGCCGTCGGCCGATGCCTGGGAGGTCAGCGTGATCGTGACCTCGCCGAGCTTGGAGCGCGCGAGGGTGCCGAGCCGCGTGCCGTTGGCCTGCAGCTCGAGCCGCTCCGCGCGCTCCATGCTCGGGCGGGCATCGAGCAGCCGCGCCACCACCATCGAGGCCGAGAGGTCGTGGCCCCGGAGTTTCTCGGCCCGCTTGAGCACGGCACGGCGATCCTTGTCCATCGCGGCATGGATCTGCTCGGCGTGGCGGAAGCCGACCTCGAGCGGCGTGCGGAAGCATTCGACGATCAGCGAGGGCAGCGCCGCGACCTGCAGCGCCTTGCGCACCCAGGTGTGGCTGACGCCGAGCGCTTCGGCCAGTTGGCGCTGCGTGGGGAACAGCTGCTCGTCGAGCGCGCGCTGGTACATCATGCCCTGCTCGTAGGACGAGAGATCCGCGCGTTCGCGGTTCTCGCGGTCCATGGCGGCGAACAGGGCGGCGTCGCCGAGTTCTTCCTGCCAGATCGAGGCCAGCACCGGAATGCCGAGTTCCAGGCAGGCGCGGTGCCGGCGATGGCCGAACACCAGTTCGTACTGCCCTTCCTCGTCCTTGAGCGGCCGCACCAGGATCGGCTGCACGTTGCCGCCCGCATGTTCGATGTCGGCCTTGAGGCCGGCGAACTCGGCGTTCGAGAACGCGGTCTCGTGGCGGTTGGCCCAGCGGCTCGGGCGGATGGTCTGGGGATCGAGCTTGCGCGTGGGCAGCGAGCCTTCGTACTGGCTGAGCTTTTCGCGCAGCGCGGCCATCTCGCCTTCGACCTGCTGGATCTGGCCGCGGAAAGCCATCATCTGGCCGGGGCCGGTGCGGGGAGCGAGCGAGCTCTTGCCCACCGGTGGAAACCTGGTTTCCACGGCGGCGGGCGGCATGAAGGGCGGCACCTCGGGTGCGGCGGCTTCGGGCAGCGCGGTGGTCGGTGGAGCGGCCGGTGGCAGATCCTGCGGCAGCGAGAGGTTGGCAGTGAGCGCCTCGAGACGCTTGCGTGTGCTGGACATGGTCATGTCTCCTTGAATCTGGAAACCCGGTTTCCACGGACGGGCCGGACGAGTGCCGGTGGAATGGGCGGGTGGCTGGAAACCTGGTTTCCACGGCGCGGGTGTGCGAAGGGTTTCGACACCGGAGCGCGCATCGTGCCGACGGACCGGATCGCCGGCGCGGCAAAAGCCGAAAGCGCCGAGGTCGTCGGCGCGGTGTTCCCGGGGAGGGCCCCTGGGGTCTGCATATATAGAGAGGGCGATGGGGACGGCGGCCAGGGGCCGGAGGTCCATGCATCGACAGGACGCGTAGCGGGGGCGGCTGCTGGAAACCTGGTTTCCACGCCACCCCGTCTTTCAAACCTGGCGCGCGGCGGCCTCGCGATCGCCCGGCCCTTCCGGCCCGGGCCGAACGCTTCCTCGGGCCGCGCTGCGAGCCTTTTCGACATGGGCGTGGAAACCAGGTTTCCACGCACCGGATCCGACGAACTCCTCATCAACGCGGGCGCCCCTGCGCACCCCAGGCGCCCACCACCGATTGCTCGACCAGTTCGACGAAGGCGTCGTACGCATCGACCGCGCGCTTGTAGGTCTTGGCGGCGCCTTCGTAGCGCTGCACGTCGTAGACGGTCGCGAACTCGGCCGCCTTGTTGCTGGTGACGCTGGTCTTCGGAATCTCGACCGGCAAGGTGTACTCGCCATAGGTCGCCTGGATCCACTGCCGCACCGCGGGCATGGCCGGGTCGGCCGCGTCGACGCGGCTCAGCAGCACGTGCAGGAAGTCGAAGGCCTTGCCTTCGCGGTCCTTGCTCTGGCCGTCGAGGTTGCCGCCGAGGTCGGCCAGCAGCGACCAGAACTGCGCCGACGAAGCGAAGTCCAGGCCCGAGGGCGGGACGGGCACGACGATGCCGTTGGCCGCCCACAGGGCATTGATCGTCACATAGGACAGTGACGGCGGCGTGTCGATCACGATCACATCGTAGAGGTCGCGCACGCTCTCGAGGCCTTCGTTGAGCACGTCCCAGAACTTGGCGCCCGGCTCCTGCATCTGCCGCGCCGGCAGCGCGAACTCGGCCGAGAACAGGAAGGGCGCGGCGGCCACGAGGTCGATGCCGTCCCAGTAGGTCGAGCGGATCGCGTAGCGGATGTCGCGCTCGGTGCCGTCGCACAGCGGGCCGATGGTCATGTCCTCGGTCACCTCGGCTTCGGGCAGCAGGCCGTGCAGCGTGGTCAGCGAGCCCTGCGGATCGGTGTCGATCGCGAGCACGCGGTGGCCGCGCAGGCTCAGGCCCTGGGCCAGGATCATCGCGGTGGTGGTCTTGGCCACGCCGCCCTTGAAGTTGCCGACCGCGATGGTCACCGCCTTGCGGCCGGCGGGACGCATCTTGTCGGCGCGGTAGGTGCGGGTCCAGCGACGCAGTTCGTCGAGGCCGAAGTTGCGCTTGCCGCCCGAAGGTGTGAGCCGGCCGGCCGGCAGGTCTTCCTTGGTGATGCGGTAGGCGACATGCGCCTTGTCGACGCCGCACAGGGCGGCGAGTTGGGCCGTGGAAAAAATGGGCGGCACCTTGCGGGCCTCGGGGGCCAGCAGCATGCTGCGGATCTGCTCGACCATCGAACCGGCCCGCGTTGCCAGGGCGGCAATCTTGGACATGTTGATGACCTGGCGGGGAGGAAGCGGAGCCTCGGTGGAAACCTGGTTTCCAGGGATCGGCGGTGCATTGACGGACATCGGGGAGACACCTTATTCGACAGAATTCTGCAATTCTACGAGAATCTGTCGAATGAACAACTTCCACCGAGTACAAGGGCATTTCCCGCCTCTGTATTGTGAGGTCGGTTGGGGAACCCGTCGCGGAGTTGTCAAAAAGCGGGCGCGATCCGGGTCCATCGGCGGGCGCCAGGCAGCCCGGAGGCCCCAAACTGGCGCTGCGGAGGCGGTCATCGCCGCAATCCGGGGCCCGCACCGCCCCGTTCCCCTTGTCCACTCACATTGGACCCCATTCCTGCTCACATTCCAGGGGTCGGTACCCCAACGGATCTCACATCAAATCCCAACGGTCCTCACATCAACTCCCATAAACACTCACAGAAAGCCTCGCAAGTCCTTGTCGTGAAAAGAGAAATCGGACCGCCAACTCTTCAATCTCCCAAGTGTTTATCTTTAAACTCACCAAGGCACCCGGGTTTGTGATTTGACGAATTCACATTAGCCAAGCATCATGTGAACCCTCCCGCTTACGCAACCATGGCCGACGACGACCTTCCACGCACACTTCCTCGCCCGCCACCCCCGGCGGACGAGCAGAGCGTGGCCAAGGCCAACGAGGCCATCGCCATCCGGCCCAAGCGGGGCCGGCTCACCTTGCTCTCGCGCCGGATCTACAACGCGCTGCTCTACCACTCGCAGCGCCAGGGGGTCGACGAACCCGTCTACCAGCTCCCGCTCAGCGAGCTGATCGGCGACGCCCGCTTCAACTCGAACAACACCGAGCTGCTCAAGGCCCACCTGCGCGACATGCAGGCCACCACCATCGAGTGGTCGACCAGCGGTCCCGCGCTGCGGCGCTGGGTGTCGACCCAGCTGCTGGGCACCGTCACCATCGAGGAGCAGGGCCGGGGCCGTCCGTGCATGGTCACCTGGCGCTATCCCGACGAGATCAAGGAGCGGCTGGTCAAGCCGCACCAGTACACGCGCGTGCTGCTCGAGATCAGCGGCCAGATGCGCAGCTACTCGGCCGCCGTGCTCTACGAGATCGGCGCGCGCTACCTGACCTCGCCGGGCCGGCTGTCGATGCGCGAGGACGTGCTGTGGTGGGCCGCCGTGCTCACCGGCCGCAGCGACATCAAGGAGGTCGACTACCGCTTCCTCAAGCGCGACGTGATCAGCAAGGCCCTGGCCGAGATCGACGCGCTGTGCGAGGACTTCAGCATCGAGCTCATCGAGCACAAGCGTGGCCGCAAGATCGAGGAGATCCAGTTCCGCGTCGTGCCCAAGGTGCAGCAACGGCTCGGCGACATCTCCTCGGCCGACCGCAACGTGTTCGACCTCGAGCTGGTCGGCCGCCTCATCGCGCTGGGCATCAAGCAGGAAGAGGCGCAGGACCTCTACGCCATCACCGACGAAGGCCAGATCCGCGCCACGCTCGACCATGTCGAGCAACGGCTGCGCAATGCCGCGATGCCCGAGCTCAAGTCGCCCGCGGCCTATTTCAAGGATGCGCTCAAGAAGGGCTATGCCGGCCTGAAGGCGCTGCCGCCCACGGCCGGCGCAGCCGCCGCCCCGGGTGCGCCGGCACCGGCCACGCCCGCGCAGCCCGCGGCGGCGCCGGCGCTGTCCGAAGGCGAGCGCATGCGCCGCATCCTCGAGCTGTGGGAGAACGCGCGCATGGTGCAGGCGCGCGCCCTCTATGCCGAGATGCCCGAGGCCGATCAGGCGCAGGTGCGTGCGCGCTTCGAGGCCGACCGGCTCGACCTGCTCGCGGCGCCGATCGCGCGCGCCTGGCGCCGCGAGGGTCCCGCGAGCCGCATCGCCGCGAGCTCGTTCCACAAGTGGCTCGCGCAGGACACCTGGCCGCAGGAGCCGAACGAGAAGGCGCTGCTGGCCTTCGCGCTCGAGCGTGGTGTGACGGGGATGTGAGGGGGCGGCGGACGCGGCGTTAGGTCGCGCGTCGTTCATGGAAGATCACATCGGCCGCACGGATTCGCTAGGCTGTCTGGCGGCCTGAGCTGCGGGACGGCGTTCGAGATGGCCGAGTCGCTTTCGATCATCGGCCTGTAGGAGTAGAGGGCACGTGTGCCTGTAGACCCGATGCGGGTCCGTTGAGCCTCGTTCGTGTCCATGGGATGAACGCTGACCGAGAGGTCGATACACATACACCGCGTTAGCGTATTTTCATGCGCAGCAGTGGCCTCGTCGGTCTGCAGTAGGACGCAATCCAGTCATTCACGGCTAAGAAAACTATGAAGGAAACCTTTGTAGTTTTCCTTTGCGTCGAATAGCATTGCGCCATGAACAAGTCAGCGAGCGCCCCTCACGATCTACGGGCGCACGCGCTGGCCGCGGAACTGCGCATGCTGATGGCCAAGCTCAACCGGCGACTGCGCGAGCAGTCGCATGCCGGCGATCTCACGGGTTCCCAGAAGACTGTGCTTCTGCATCTCGAGCGCGAAGGTCCGGCCACGGTCACGACCCTCGCGCGTACGGTGGGCGTGCGCCCTCAATCCATGGGCGCGACCGTGGCCGCGCTGCAAGGGGCGGGACTCGTCAGCGGCGCGCCCGATCCGGCCGATGGGCGCCAGACCATCTGGTCGGTCACGCCGGTCTTTCGCAAATGGATCAAGGACGCCCGCGCCGCGCGCGAGGACTGGCTGTTCCAGGTCATCCAGACCAGGCTCGCCCCGCGTGAGCAGGAAACGCTCGCGGCGTCCATCGAACTCCTCAAACGTCTCGCCGAAGATTGAAAGCGAACCCACCATGCCCGTCACCACCCTCGATCCTCGAACCGCCCTCATCGTCATCGACCTGCAAAAGGGCATCCTCGCGCTGCCCGTCGCGCATGCCACCGGCGAGATCTTGCAGCGCGCCAGTGCCCTGGCGTCTGCCTTCCGCCAACGTGCCCTGCCGGTGGTGCTCGTCAACGTGGCAGGCGGTGCCAAGGGCCGCACTCAGCAGCAGCGCCCCGGCGGTGAACTGCCCGCCGACTGGACCGAGTTGGCCGCCGAACTCGACCGCCAGCCCCAGGACCACCTGGTCACCAAGCACACGTGGGGTGCCTTCACGAACACGGGACTCGAATCGCACCTGAAGGCGCTGGGCGTCACGCAGGTCGTGATCGTCGGCATCGCCACCAGCATCGGCGTGGAGTCGACCGCACGCCAAGCCTATGAGCTCGGATTCAACGTCACGCTCGGCATCGACGCCATGACCGACATGAACGCCGACGCGCACGCCAACAGCATCGCCCGCATCTTTCCGCGCCTGGGTGAGACCGGCACCACGCAGGAAATCATCGACCTGCTCGCTCGGTGAGCAGCAGCACATTCCGTTCGCTCAGGGGCTACAACTACCGCGTGTGGGCCGGCGGCGCGGCGGTGTCCAACGTGGGCACCTGGATGCAGCGCACCGCGCAGGACTGGATCGTGCTCACGCAGCTCACGCGCCACAACGCCACGGCGGTCGGTATCGTGATGGCGCTGCAGTTCGGCCCGCAGTTGTTGCTGCTGCCGCTCACCGGCTGGGCGGCCGACCATCTCGACCGGCGCAAGCTGCTCATGGTCACGCAGGCCACCATGGGCACGTTGGCGCTCGGGCTGGGTCTGCTGACACTCACCGGCCTCGTGCAGCTGTGGCACGTGTACGTGTTCGCGCTGCTGCTGGGGTGCGTGGCTGCCTTCGATGCGCCGGCGCGTCAGACTTTCGTGTCGGAACTGGTCACCGAGATCGACCTGCAGAATGCGGTGGCGCTCAACTCCACGTCATTCAATGCCGCGCGCATGATCGGCCCGGCGGTCGCAGGCACGCTGATCGCCGCGGTCGGTACGGGCTGGGTCTTCGTGATCAACGCGGCCTCCTACGTGGCCGTCATCGGCGCGATGAAGATGCTGCGCGTGCATGAGCTTTACCTGCGCCAGCGCGCAGTGCGCACCCGCGGCAGTTTTCTCGAGGGCTTTCGCTACGTTTGGCGCCGCCCCGACCTGAAGGCCGTGCTGTTCATGCTCTTTCTGATCGGCACCTTCGGCCTGAACTTCCCGATCTTCATCTCCACGATGTCGGTCACCGTCTTTCATGCGGGCGCCCACCAGTACGGCCTGCTGTCTTCGATCATGGCGATCGGCTCCGTCGCGGGCGCGCTGCTTGCCGCGCGGCGCGACAAGCCGCGCATGGGCGTGCTCGTGGTGGGTGCGTCCGTTTTCGGCGCGGGCTGCGCGCTGGCCGCGCTGATGCCCGGCTACTGGCTCTTCGGCATGGCGCTGATCGTGGTGGGTGTGGCCGCGCAAACCTTCACCACCACGGTCAACAGTTGGGTGCAGCTGTCGACCGAGCCCGCCATGCGAGGGCGCGTGCTGGCGATCCTGCTGGCCATCGTGCTCGGTTGCACGCCGATGGGTGCGCCCCTGGTCGGTTGGGTGGCCGACACGTTCGGGGCGCGTTGGGCGATGGGTGTGGCGGCGCTGTCGGGGCTGGCCGCGGCCATCGTCGGGTGGCGCTACCTGTCGACTTACGGCCGGCTGTCGCCGGCGGGCGCTTCACAGGCAAAACCGGGGTCATGGGACGGGTGAAAACGGCTGGCGCTGATGCGCGGAGACACTTGACACTCGATGGCCGCGCTACCAGCTGTACCCAGCGGTCACATAGACACTGCGACGCTCGCCGTAGTAGCAGCCCGTCGACGACAGGCAGGTCGCCACATAGGTCTTGTCCGCCAGGTTGGACACGTTCAGCGCCAGGCGCAGGCCCTTGAGTGCCGGGCGCCAGCGCCCGAGGTCCCAGCGCAGGGCTGCATCCATGAGGGTCACACCGGGCACGCGGAACTGGTTCGCGGCATCGCCGTAGGTGGTGCTGATGCGGCGCACGCCCGCGCCGAGCGACAGTCCGGGCGCAATCTCCAAGGGAAAGGCGTAGTCCAGCCACAGTGCCGCCTGGTGCTCGGGCACATAGGGGAAGCGCTTGCCCAGGGTGCTGGCGCCCGACGCGTTGGCGTTTGCGCGCGTGACCCGGCTGTCGGTGTAGGCATAGGAGGCGATCACATCCAGGCCGCGCGCCAGCGGTGCCTTGGCTTCCAGCTCGAGGCCGCGCACACGCACCTCGCCGGTCTGCTCGCTGAACGATCGGCTCAGTGGATCCGGCGTCAACACATTGCGTTGCGTCAGCTCATAGACGGCTGCGGTCACCATGGCCTTGGATCCGGCCGGTTGGTACTTCAGACCGGCCTCGATCTGCCGGCCCGTGGTGGGCTCGAAGGGGTTGCCCTGCCGGTCGGTGCCGGCGGCCGGCTGGAACGAGGTGCTGTAGCTCAGGTAGGGCGCGAAGCCACTGTCGAAGTTGTACATGAGCGCGGCGCGCCCGGTGAACTTGTCGTCGTGCTGGTCGACGCGTGCCATGCGCGCCGTCGCGGTCGTCAGCGTGCGGGTGTCGGTGTCGGCCTTGTCGTAGCGGCCGGCCAGCACGACGCTCCAGCGGTCCAGGTGGATCTGGTCCTGCAGGTAGAAGCCGGTCTGGCGGCGCTTCTGGTCGATATGGGTCGCGACGCCGGGCACGGCGCCGGAATCGGTGCCGAAGACCGGGAGGTAGGCATTGAAGGGCCGCGTGATGATGCGCAGGTTGGTCTCGTCGAACGCGGATTTCTCATTGGAGAAGTCCACGCCGGCGAGCAGCGTGTGCCGCAACGTGCCGGTGGCGAAGTCCGCCTGCAGCTGCGTGTCGGCGGTCAGCAGGCTGGCCTCCTCGGGAAAGGCCCATGCGTAGCGCAGCAGCGAGGACGGGTTGCAGGCCGCCAGGCAGACGGCCTGAATGCGTTGGGTGTACGCGTCGACCTTGCCGTAACGCAGGTTCTGGCGCACCGTGAAGGTGTCGTTGAAGCGGTGTTCGAATTCATAGCCCACGAAGCGCTGCCGGTTGCTGAAGCGGTCGTAGCCTGGCTCGCCGACGAAGGTGCGCGTGGGCAGGGCAGCGTAGCGGCTGGTGTCGAGGGTGCCCGCGGCGGGCAGTGCCGGCGCGCCGCCGCCGCCGGGGGAGTCGAGCGACTGCCATTGGCCGAGCACCGTGAGACGCGTTGCGCTGGAAGGGCGGAAGGTCAGCGACGGAGCGAAGTAGGTCTTGCGTTCGGAGACGTGGTCGTAGGACGTGTTGGCCTCCCGGTGCAGCGCGACCAGCCGGTAGCTCCAGACGCCATCGGCATCGAGGGCACCGCCGAGATCGAGCGCCGCCTGGCGCCGGTCGTGGCTGCCGAACTGCAGCTCGACCTCGCGCACCGGTTCGAGCGTCGGGCGCTTGCTGACCATGTTCACCAGCCCACCGGGCGTCGCCTGGCCATAGAGCACCGACGACGGGCCCTTGACGACTTCGACGCGTTCCAGTCCCCACGGCTCGATGCGCGGCTGCGAGTAGCCGCGTGCGCCGAAAGGCAGGCGCAGGTTGTCGAGGTAGCGCGCGGGCGGCGTGAAGCCCCGCAAGGTGAGCCAGTCCAGGCGCAGGTCGGTGTTGCCGTATTGGGCCACGATGCCCGGCGTGTAGCGAAGGCTCTCGACCAGCGTGGTCGCGCCCTGCGCGTCCATCTGGTCGCGCGTCACGACGGACACGGACTGCGGCGTCTCCATCAGGGGCGTGTCGGTCTTGGTGCCCGAGACGCTGCGCCGCGCGATGAAGCCGGACACCGGGCCGGTGCCGGTCTCCCGGCTCGCCTGGGGTTCCACGACGATCGCCGGCAGCGACCCGGCCGATGGCTGACCCGCTGCCGACGGGCTGGCGGGGCGCGACGCATCGCGCTGCAGGGAGTAGATGTTGTCGCCCGTGCGAGTCGCCCGCAGGCCGCTGCCCTGGAGGGCCGTGGCGAGCGCCTCCTGCAGGGTGAAGCGTCCGCGCAGGCCGGGGCTGTCGAGCCCGGCAGTGAGGGATGCATCGACCGACAGCAGGATGCCCGACTGGCTGGCGAGCTGCGTGAGAACGCCGGCCAGCGGACCGGGCGCGAGGGCGTAGTCGCGCGCGCTCTGCTCCGCGGGCGACTGGGCGAGCGCCGGGTTGGCATGCAGGACGACGGCGGCAGGCAGGATGGTGAGCGCCGTGCCCAGCGCACGCGCGGCGAGGGTGGTGCGACGCAGGCGCGAGCGGGGCGCTCGTGCGGGGCGCAGGCCATGGAGGGAAGGAATCGAGAGGTCGCGCATGGAGGCTTTGAGCAAATGGAAGGGTTGGTACCTTCCTTGCCACGCGACGGTCGCAAAAGGGGAACCTGCGCCGCGAATCTTTTTTCAGTGGCGGTTGTCGGGGCCCTGCGCAGGCTCGATGGTCACCCACCATGGCAGCACGCGGTTCACCCGTACCGGGAGGGTGGCCTGGAGCGCCGCGAGGATCCGGTCGGTATCCGCCAGCGGATAGCTGCCCACGATCCGCAGGTCGCGAACGGCCGGTGCGCAGGCGAGGTGGCCGCGCCGGTGGCGGGCCAGCGCATCGATGAAGTCGCCCAGACGCATGTCGTTGGCGACAAGCTGGCCGCGCGTCCAGCTGTCGCTGCCCGCGTCCGCGGCCGCCGGTGCATCGACGCGGTCGATGAACAGCCGGGTCTGCTCATTCGCGAGCAGCGTCAGCGACGGCCCGCCCCGGGCAGGCTGGACGCGCACCGCGCCTTCGAAGACCGTGACGAGTGCCGAGTCGGCAGCGTTGCCGTCGCCCTGCACGGTGAAGCGCGTGCCCAGCGCCGTGAGCCGTCCCTGGGCGACCTCGACCACGAGCGGTCGATCCTCCCAGGCCGGGTCGTGTCCTGTGGACACCAGCACTTCGCCGGCATGCAGGAGGATGCGCCGATGGGTTGGCGTGAAGTCGACATCGACCGCCGAAGCGGTATTGAGCCAGAGCCGGCTGCCGTCCTCCAGCACGATTTCACGGCGTTCGCCGGTCTGCGTGCGGTACGTTGCCACCCATCCGCGCCAGGGCACTTCGCGTTCGAGGAGCCAGCCGGCCACGCCGGCAATGGGCAGCAAGGCCAGCACGCGCAGCGCGCTGCGCCGGCGGCGCGTGGCCGTGGCCCGCGTGTCTTCGAGGATCTGGCGCGCAGGGAGATGGCGCACGGACGAGAAGTCGCGGGACACGGCCTCGACCTGTTGCCACGCGGCACGCGCACCGCCATCCTTGCGCAGCCACGCTTCCCAGCGCAGCCGATCGCCCGCGGTGGCCGACTCGGACTGCAGCAGGGCAAACCAGGTCGCCGCCTGCTGCAGATCTTCGAACGTCGCTCGGGGCTGTTCCGGGTGCGCCGACACCGCCGTCATGGCTCCTGCGCAAGAAGAAGGCACTGCAACATCGCCTGGGCCATGTATTTTTTGACCATCCGATCCGACACGCCGAGTTCAAGCGCGATCTCCGCGTAGGTCCGACCGTCGATCTGCGACAGCAGGAAGGCCTTGCGCGCCTTGTCGCTCAGCGTGTTCAGCATGGCGTCGATCCGGCACAGCATTTCCACCGCGATCATTCGCTCCTCGGGCGAGGGGGCGAGGAGCTCGGGCTGTGCGGCGACCGCTTCCGCCCAGGCGCGCTCCACGTCGGCGCGGCGCCAGTGGTTGACGATCACGCCGTGGGCGAGCGTGCGCAGGAATGCGCGTGGCTCGCGCACCTGTGCCAGCTCGCGCGAGGTGATGAGCCGTACGAAGGTGTCATGTGCCAGGTCCGCGGCCTGGGAGCTGCCGCTCAGTCGGCGCAGGAACCAGCCGAGCAGCCAGCCATGGTGCTCGCGGTAGATGCTGTCGATCAGCGCGGGGGCTGGCAGGGGGGCGGGCATGGGAGCACGAAGGCGTGACAAATAAGAATAGTTCTTATTCTAAAGAATTACATCCTCCGCCACGTTGATGCCGTCGTCGAAGCTTGAAAATCAACTAACGGCCTGGCGCGTTAGCGCATCGGGCTCGATCGCCGCCGCGCCAGTACCTCTTGCCGCCAATGAGGGGGTCGAGCACAAGACCGCCTGTGGCAGCGGCATCGGCCGCGTAGGCATGTGCGGCGCGGTCCGAAATTTCTGCAAGGCCGGCCAGCGCCTGGAATCCGTTGAAGGCGGCGTAACCAGGAGCCTTTTCTTCTCGAACTAAGGCCTGACGAATCGGACAGGCCAGCGTGTTGCCTGGTTGCTTGCCAACCCGTTGAAAGGGCATGAGATGAACAGTTCTAGACACACCCACTGCCTCCGGCAGGTGCACGGGAGCGTAAGCGGATGAAGAACCGAGAAGATCAAGCTGCCAACGGGCGACCCACCGTGGTCCGACTCGCCGCGATCGCTCTTTCAGTCGGGGCCGTTGCCTGTGCCTTCGCCTACGCAGCCGGGTGGTTCACACCTGCGCGCCTGACTCCCGAGAAGATCGTGGATTCGCTCGCGCCGCCAAGCGGACCGGTCCAGGGCTACCGGCGCAATCATGCGAAAGGCATTTGCTTCGCTGGAAATTTCGAGGCGAACGGCGCGGCGGTCGCGGTTTCACGAGCGTCCATCTTCAAGGCCGGGAGCTACTCGGTCATGGGTCGCTTCAACCTCGCGGGCTCCATTCCGACCATGGCGGATGGCACTGGTCGTGTACGTGGGTTGAGCCTTCGAATACAGGCGTCAGACCAGCAGGAGTGGCGCACCGCGATGATCAATGCACCATTCTTTCCGATCGCGACCCCGCAGGAGTTCTATGAACTCCAGCGCGCCAGTGCGAACAAGGATGACCCCGGTGCAGTCAAGCAATTCGCAGCCAGCCACCCTTCGCTTCGCGAATTCGGCGCATGGGCGGGCAGTGCGCCCTATGCCGAATCCTACGCGGAGGATCGCTTCAACAGCCTCAACAGTTTCGTACTGACCAATGCACAGGGTCAGAGCCAGACCGTTCGCTGGTCATTCATTCCGACCGCCGCCATGGTTCCGGTGCCGTCGGAGGATTTGAAGAAGCGCGATCCCGATTTTCTCTTCAAGGAAATCACTCAACGGGTCGCGGACGCCCCGCAGAAGTGGAGGCTGGTACTGACGCTCGCCAATCCGGGCGATTCCACTGCCGATCCCACCAAGGTTTGGCCAGAGGACCGCCGGCAGATAGACGCGGGCACGCTCGTGGTGACCCGGATCGAAGCCGAAGCCAACGGACCATGCCGCGACATCAACTTCGATCCCACGGTCCTGCCAGAGGGAATGCAGACCTCCGACGATCCGTTCCCTGCAGCGCGCTCGGCGGCCTATGCGGTGTCCTATGACCGTCGCACCTCGGAGTCGAACCACTACCCTCGCGTTCAAGCCGAAGGCAAGCCATGAGCCATCAACGCGTGAAATTCTCGAAGCTGCAGCGCGTGCTCCATTGGGTCATGGCGATCGGCATCCTTGCGATGTTGTTCATCGGGGTCGGCATGATGTCCACGATCGATCGCGCTTACCTGGTGCTGGTAGGCATCCACAAGCAGCTCGGCATTGCGATACTTGTCCTGGCGCTGCTGCGTCTCATCGTGCGCTGGCGCAGCGGGGCACCTTCGTTGCCTGCCAGCATGAGCGAGCCCATGAAGCTTGCGGCAAGGTTGTCGCATGTCGCGTTCTATGCGCTGATGATCGCGATGCCTTTGCTGGGATGGTCCATGTTGTCGGCGGCGGACTATCCCGTGACCTTGGCCGGGATGCGGCTGCCCTCCATCGTCCCGCCCAGCGCCGAGTTGCACAGCATCCTGTGGAGCGCCCATCGCTTCCTCGCGTTCTGCTTGTTCGCATTGTTCTTGCTGCACTTCGCTGCTGCGCTTCTCCATGCCTGGGTCCGAAGGGACGGCGTGTTCGAGACCATGACCTTTGGTCGCCGAGGCGGCCGCTGATTCATTCGGCCGGCGCGCGTTCCTCGGGACCCGTGCGGCGATGCCGGATGTCTGCGGGTCACCTGCGAGATAGAGCACCCGACGCCGGCTAGTTGGGGGCAGGCCGGGGAGCGACACCGATTCCCGACCTCGAAGCGACAACGGACAAGATGGCCGCAAGGGTCAGACTCGCGCCAATGCAAAGCATGGCGGCAACCAGTGCTTTGGCCATGGAGCTCGCGCTGGGCGAAGTGCCCGCGACAGTGAAGAAGACGCCGCCGATGACTGCGACGCCGAGGGCGGCGCTGATCTGCAAGGCCGAGTTCGTGATGCCGGCAATCATTCCGGAGCCGCTCACCGGGGCACGATCGATGACCGAGCGCACGAGCGTGGGCAACGCCCAGCCCTGCCCGAAACCCAGAAGTCCCACCGCAACGATGAGCGGAAGCTGGGCCGGCATTCGTGCGGGGGCGCCAGCAACCAGCGCCGCGAGGTACAGGCATCCGGCCACCTCGAGCAGCATGCCGATGGCGGGAACCCACTTGCCGAAGAGACGGACGGCAAACGGTGTCGTCAAAGGACCGATGAAGAAGCCGACGCCGAACGGCAGGAACACCAGTCCCGTTGCCAGGGGATCCAGACCCAGTGCCGACTGGAGGTAGACGGAGAACACCAGAAAGAAGGCAGAGACGACGTAGAAGAAGAGGACCCCGGCCAGGCCGCTCATCAATCCAGGCATGCGGACCAGGTCGATGCTGACGAGCGGGACGCCGCCTCGTCGAGAGAATGCCTTTTCATACCGCCAGAAGCTGAATGCAGCGATGGGCGTTGCGATGAGCATGGCGCATGCCCACCATGGCCATCCCCTTTCGCGCCCCTCAACCAGGGGCACGATCAGCAAGCTCAGCGTGAGCGCGCAGAGCAGAACACCGCCCCAGTCGACGGGCGCAGGGCTATCGCCGCGGACGTCCGGCAGCAAGGGCAATCCTCCGATCAGGACCGCAGCCACCACGGGCAGATTGATCAGGAAGATGATTCGCCACTGAAGGTGAAAGATGTCTGCGGAGAGCAATGCGCCGCCCAGTGCTTGCGCGATCACTGCTGCCAGCCCTACGGTGGCGCCATAGAGACCCAGGGCGCGCGAGCGCTCCCGCACGGGAAACAGGGCATGAACGGAGGCCAGCCCTTGGGGGGCCATGGCGGCTGCGCTGAGACCTTGGAGTATGCGTCCGACGATCAGCATCGAAGGCGAGGTTGCGAGGCCGCACAGCAAGGACGTGAGTCCGAAGCCGCTGATGCCCAGCAGGAACATTCGCCGTCGGCCGAAGAGGTCGCCAAGCCGCCCACCGGTGATGAGGAAGACCGCGTAAGCCGCTGCATATCCGGAGATCACCAGTTGCAATTCAGCAGCACTCGTACCGAGGTCGCCCTGAATGGACGGCAGCGCGACATTGACGATGAAGAAGTCGAGCGGAGGCAGAAACGCTCCCACCAGCAACACCGCGAATGCGAGCCACCGACGCGAATCTGAAGTTGGTTCTTGCATGATTTCGGTTGCGGCGGTTGTGTTCAGAGGGGACGACCGAAGCGTTCCGTGCCCATGATGGGGGTCCAGTTCTGCAAAGGCGTGGCGAAATGCATCTCGAAGATGCGTTGCTGGAAGGCCCAGCGCCCGTCTCTTCGCTGATAGATGTCCTTGTACTGGCCGCTCACTTGCAGCGGTCCCTTTTCGACGTCGTAGAAGAGGCAATCCGCCGCGACCAGGCCATGACCGTTGTCGCCGTCGAGCGTGATGATCGAATTCGCCATCCAGTGATGCATGTGCGGCATGCGTTTCATGTTGACGCGTGCTTGCGCCAGGATCGCATCGAGTCCTTCCGCGTTTCCATTGGCGCCAAGGAGCAGCCGCGAGTCGGGGTGCCAGAGGGTTGCCAGCAGCGCTTCATTCATCGTGTCGAATGCTTCTGCGTAGTTGGCGATCAGGGCATCGATGGCGAAGCGGCTTTCGATGGCGTCGAGGCGAGCTTCGAGTTCTTTTGACATGTGGGGTTCTCCGTGAGTGAGCGGTGCGGACGCTCTGCGAGCGCACCAAAAAAATGTACCAAGTGGTACAGAAATGGGTAAAAAAATAGCGCGACTTGAGCTACCAGGGGCGTGGAGCCCGCTCCATGCGCGGGCGCCTGGTGTCCAAGTGCACTCTTCGATCGCATCGATTTAAATATCGATCGGTATAAATATATGGCGACGCCCGAAGACTGTCAACGACACGGTTCGACACGTCGATTTGCCAGCCGGGACAGCAGGTCTTTGCTTGTCGATCTATTGTGTATCGACTAGTATGTAATTTTGAACCAGCGGAGATCTTCATGGCTCAGCGAGGCCGACCACGCGCATTCGACCGCGATGCGGCCCTTACCTCGGCCATGCACCTGTTCTGGGAGCATGGTTTCGAATCGACCTCGCTGTCGCAACTGAAGGCGGCGATGGGCAGTGGAATCTCCGCGCCCAGCTTCTACGCGGCCTTCGAGTCCAAGGAAGCCTTGTACAAGGAGGCGCTGGATCGATACATGGAGATCTATGGCCACTTGACCAGAAGCCTCCACGATCCTTCGCTGGAGCCGCGAGAAGCGGTGTTCCTAGCATTGAAACGTTCGGCAAAGATGCAGTGGGAGGGCGGGCACCCCAAGGGTTGCATGGTCGCGCTGGGCGTGATGGGCGCCTGCTCGTCGGGCAGCGAAACCATCACCGCAATGCTTCGAGATGTGCGCAGTCGCACCCGCGCCGGGTTCCGTGCCTGCGTCGAGCGGGCCATCAAGAGCGGGGAATTGCGCAAGTCAACGAACCCGGCTTCGATGGCCGCCGCGTTCGACAGTTTCTTCCTGGGTCTCTCCGTCCTGGCCCGCGACCGTGTCCGGCTCGCGGTCATCGAGGAATCCGTGGTTGAAGCCATGGGCATCTGGGATGCCGCGCTGGATCGACCCGATCGTTCAGGCTGAGCTTCGGTCGACCGCGGCCGTTCAAGGCGCGTTCAACAGGCTGGCCAGCTCCGCCTTGTCGGTCAGCCCGAGCTTGATGTAGATCTCGCGCAGGTAGTGCCTGACGGTGGCCGGCGACAGCTGTAGCGCGCGGGCGACCTCCTTGTACGACTGGCCCGAGGAGAACGCGCGCGCTACGTCCGATTCGCGCGGCGTGAGGCGATCGATGGCGCGCAGCCTGCGGATCGAAAGCCGCTGCAGTGCTCCCGCGGCCTCGATCGAGAAGACCAGGTCCGCGAAGACGCTGCGCGCGCCGTCGCGCCGCAAGGCCGAAACGAGCGCCGGCGGCAGCGCTGGCGGCACCCATGCGGGCCAGATCCGGGTCATGCAGTCCTGGAAGCTCGCCGACTTCTCGATCACGCCCCACTGGAGGTCGACGAAGGCCGACGCCAGCAGTCCGCCGGTCGGCTGCGCATCGGCGCGCTCCTGATTGCGCCCGAGGTTGTGCCGCCAGCCCATGAAGACATGCGGCATGAGGAACTGCTTGGCCCAGGCCTCTGAGGCGTCGAACGCGGGGCTGCGGCCGCCGCGGAACAGCGAGACGAACAGGAAGTCGCCGGGACGTTCCGCGAGCTTGATCGCGGTGCACAGCGCATGCCGGTTGCCGACCCCCGCGTTGATCTCGTACAGGCCCGGCGTGCTGTGGAGCTGGTGGGTGTCGAAGCGGACGGTGTGGGTGGGCGCGTCGCTGACGCTGCTGGCCAGGCGGTCGTCGGGCGTGCAGGTGTCCCAGGTCTCGACGTAGGACGCGGGCAGGTTGGCCCGGTAGGAGCTCAGCAGGCGAAAGCCGCCTGCGGCGACGGGCGACATGATCCCCCACCACGCGCGGTCGAAGCCGATCACGCGATCGATGTCGCTCAACACGCGCGCCTGGAAGTCCTCCTCCCGCGTCTCGTAGGCCGCCTCGTTGATCCGAAGGATCAGATTGCCGCACTCCTGAAGGTTGTTCAGCATGGGAGTTCCAACTGGGGGCGTTCCAACAAGCAAGCCATATGCCATCGCATGGTGTGGCGGGCCATCCTAGCCTTGCGCCCCCGCCTTGCCAATGCGGCTTGCCCGGCCCCCGCAAACCGTACCCCGTTCATTTGAACGGTGCACGCCGAAGGACAGCGCTCCTAGAGTCCGTCGCGATGCGAAGGATCCGCCTCGCAGACCTCGTACGGCCCTTTTTCCCTTCCGCAGCCCGCGGCATTCCCGAAAGCCTCCCATGCCCCTTGCGACACTTCCACGGCTACCGGCCTCGATCCGGTGGTGGTTCCTGCTCAATGCGCTGCTGCTCCTGCTGCCGCCCGTGCACTGGCTCGTCAACGATCACCGGGCGCCGATCCTCGGCCTGCCGCCGACCCTGTTCTATTTCCTCGCGCTCAGCGTGTCGGTCGCGGCCAGCGTGGTGGCCGCCTATGTCGCCGAATACGGCGAAGCGGGAAGGGGGTGAAGCCATGGTGCTGACATTTGGCCTCCAGCTGGCCTTCTTCCTGGTCATCATCTACGTGCTGCACCGCAGCTACCGCAAGGACCGGTCCTTTACCGACTACGCCGTGGGCGGCCGCTCGTTCGGGGCCAACTACCAGGCGATGTCCTTCCTCAACACCTGGTATCCGGGCGCGATGTTCACCGCCTTCGCGGGCCTGGCCGTCAGTGCCGGCGTGATCTCGTTCTACGTGCTGGCCTACAGCCTCATGACGGTGGTGCTGATGTACGCCATGTCGCAGCGCGTGTGGACCTGGGGCCAGCGCTTCGACCTGCGCACGCAGCCCGACCTGTTCGCCCTGCGCTACGACTCCAGGCACATCCGCACCATCGCGGCGCTGATCGGCATCGTGTCGGGCTTCCCCTGGCTGGTGCTCGCGATGCAGGCGATGGGCGGCCTCTTCCACTTCATGTCGCTTGGTGCGCTGCCCTTCTCGGAGGCGGTGATCCTCGGCGTGGTGGTGGTCGCGATCCGGCAGATCTGGACCGTGCGCATGGGCATGCGCGGCGTGATCATCTCGGACATGTACCAGGGCATCGTGGCCTACATCTTCGGCAGCCTCATGCTGTGCGGTCTGGTCGTGTGGCTGTGGACCAGCAAGGGCGTGCGACTGCAGTCGCTCGATCCCGCGATGTTCTCGCTGCCCTCCTTCGGTTCGAAGGAAGGGCCGCTCTACCTGTTCAGCCTGCTGTTCACCAGCACCATCGGCGGCTGGTGCCTGCCGTTCATCTTCGTGCGCCTGTTCACCGCCGACGGCGTGGCCGCGCTGAAGAAATCGGCGGCCATCGCGATGCCCGCGTCGCTGGTGTTCTGCATCCCCTTGCTGATCTTCGGCATGCTCGCCTCGCAGCTACCCTCCGTGGCCAGCCATCCCGAGGACGTGTGGTTCATCGTGAGCCAGGAAGCGGGTGGCCTGCTGCTGCTCGGGCTGGCCGGCGTGGTGTTGCTGGCCGCATCGATCGGCCACACCGACGGCAGCATCCAGGCGACGGGCGCGCAGATCGCCAACGACCTGGTCGGGAACTACGCCACGCTGAGCCAGCGGCAGCTGGTCACGGTGTCGAAGATCGGCATGGTGGTTCTCACGGCCCTGGCCGCCTGGGTCGCCTGCCTCAAGCTGCCGGCGCTGTTCACGCTCGCGGTGCTGGCCTACCAGGGTGTCATCCAGCTCGCGGTGCCGCAGTTCCTGGGCATCTTCTGGAAGCGCGGCACCAAGGAAGGGGCGATCGCGGGCATGGTCGTGGGCTTCGTGCTCGTCATCGTGCTCGAGAGCTTCTTCGCCCGGCAGCTCGAAGCCGCCTGGGGCCTGACCTCGGGCGTGATCGCGCTGGCCGTGAACCTGGCCATCTACGCCGGTTTCGCATGGCTGCGGCCCCACGGCGCGGCCGAGCGCCAGCGCATCGACGGCCTGTTCGGGCTGACCCGCGAGGCCGTGGCCGAGCCGGTGCCGCCGCCAGCGAGCGTCGGTGCCTCCGCGCGCGCCTGAGCCTTCTCCCACCCATCCCCTCATTCACTCATCCTTCGAGGAGCGCTTCGTCCATGAATGCATCCACCGGCGCGCCGTCGCCCCTTTTCCCTCCCAAGTTCCTCGCGGCCGTGGTGCAGGCCGCGCCGGGTTTCTGCGACCACGACGCCGCCATCGATCTCACCGTGCGCTACATCGAGGAGGCGGCCGGCAAGCGCGCCGCCATCGTGGCCTTTCCGGAGGACTGGATCCCGGGCTATCCCTGGTGGGTCTGGCTCGACGCGCCGGCCTGGGGCTTCGGCAAGGGATGGGTGCGGCGCTTCTTCGAGAACGCCTTCAGCTACGACAGCGAGGGCGCGCGGCGCATCGCCGCGGCCGCGAAGCAGTGCGGCATCTTCGTGTCGCTCGGTGTCGTCGAGCGGCTGGGCGCGAGCCTGTACGTCGGCAACTGGATCATCGACGACCAGGGCGAGACCGTTTCGCGCCGGCGCAAGCTCAAGCCGACGCACATGGAGCGAACCGTCTTCGGCGAAGGCGATGGCAGCGACCTCGTGGTGAGCGACACGCCGCTGGGCCGCATCGGCGCGCTCTCCTGCTGGGAGCATCTGCAGCCACTCACGAAGTTTGCGATGTACAGCCAGAACGAGCAGCTGCACATCGCCGCCTGGCCCGGCTTCAGCCTCTACAAGGAGAACGCCTACGCGCTGGGCGCGGAGGTCAGCCTCGCGGCGACGCAGACCTATGCGCTCGAGGGTGGCTGCTTCGTGCTGGCCCCATCGGCCGTGACCTCGGCGTCGATGGTGTCGCAGATCTGCGATACGCCGGCCAAGCATGCGCTGTTCACGGTCGGGGGAGGTCACTCCGTCATCTACGGGCCGCATGGCAACCCGCTGTCCGAACGCATGCCGGACACCTGGGAGGGCGTCATCTGCGCCGAGATCGACCTGGGCGAGATCGCGGTGGCCAAGGCGGCCGCCGATCCCGCGGGGCACTACGCGCGCGCCGATGTCATGCGGCTGATGATCAACCGGGCACCGAACCACCGGGTTCATGCCTTCGATCTGGCGCTTCAGGCCGAGGGCGGCGCGTCCGGGCAGGCGCCGCGTTTCGACACCGATGCGGTGACCGAGCACGCGGTCGGCGCGAACAGCCCGGCTTGATGAGGCTTCCCGCCCACTCGGCGGGTCATCGACGCTCGTCTCACTTCACCCGAGTGGTGACTCCGTCCGCAAGCCCGAGCCGCGGACCTGCAGCCGCATCGTCTCAGTGGTAGTCCTCTTCGCGCTGATGACGAACGGCCAACACCTTGATTTGCTGCCCGGGAAGGATTTCGTAGAGGGCCACATAGCCTGCGGATCCCAGGCCGACGACCAACTCCCGGCGCGTTGTACGCCTGCCGTCCCCCGCCTTCCGATAAGCCCAAGGATTCTCGGCCAGTCGCGTCTCGATACTGGCGCGAAGCTGGTCCAGTACACGCTGCGCATGGTCCAGTTCCTCCAAGGTCTCCGACCTGGCGACGAGGAATTCAAACAAGCGCTCGAGGTCATCCTCGGCCTGCGGGGTCATCTCGACCCCAAACAACTCGCTCACGTGTTGGGGCTTTGTAGCTCGCGACGTCGCGCGTCAATGCGTGCCTGCATGCGATCGAACACTTCGGCCGCAGGGTGCGAAACACCAGTTCGTAGATATTCTTGCCAAGCGGCCTCCCCACGCGCGTAGAACTCCGTCTGGACACGGCGGAAGTCGACGGCGCGGCGCACCGCATCGGCCACGAAGGTGCTGATGGTTTCCTCCGCGCCCAGGACCGCTTCGAGCTCAGCACGCAGTTCCGGCTCCACGCGAACGGCAGGCAAGGTGCATGATTTCATGGCTGAAATTGTATCACGTATGTAATGCAGTCGCCACTTCGACCCGCCAGGGTTTGCGCACCGAGACCGAATGCCAGGTCGAGGAGAACGGGGCCTCCGCGCCTGTTTCGCGTTTATTTCGCGCCCGGATGCAACCCCAGCACATTCGCCCCGATCGCAGGATCGACGAAGCGCTCGAGCCGCTGCGGATGCAGGATCACCGTGATCTCGCACGAGCCCGTGCCCACGGTCAGTCCCAGCAGGTGGCCGCCCGCGCCGATGAAGCTGCCGTCGGTCACGATGCCGTGGGCATGGATCGAGGGCTTACCTTCCTTCCAGGCGATGGAGCCCGTGAGGTTGGCGAGCTCCACGTCCTTGAAGGTCTTCGGGTTGAAGACCTTCTTCGCGAAGTCGTAGAAGCCGAAGGTGGCCTCGCGCATGAAGCCGATGCCCACGATGCTGGCGCTCGGTATCTGCTCGACCACGGCGAGGCGCTCGAGGTGCGCGAGCACGTCGTCGCCGTTGCGCAGCACCATCAGGTAGCCGGTGGGCGTGCGCGTGACCTTGCCGGTCAGGTCCTGCGCGCCGGCCGAGGCGCTGAAGGCGAGCGAGGCACAGGCGGTGGCCAGTGCGAAGAGGGCGGAGGCGAGGGTCTTGAACATCGGTCTGTCTCGTTTCTTTTTGAAGATGCAACCAGGTTGCGGGTTCGGCTTTCGCCGCGCGGGTGAGGAACGGCCGCACGCCCGCACCGTGGTGCTGGCGCGCCGCCGTCCGGCACGGGGAGCCGCGGGCCGGGGCCCGCGGAAGATCAGGAACTCACGAGGCGTTCGCGCTCTGGGCGACGGCCGCGTGCACCTTGGCGCGCAGCCGCGCGACGTCGACGACGAAGCGGCTGTGCGTGCCGCTCGCGACCTCCTTGTCGCCTTCGTGCACCGTGAACTCGAAGTCCACGCCACGGCCGTCGACCGCGCGCACGCGCGCCTCGATGCGCACCGGCTGGCCCAGCAGCGTGGCGCCCACGTGCTTGAGCGCGATCGCGGTGCCGACCGAGGATTCGCCCGCGCCCACGTGGTCGAGCAGGAAGTCGAGGCAGGTCTGCTCGACGTCGCGCACCAGCTCGGGCGTGGCATAGATGCGCAGGTCCTCGCCGAGGAAGTCGACGGTGCGCAGGCGGTCGATCACGAGTTCGCGGCGGGCGAGGGCGCCTGGGCGCAGTTCTGGGTTCATGGGGGTTGGTCCGAAAGCGTTGAGCGTCAATTGACGTTGTCCCGACTGGCTGTGCGTCGGCGTGAAGGGCAGTCTAGGAATCGCGGCGCGGCGCGGCAAACGAGTTTTTCTCGAAGCATTGCGTAGAAAATATTGAAGGCCCCGCGCCCCCGTCCCGTGCCCGCTCCCGAAGGAATCCGTCCACCATGTCGCGCCCCATTCCCCCGCTCAATCCGCTGCGTGCCTTCGAGGTCGCGGCGCGGCACCTGAGCTTCACGCGCGCGGCCGACGAGCTCTTCGTCACGCCCTCGGCCGTGAGCCACCAGATCAAGACGCTCGAAGAGAACCTCGGCATCGCGCTGTTCGTGCGCGATACCAAGTCGCTCGCGCTCACCGCCGCCGGCAAGGCCTACCTGCCGGGCATCCAGGAAGCCTTCAAGCAGGTGATGTACGCGACGCAGCAGCTGCGCCAGTCGCAGGGCACGCCCTCGCTCAAGATCAACCTGCCGCCGACCTTCGCGGTCAAGTGGCTGATCCCGCGCATGCGCCGCTTCATGCAGGCCTACCCCGACATCGACCTCGAGATCTCGACCTCCAAGCACATGGTCGACTTCACGCGCGAGGACTTCGACATGGCGGTGCGCTACGGCCGCGGCATCTACCCGGGCCTGCACTCCGAGCTGTGCCTGCCGGTCGAGGTGTTCCCGGTCTGCAGCCCGGCGCTGATGCAGGGCGAGCATCCGCTGCGCACGCCGGCCGACCTCAAGCACCACGTGCTGCTGCACGACAACAGCACCTACAGCGACGTGAGCAATCCCGACTGGGGCATGTGGCTCGAGCATGCGGGCGTGAGCGACGTGGACGTGACGCGCGGCCCCTCGTTCTGGCCCAGCCACTTGGTGATCGCCGCCGCGGTCGACGGGCTCGGCGTGGCGCTGGTGAAGAAGAACTGGGTGATGAAGGACCTGGCCGACGGCCTGCTGGTGCGGCCCTTCGACGTCACGCTGCCGGTGGAGTTCTCCTACTTCATGGTCTATCCGCAGGACCGCGCCGCCGATGCGCGCATCGCGGCCTTCGTGTCATGGGTGCACGAAGAGCGCGCGAAGGACGAGGCGGCGGCTCAGAGCCTGTAGAGCCGCACGGCGTTGTCGTGCAGCAGCTGCCGGCGTTCCGTGTCGGAGTGCCCGGCGATGGCCGCGAGGAAGCCGCGCAGAAGGGTCTCGTAGCTGGCCACGAGGCTGTCGACCGGGAAGTTGCTCGCGAACATGCAGCGCGACGCGCCGAAGATCGCGATCGCATCGCGGATCAGCGGCACGTTGGCTGCCTCGGTCCACGGCAGGCCGCGTTGGCCCAGGCCCGAGATCTTGATCGCGGTGTTGGGCGCATCGGCCAGCCGCTCGAGCGCGCGGCGCCAGCCCGCGAGGCCCTCGGCGCCGCGGTCCGCGGGCAGGCCGCTGTGGTTGAGGATCAGCGGCGTGCGCGGAAAGTCGCGCGCGAGCTGCGTGGCCTGGTCGAGGTTCCACCAGGGCGCCTGCAGGTCGAACGAGAGTCCGTGCCTCTCGAGCAGCGCATAGCCCGCGCGCCAGCGCGGATCGTCCATCGAGCCCGCCACGCCGCGTGCGGCCTCGGCGGCCGACGCGGCCGTCACCGGCTTGTGGCGGATGCCGCGCACCAGCGCGAACGCGGCCTGCGCCGCGAGCACCTCGGCCACGTCGCCGCGATCGAGCGTCGCATGCGCGACGATCGCCGAGGGCCGGCCCTCGGTGGCTGCGAGCCCGGTGAGCCAGCGGGTCTCGGCCACCGGATCGGTGCGTTCCCACTCGGCCTCGATGTGCACCGTGCGCGCCGGCACGAAGCCGCGCGTGTCGCGCGCGAGATCGGCCGGCAGGTAGTTGCGCTTCAGCGCCGAGTAGTCGCCGTAGCGGAAGTTCGGCACCGTCTCGCCCTGCAGCCAGGGATAGGGATGCGCATCGAGCTTCCAGAAATGCTGGTGCGCGTCGACGAAGGGTTCGCTGAATTCGAAAGCCATCACGCGATTCTCGGCCGTGCGCCGTACCTCAGCTCGAGAGGTTGATCTTGCCCGCGAGCGCCTTGAAGAACTCGCTCTCCCTGGCCATCACCGCCTCGAGCGCGGCATCGTCGGCATAGGTGTCGGTGCTGAAGTGCAGCTTGGTCAGCGCCTCGAGCCAGGCGGGTTCCTTCACGGCCTTCGCGACCGCGCCCTTGAGCACCGCGATCACGTCGTCGGGCGTGCCGCGCGGCGCCGACAGGCCGCGCCAGATGCCGATCGACAGGTCGATGTTGCGTTCCTTGAGCGTCGGGATCTTCTCGAAGCCGTCGGCCACGCGCCGGTCGGCCATCACGGCCAGCGCCTTGAGCTTGCCCGCGGCCACGTAGCTCGACACCTCGGCCGTGCTCACGGTCACCGCGTCGATGTGGCCGCCGAGCAGCGCCAGCACCGCGGGCGCGCCGCCGGCATAGGGAATGTGGTTGAACTTCGCGCCGGTCTTCTCGGCCAGCGCGGCGGCCGCCATGTGCCAGGTCGAGCCATGGCCCGCATTGCCCACGCGGATGTTCGCGTCGCCCTTGCGCGCGGCGTCGAGGAACTGCTCGAGCGTGGCGTAGGGCGCGTCGGCGCGCACCACCACCGCGGCCGGGTCGGCATTGAGCCGAGCGATCGGGCGCAGGTCCTTGTACGAGAACTTGGCCAGGCCCAAGTGATTGAGAAAGGTCAGTTCGGTCGACGACAGCACGATGCGGTAGCCGTCGGGCTTGGCATTGACCACGTCGCCCAGCCCGAGCACGCCGCTCGCGCCGGGCTTGTTGATGACGACCACCGGCTGCGGCAGGTACTTGGCGACCGCCGCGCCGAAGGCCCGGCCCACCACGTCGGCGCCGCCACCGGCCTGCCAGGGCACGACCAGTTCGATCGGCTTGTGTGGATAGGGGCCGGCCTGCGCCCGTGCGAAGCCGGGTGCGAGCAGCAGCGCACCCGAGAGCGCGGGGATGGCGCCGAGCCAGCGGCGGCGCGAGAGGTCGATGGTGCTTTCCTGCATGGTCTTGTCTCCGTCTCGTTGTGTTTCTTGCGTGTCTCAGTCCGCTGTCGCGTCGGCCGCGGCATGCGCCGCGCCGAACGCGCCGTTGCTTCGCAGCGCGGCGATGTCCTCGGCCGTCATTCCGATCTCGCCGAGCACCTGCTCGGTGTGCTGGCCCAGCAGCGGCGCCGGATGCCGCACCTGCTGCGGCGTGCCGCCGAGTTTGACCGGAAAGCCCAGGGCGCGTGTCTCGCCCTCCACCGGATGCTGGATCTTCAGCACCATGTTGCGCGCCACCGCCTGTTCGCTCGCGAGGGCCTCGGCGTAGTCGTAGATCGGCGCGGCCGGCACGCCCGCGGCCAGCAGCGCATCGACCCATTCGGTGGCGGTGCGGCGCGCGAACTCGCGCTCCAGCTCCTCGATGAGCACCACGCGGTTGCGGATGCGCAGCACGTTGTCGGTGAAGCGCGCGTCGCGCACCAGGTCCTCGCGCCCGATCACGCCGCACAGCGCGGTCCAGAGCTTGGGGTTGGCCGCGCCGATGACGAAGGGGCGGTCGGAGGCGCGCACCGCCTGGTAGGGCGCGCTCATGCGGTTGGCGCTGCCGATCGGCGTGGGCACCTGGCCCGTGCCCCAGTACTCGGCCGACTCCCACACCGACAGGCCCAGCGCGGTCTCGAACAGCGAGGCATCGACGAACTGGCCCTCGCCCGTGAGGCCGCGGCCGATCACCGCGCTGAGGATGCCGTAGGCCGCGAACAGGCCCGCGCCCAGGTCGGCCAGCGGGATCGCAGACTTCACCGGCGGCTCGCCCGGGTGGCCCATCACGCTCATCACGCCGGTCATGGCCTGCGCGATCAGGTCCAGGCCCGGGCGCTTGGCCCAGGGACCGGTCTGGCCGAAGCCCGAGATGCTCGCGTACACCAGCCGCGGGTTGAGTTGGCGCAGGGTCTCGTAGTCGATCTTCAGCCGCGCGGCCACGCCGGGGCGGTTGTTCTCGACCAGCACGTCGGCGTCCTTCACGAGCGCGTAGAAGGCCTCGAGGCCGGCCGGGTTCTTGAGATCGATCTCGATGCTGCGCTTGTTGCGGTTGAGCGCGAGGAAGCCGCCGCTGTCGGCGCCCTTGAGCCTGAAGCCCATCGAGCGGCGGGTCTGGTCGCCGATGCCGGGCGTCTCGACCTTGATGACGTCCGCGCCCATGTCGCCGAGCAGCATGCAGCAGAAAGGGCCGGCCATGATCTGGCTGACGTCGAGGACCTTGATGCGGGAAAGGGGAAGGGTCACGCGGGGGCTCCGGATCTGAAAGGAGGGTGGCGGGCTCAGCGGCCCGTGAAGACCGGCTTGCTCTTGGCCAGGAAGGCCTGGAAGCCGATGCGGAAGTCCTCGGTGTCGAAGCAGGCGTAGGCCTCGGCGTTCTCCTCCGCCGACAGCGGTGCGGGCTGCGCGAGCCGGCGCACGAACTTCTTGTGCCAGCGCGCCACCAGCGGCGCGCCGTTGGCGATGCGCCGCGCGGTCGCGTAGCCCTGCTCGAGCACCGCGGCGTCGTCGACCACGCGGTTCACCAGGCGCTTCTCGAAGGCCTCCTTGGCATCGAACACGCGGCCCTCGAGCACGATCTCGAGCGCGGTCGCGCCGCCGACCAGGTCGACCAGGCCGCCGAGCTCGCCGTACGACATCACCAGGCCGAGCTTGTTGACCGGCACGCCGAAGCGGCTCGAGCTGCCGCAGATGCGCATGTCGCAGACGGTGGCGATCTCGAGCCCGCCGCCCACGCAGGCGCCCTCGATCACCGCGAGCGTGGGGTGCTTGCTGGTGGCGATCGCATGCATCGCGCGGTGCGTGACCTCGGCATAGGCGGCGGCCTGCGCCGCATTGGCGCGGCTGCGCTGGAACTCCTCGATGTCGGCGCCGGCCGAGAAGGCCTTGCCGCCGGCGCCGCGCAGCACCACGCAGCGCAGCTCGTCGTCGGCCGAGAGCTCGGCGAAGGCATCGGCCAGGCCCTGCCACATGACCTGGTCCATGGCATTCATCTTGTCGGGCTTGTTGAGGGTCACGGTCGCGATGCGGTCGTCGCGCTCGACCAGGATGAGCGAGGTCATGTCGGCTTGTCTCTTTCGTAGGGGGCGGGTTGCGAACGGGCCGAAGTCTAGGGAGCGGCCCGCGCGCGGCCAAACGAAAAAAACTGGGGTGGTCTTCAAGAAAAACTCGCGCCCGGCAGGGCCCGCGGCTTGTGAATTTTTCTCGCCCGGACTTCAAGTAAATCCACGTTGCCGCCCCCGGCACCCGTTCCTAGACTCGCGGCCCACGACGACCGGTGCTCGCTCAAGCGAGACACCGGCACCCGGACCACCGCCGAGACAAGGAACCCGCGCATGGCGCTCATCAACTACATCACCCAGATCCAGATCGATTTCGGCGCCGTGCAGCTGCTGGCGCAGGAGTGCGACCGCCTCGGTATCCGCCGCCCGCTGGTCGTGACCGACGCCGGTGTGCGTGCCGCGGGCGTGCTCGAGCGCGTGACCGCGCAGCTCGGCGCGGGCCGCGAATTCGTCGTGTTCGACGGCACGCCCTCCAACCCCACCGAGCGCGCGATGCGCGCGGCCGTGGCGCTCTATGCCGAGCACCGCTGCGACGGCATCGTCGCGGTCGGCGGCGGCTCGCCGATCGACCTCGCCAAGGGCGTGGCCGTGTGCGCCACGCACGAGGGGCCGCTGAAGTCCTTCGCGGCCATCGAGGGTGGCGTGGCGCGCATCACCGCGGCCACCGCGCCGGTGATCGCCGTGCCCACCACGGCCGGCACCGGCAGCGAGGTCGGCCGCGGCGCGGTGCTGATCCTCGACGACGGCCGCAAGGTCGGCGTGCTCTCGCCGCACCTGGTGCCGCGCGTCGCGCTGTGCGATCCCGAACTCACGCTGGGCCTGCCGCCGATGCTGACCGCCGCCACCGGCATGGACGCGATCGCGCATTGCATGGAGACCTTCATGGCGCCGGCCTTCAATCCGCCGGCCGACGGCATCGCGCTCGACGGCCTGCGCCGAGCCTGGCGCAACATCGAACGCGCCACCGCCACGCCCGGCGACCGCGAGGCGCGCCTGAACATGATGAGCGCCTCGATGCAGGGCGCGCTCGCGTTCCAGAAGGGACTGGGCTGCGTGCACAGCCTCAGCCATTCGCTCGGCGGCATCGCGCCGCGCCTGCACCACGGCACGCTCAATGCGATCCTGCTGCCGGCCGTGATCCGCTTCAACGCGCAGGCCGAGTCGATGCGCAAGGACGAGCGCCTCGCGCGCATGGCGCAGGCCATGGGGCTGGGCGGCGGCGACGAGGTGGCGCCGGCCGTCGCGGCCATGAGCGCGCGCCTCGGCCTGCCGACGGGCCTGGCCGCGCTCGACGTCTCGCCCGACCTGTTCCCGCGCGTGATCGAAGGCGCGCTCAAGGACCACTGCCACAAGACCAATCCGCGAGAAGCCAGCGTGGCCGACTACCAGGCCCTGCTGGCCGAGTCGATGTAAGCCTCGAAAAGAACACCAGGAGACAACGCCATGCAACGCCGCCGCTTCATCGCATCGACACTGGCCGCCGGCGCGGCCCTGCCTTTCGCCACCGTGCGCGCGCAGACCGCGCCGCTGCCCACCACGCCCGTGCGCATCGTCGTCGGCTTTCCGCCCGGCGGCGGCACCGACGTGATGGCGCGCGTGATGGCGCAGAAGCTCGCCACGCTGTGGGGCGTGCCGGTCACGGTCGAGAACAAGGCCGGCGCGGGCGGCGTGATCGCCGCCGAGTACGTCGCCAAGCAGCCGAACAACGGCACCACGCTCTTGATGACCAACATCAGCAACCATGCGATCGCGCCCGCGCTCTATCCCACGCTGGGCTACGTGGTGGAGCGCGACTTCACGCCGCTGGTGCTGGTGGGCGTCACGCCGAACCTGCTGATCTGCAACCCCTCGAAGCCGGCGCGTACGGTCAAGGACCTGGTGGCGCTGTGCCGCGACAAGCCGGGCACCGTGACCTTCGGCTCCTCGGGCGCGGGCGCCTCGCAGCACCTGGCGATCGAACTCTTCAAGCTGCGCGCGGGCGTCGATGCGCTGCACGTGCCCTACCGCGGCTCGGGCCCGATGCTCACCGACCTGATCGGCGGCCAGATCGACTACAGCTTCGAGACCATGACCTCGGCCACGCCGCACGTGGCCAGCGGCAAGCTGGTGGCGATCGCGCAGACGCGGCCGCGGCGCTCGAAGGCGCATCCCGAGGTGCCCACCGTGGCAGAGCTCGGCTACCCGGGCTTCGACGCCAGCACCTGGTACGGCCTGGTCGGGCCGGCGCAGATGAACGCCGCGATGGTGCAGCGCATGAACGAGGACTTCAACCGCGTGCTCGCCCTGCCCGACGTGGCGGAGAAGCTCGCGAGCTACGGCGCCGAGGACGGCGGCGGCAGCGCCGCGAAGTTCGCCGAGTTCATCGGCACCGAGAAGGACAAGTGGGCCAAGGTGGTCAAGGAAGCCAAGGTCACGGTCTGAGCGGCGGCCCCTGGAAGGCGCGCGCCTTCCCCGAATTTCAACGACAGGAGACGACAACCATGCACAGGAATTTCAGGTCCCTGGCCGGCGCGCTGCTGGCCGCGCTGCTCGGCCTCGGCGCCGGCGGCGCCGCGGCGCAGGCGCCGGTCAAGCTGCGCTTCAGCCACACCGTGCCCGAGAGCGATTCGCAGCACAAGGCCGCGCTCGAGTTCGCGAAGCGCGTGAAGGAGCGCACCGGCGGCGCGGTGGAGATCCAGGTCTTCGCCAACAGCCAGCTCGGCAACGACGTGACGCTGGTGACCGGCGTGCGCAGCGGCACCATCGACATCGGCGCCACCGGCAACCCCTTCGTGACCGGCCTCGCGCCCAAGCTCAATGCGCTCGACCTGCCCTACCAGTTCGCCGATGCGCAGCAGGCCTACCGCACGCTCGACGGCCCGGTCGGCCGCTCGCTGCTCGACGAACTCGGCACGCACCAGATCAAGGGCCTGGCCTTCTGGGAGATCGGCTTTCGCAGCCTGGGCAACAACAAGCGGCCGATCAACGGCGCGGCCGACATCAAGGGCCTGAAGATCCGCACCACGCCCAATCCCTCGCACCTCAAGGCCTTCCAGCTGCTGGGCGCGAACCCGCAGCCGATGCCCTTCGCCGAGGTGTTCGGCGCGCTCGAGTCGGGCGCGGTCGACGGGCAGGAGAACCCGCCCACGCTGATGCTGTCGTCGAAGATGTACGAGGTGCAGAAGTACCTCTCGCTCACGCGCCATGCCTACACGCCGCTGGTGGTGATCATGAACAAGGCGCGCTTCGATGCGCTCAAGCCCGAGTTCCAGAAGGCGATGCTCGAGGAGGCCGCGGCGGCCGCGAACTTCCAGCGCAAGCTCAACAACGACGGCGAGAAGGACGCCATCGCCCAGCTGCGCGCCAAGGGCATGCAGATCAACGAGACGCCCGACGTCGCGAGCATCCGCCAGGTGGTGCGCGAGGAGACGCGCAGGATGTACGTCGAGAAGAACGGCGACGCGGTGCTCAAGGCGATGGACGCGCAGCCGTGAGCGCCGTGCTTCCCGCCGCCATCGTCGATGCGCACCACCACCTGTGGCACCTGGGCGAGGGGCACTTCCCCTGGCTGCAGGACGGCTACGACGCCGAGGCCTTCTTCCTCGGCGACTACGCGGTGTTGCGGCGCGACTTCGGCGTGGCCGACTACCGTGCCGCCACCGAGGGCCTGCCGGTGGTGGTGGCCACGGTGCATGTGGAGGCCGAGCGCTCGCGCGCCGAGTCGCTGGCCGAGACGCGCTGGCTGCATGCCGTCCATGCGACGCACGGCTTTCCGAATGCGGTGGTGGCCAATGTCGAATTCCTCGCGAGCGATGCCGAAGCGCAGATGCGCGCGCAGGCCGAATGGCCGCTGGTGCGCGGCGTGCGCTGCAAGCCGCGCATCTCGCGCGGCCCCGATCACAGCGTGCGCGGCGAGCCCGGCACCCTGCAGGACGAACGCTGGTGCGCGGGCCTGGGCCTGCTGCGCGACAACGGCCTGCTGTGGGACGTGCGCGTGCCCTACTGGCACCTGGAGGAAGCGGCCGAGGCCGTCGCGCGCTTTCCGGGGCTGCGCGTGGCGCTCGAGCATGCGGGCCTGCCCTGGGACCGCAGCGAGGCCGGCCTCGCGCACTGGCGGCGCGGCATGCGCGCGCTCGCGGCGCTGCCCGAGGTGATGGTCAAGCTCTCGGAATTCGGCCTGCCCGATGCGCCCTGGAGCGCCGACAGCAACGTGCGCGTGGTGCGCGAGACGGTCGAGATCTTCGGCGCCGGGCGCTGCATGTTCGCGAGCAACCTGCCGGTGTCGGGCCTGCGCGCGTCCATGGCCGAGGTGGTGCGCGCGGTGGCCGAGGGACTGGACGGTCTCGACGACGCGGCGCGCGACGCGGTCTGGCGCGGCAACGCCCTGCGCTTCTATCGCATCGAACCGGCCGGCCCGGGGCGCTGAGGCGGCCGGGTGCAAGAACCAACTACAACAGGAGACTCCCCATGCTTTCCCGCCTCTTCGAGCGCGGCGCCAACGTGTTGATGATCGCGATGATGGCCGTGATGGTCGCGCTCGTGTTCGGCAACGTCGTGCTGCGCTACGCCTTCAACTCCGGCATCGTGTTCTCGGAGGAAGCCTCGCGCTTCGTCTTCATGTGGCTCACGCTGATCGGTGCGCTGCTGGTGATGAAGGACAACGCGCACCTGGGCATGTCGACCGTCGTCGCGCGGCTCGGCGAGCGCGGCCAGCGCTTCTGCCGCGGCGTGGCCGACCTCGGCGCGCTGGCCTGCTGCCTGCTGCTCGCGCACGGCAGCTGGAAGCTGGTGGTGATCGGCATGGACGACCGCGCGCCCGTCACCGGCGTGCCGATCGGCCTGGTCTATGCCTGCCTGCTCGTCAGTAGCGTGGGCATGGCGCTGATGCTGGTCGGCTCGCTGTGGCGGCTCTTCACGGGCCGCATGGCGCGCGAGGAACTGGTCAACGACACCGGCAGCGCGGGCGAATGAGCGCGAACCAAAAGAACACGGGACATCCATGACCATCTTCGTCTTCATCGCCTCGCTGCTCGGGGCCATGGCCTTCGGCATGCCCATCGCCTTCGCGCTGCTCGTCTGCGGCGTCGCGCTGATGGTGCACCTGGGCAACTTCGACACCCAGATCCTCGCGCAGAACATGCTCGAGGGCGTCAACAACTATCCGCTGATGGCGGTGCCTTTCTTCATGCTCGCGGGCGAGCTGATGAACGCGGGCGGCCTGTCGGCGCGCATCGTCAAGGTGGCCGGCGCGCTGGTCGGCCATGTGCGCGGCGGCCTGGGCTACGTGGCGATCATCGCGGCCACCGTGGTCGCGAGCATCTCGGGCTCGGCCGTGGCCGACACCGCCGCCGTCGCGGCGCTGCTGATCCCGATGATGCGCAAGGCCGGCTACGACGTGCCGCGCGCGGCCGGCCTGATCGCGGCCGGCGGCATCATCGCGCCGGTGATCCCGCCCTCGATCGCCATCGTGGTGTTCGGCGTGGTGGCGCAGATCTCGATCACCAAGCTGTTCCTCGCCGGCCTGTTCCCCGGGATCATGATGGCGCTGACGCTCACCGCCACCTGGTGGCTGTGCGCGAAGAAGGAGAAGAACGTCGCGGTGCGCAGCTTCAGCGCGGGCAGCCTGGGCCGCGCGCTGCTCGATGGCGTGTGGGCGCTGGTGCTGCCGCTGGTGATCATCGGCGGCATGAAGTTCGGCGTGTTCACGCCCACCGAGGCCGCCGTGGTGGCGGTGGTCTATGCCTTCGTGGTCGGCCGCTTCGTCTACCGCGAGCTCGAGATGCCGCGCCTGCCCGAGCTGGTGCTCAGCGCCGCCAAGACCTCGAGCACCGTGCTGTTCCTCGTGGCCTCGGCGCTGGTGTCGGCCTGGCTCATCACCATCGCCAACATCCCGGCGCAGGTCAGCGAACTGCTCGAGCCCTTCGTCGACAACAAGATCCTGCTGATGTTCGTGATCATGGTGCTGGTGATCATCGTGGGCACCGCGCTCGACCTGATGCCCACCGTGCTGATCATGACGCCGATCCTGATGCCCGTGATCCACAAGGCCGGCATCGACCCCGTCTACTTCGGCGTGATGTTCATCATGAACAACGCCATCGGCCTGCTCACGCCGCCGGTGGGCACCGTGCTCAACGTGGTGGCCGGCACCTCGCGCGTGAGCCTCGACCAGGTGATCCAGGGCGTGTGGCCCTTCCTGCTGTCGCTCACCGGGTTGATGTTCCTGTTCGTGCTGTTCCCGCAGCTCATCACCGTGCCGGCGAGCTGGCTGCGCTGACAAGGTGTGAGCGACGGGCTGTAGCTCAGGGCTTGGCCAGCGGCGCGATGCCCGCGCCCGTGGCGCGCAGCAGCGCGGCCGTTTCGATCTCGAGCGTGGAATCGTTGCGGCCGGTGCCGCAGTAGAGCGTGACCAGGCGCGCCGCCGCCTCGTCGACGATCACGCGCGCGCCGCCCACCGGCAGCGGCGCCACGCCGCCGGGCACCATCTGCAGGTCGGTGGCGAGCTCCTCGTCGGCCGCGAGCCGCAGGTCGGCGCGGCGCACGCCGAAGGCAACGGCGATGCGCTTGTAGTCGGCCCGGTCCTGGCCGCGCAGCGCGGCCAGCAGGTAGCGGCCGTCGGGCAGGCGGAACGCGAGGCACTTGACCATCGCGCTGGCGTCGAAGGGCAGCAGCGTGCGCGCGTCCTCGAAGGAGACGACGGGGGCGTGGGCGTGCAGGCGGTAGGGCAGGCCGGCCTGTTGCAGGAAGGCCAGCGCGGACGGGCTCAGCGAGGGGGCGTGGGGAGCTTGCATCGGCACATGCTACGTAAACGCCGGCGTGCTGTCTTCAGAAAGCATCGGCCGCCGAGCGAAGCCAGTGCGTGAACGCCGCGACCGCGGGCCGGTCCCGCGCGCCGCGCTGGCACAGCAGGTGGTAGCGGTACGGGCCGGGCAGATCGTCGGGCCAGACCCGTGCCAGTTCGCCGCGCTGCAGCGCATCGCGCGCCAGCACGTCGGAAGCGAGCGCCACGCCCTGCCCCGCGGCCGCGGCATCGAGCGCGAGATAGCTGTGCGAGAAGCGCAACGCGGGCGCCGGCCGCAGCGATGCGCCGGGTGCCACGCCCTGGGCCGCGAACCACGCCTCCCAGCTGATCTGCTCGGGAATGCGCGGTTCGAACTCGTCGTGCAGCAGCACGTTGCCCAACAGATCGCGCGGCGACGCGGGCATGCCGTGCCGCTCCAGCCAGCGCGGGCTCGCGACGGGATGGAAGGCCTCGCGCAGCAGCGGCTGTGCCTCCATGCCGGGGTAGGGGCCGGTGCCGAGCCGGATCGCCACGTCGACGCGATCGCGCGCGAAGTCCACCGGTGCCACCGCGGCGAGCACGCGCACCTCGACCGCGGGATGCGCGGCGCGGAACTCGCCGAGCCGCGGCATCAGCCAGCGCGTCACGAACGAGGGCATGGCACTGACCGTCACCTCGCTGGCGCCCTCCGCATGCTGGCGCCAGCGCATCGAGACGCGTTCGAGTTCCTCGAGCAGCGGCGCGACGCCGCGCAGATAGGCCTGCCCGGCGTCGGTGAGCTCGACCGAGCGCGGCGTGCGCAGGAACAGCGGCAGGCCGAGCCAGTCCTCGAGCTGCCGCACCTGGTGGGCCACCGCGCCGGCCGAGACGAAGAGTTCCGACGCGGCCTTGGCGAAGCTGCCATGGCGCGCGGCGGCCTCGAACACGCGCACCGACAGCATGGGGGGAAGCTGGCGCGCCATGGCTATCGCTCCAGGTTCAGGGGAGGGGAAGGGCGCTCGGTGGGACATGGCGAGCGCGAATTGCTTTGCGGCTGAGGCCCCAAAGCTTTGGTTTGTCCGCGTGGACCCGCATTCCTATGCTTCATCGCAGCGATCCGCTTCAACTTTTCTTCACGCAACAACACAGAGGACAGACGATGGACCTTCAGATCCATGGCCAGGCCAACGCGAGCCTGCCCGCCGCCTACCGGCAGGTGCTGGTGTCGTGGTCGGTACAGGGCGGGCTCAACCCGCCCGTGATCACGCATGCCAAGGGCTGCCATTTCCACGACACGAACGGCAAGGCCTATCTCGACATGACCAGCGGCTACGTGGCGGTGCCGCTGGGCCACGGGCATCCGAAGGTGGTGCGCGCGATACAGCAGCAGGCCGAACGGCTGTGCTGGGTGGCCTCGAGCTACTTCAACGACGTGCGCGCCGAATACGCCGAGTTGCTGAACCGCATCTCGCCCTGGAGCGAGGGGCTGCGCGTGCACTTCGCGAGCGGCGGCGGCGAGGCCAACGACGATGCGGTGAAGATCGCGCGCCTCGTCACGCGGCGGCCCAAGGTGCTGACCGCCTACCGCTCCTACCACGGCAGCACCATCGGCGGCAGCGCGCTGACGGGCGTGGACCGATGGCGCGACCCGCTGCCGAACCTGCCGGGCATGGTGAAGTTCTTCACTCCCTATCCCTACCGCAGTCCGTTCCACACGCGCGAGCCGGCCGAGGAATCGCGGCGCGCGCTGCAGCATCTGGAGCAGGTGCTGTCGCACGAGGGCGCGCACAACGTCGCGGCCATCGTGCTCGAGCCGATGACGGGATCGAGCGGCATGGTGATCTATCCCGAGGGCTATCTGCGGGGCGTGCGCGCGCTGTGCGACCGCCACGGCATCCTGCTGGTGTACGACGAGGTGATGACCGGCTTCGGCCGCACCGGCGCCGCCTTCGCCGCGACGCGGCTCGGCGTGCTGCCCGACCTTATGTCCTTCGCCAAGGGCGCCAGCTCCTCGTACACGCCGCTGGGCGGGGTGCTGGTGCGCGAAGGCGTGGCGAGCCACTTCGACACCGAGCTGTTCGACGTGGGCCACACGCATGCGGGCCATGTGCTTGCCGTCGCGGGCGGCGTCGCCGCGCTGCGGGTCTATCTCGAGGAGGGATTGTTCGAGCGTGCCCTCGAGATCGAGGGCTGGCTGCGCGAGGGGCTCGGCGAACTGCAGCGCAGGCACCCGGTGGTGGGCGACGTGCGCGGGCTCGGCGCGCATTTCGGCCTCGAGCTGGTGAAGGACCGCGAGACGCGCGAGCCGCTTGTGGAATGGCACCATCCCGAGGGCTCGGCGCCGATGAAGCTGTTCTACGGCGAGCTGATGAAGCGCGGTGTCCATGCCTATGGACGGTACAACGTGGCGATGATGTCGCCGCCGTTCGTGATCACGCGCGACGAACTGTCGCAGGGCCTGGATGCCTTCGATGCCGCGCTGTCGGTGGTGGAGGCCGCGCTGTGAACGACGCCTTCGACTACGAGGACATCCGCTATGAAGAGAAGGACGGCGTCGCGCGCGTCACCATCGATCGCCCCGCGCGCTACAACGCGCTGCGCGGCCGCACGGTGGAAGAGCTGCTGCACGCGATCGGCCGCGCCGGCTGGAACCGCGACATCGGCGCGGTCGTGCTCGCCGGTGCCGGCGACAAGGCCTTCTGCACGGGCGGCGACCAGTCCGATCATGGCGAGGGGCAAGGCGGCTACGGCGGGCGCGGCACCATCGGCCTGCCGATGGACGAGCTGCAGAGCCTGATCCGCGACATCCCCAAGCCGGTGATCGCGCGCGTGCAGGGCTATGCGATCGGCGGCGGAAACGTGCTGGTCACGGTGTGCGACCTCGCCATCGCGAGCACCGACGCGGTCTTCGGCCAAGTCGGACCGAAGGTGGGCTCGGTCGATCCGGGCTTCGGCACCGCGCTGCTCGCGCGCGTGGCCGGCGAGAAGCGGGCGCGCGAGATGTGGTTTCTGTGCCGCCGCTACGGCGCCGACGAGGCGCTGGCGATGGGCCTGGTCAACCGCGTCGTTCCGCCCGACGAACTCGATGCGGAGGTGGCGCGCTGGTGTGCCGAGATCCTCGCGAAGAGCCCGACCGCCATCGCGATCGCGAAGCGCTCGTTCAATGCGGACTCCGAGAACATCCGCGCCATCGGTGCGCTGGGCTTCGAGGCGCTGGCGCTCTACTACGGCACCGCGGAATCGCGCGAAGGCGTGGACGCCTTTCTCGCGAAACGCGCGCCGGATTTCCGTGCCGCGCGCCGGCGCGGCGGCTGAGCCGGAAGGAACGGAGGACGGCGCATGGAATTCCCCGATCTCACGCTCTGGCGGCCCGATGCCGAACGCATCGCCTCGGCGCCACTGACCGCGCTCGCCCATCGCATGGGCCTGGCGGGTTATGACGAACTGCACCGGGCCTCGGTCGACGATCCGGCGGGCTACTGGCGCAACGTGCTGGCGCAGCTCGACATCGTCTGGGATGCGCCCTGGCAACGCTTTCGCACCGACGCACCCGATGCCGCGCATCCGCGCTGGTTCGACGGCGGCCGCCTGAACTGGGTGCGCAGCGCATTGCGCTGGTCCTGCGATCCCGAGCGCGCGACGCAGCCCGCGCTGATCGCGGAGGCCGAGGACGGTCGTGTCGAAAGGATCAGCCACGCGGAACTCGCGCTGCGCGTGCGCCGCTTCGCCGGCGGCTTGCGCGCGATGGGTATCGCGCCCGGCGACCGCATCGGGCTGATGCTGCCGATGGGTGCGGAAGCAGCCATCGCCTTTCTCGCCATCGCCGCGCTCGGGGCCGTGTGCGTGCCGCTGTTCACCGGCTTCGGCACCGAGGCCATCGTCTCGCGGCTCGAGCTCGCGCAGGCGCGCATGCTGATCGCGGCCGAGGCTTTCATGCGGCGCGGCCGCCGGGTGTCGGCGGCCGCGGCCGTCAACGAGGCGCTGGGGCGCCTGCCCCTGCTCGCGCAGGTGGTGGTGCTCGGCGACCGCGATGCCATCGAAGGCGCCTGCGAGCGCCGCCCATGGGATGAGGTCGCCGGCGCCGAGCCGATCGCGGACTTCGTCTCGATGGATCCCAACGATCCCTTCATGATCGTGTTCACCTCGGGCACCACGGGCGCGCCCAAGGGCACGGTGCATGTGCATGGCGGCTTCCCGCTCAAGATCGCGCACGACAGCGCCTTCCATTTCGAGCTGCGGGCCGGCGACACCTGGTGCTGGCCTTCGGACATGGGCTGGATCGTCGGGCCGATCACGGTCATCGGCGCGCTGATCGCCGGCGCCACGCTGCTGTGCTACGACGGGGCGCCCGACTTCCCCGACTGGTCGCGCTTCGCGTCGATGATCGAGCGGCATGGCGTGACGCATTTCGGCGCCTCGCCCACCTTGATCCGCAGCCTGGCGGCGTATGCGGACGCGGCCACGCGGGGCGACCTGCGCAGCCTGCGCATGCTGATGGCGGCCGGCGAGGTGCTCGATCCCGAGCATTTCGAATGGTTCTTCCGCCGCTTCGGTCGCGGCGCGCTGCCGCTCATCAACTACACGGGCGGGACCGAGGCGTCGGGCGCCATCCTCGCCAATGTGCCGGTGCGGCCGATCAAGGCCTCGGGCTTCAACAGCGCCTCGCCGGGCGTGCAGGCCTTCGCCGCCGACGACACGGGCGCGCGGGTGGTCGGCGTGCCCGGCGAACTGACCATCGCGCAGCCCTTCGTGGGCATGACGCAGGGCTTCTGGCGCGACGATGCACGCTACCTCGAGGCCTACTGGCAGGCGGTGCCTGGCCGCTGGGTGCATGGCGACCTGGTCTACGAGGATGGCGAGGGCCATTTCTTCGTGCTCGGCCGCTCGGACGACACGCTCAAGATCGCGGGCAAGCGCCTCGGGCCGGCCGAGGTCGAGGCCGTGCTGCTGGCCGCGCTCCCGCTGAAGGACGCCGCCGCGGTCGGCCTGCCCGATCCGGTGAAGGGACAGAAGCTGGTGCTGGTGCTGGTACCGCACGCGACGGGGGATCGGCTGCCCGACGGCGGCGACCTGGCGGCGCGCGCGGCCGCCGCGATCGAAGCCGCCCTCGGCAAGCCCTTCCGGCCCGCGGTCGTGCATTGCGTCGACGATCTGCCGCGCACGCGCAACGGCAAGGCGATGCGGCGGGTGATCCGCCGCGTGCTCGCGGGACAGCCACCGGGCGACCTTTCGGCGCTCGAGAACCCCGGCGCGGTCGAGGCGATCCGGCGGCTCGCCGACATGCCCTGAGAGCGAGGGCCGTTCAGGCACGGCCCTCTTCCACTGCATGGCAGGCCACCTGCACGCCGCGGATGCTTTGTAGCTTCGGCCGCTCGGCCGAGCAACGCGCATTCGCGTGCGGGCAGCGCGGATGGAAGGCGCAGCCCGCGGGCGGATTGAGCGGATTCGGCACCTCGCCCTGCACCGGCGTGCGCGCGCGCCCCGTGTGCTTCATCTGCGGGATCGCGTCGAGCAGCATGCGCGTGTACGGGTGCTGCGG
>NZ_FOWG01000014.1:0-236280 GCF_900115375.1 Variovorax sp. PDC80 | reverse complement strand
GTCGTCGTCCCCACTCGTCACCTCCTGCGTTGCAGCATTGCGTATGGGACGAGGATAACGTGTGAGTGTTTATTTCAAATACACCCTCTGACAAGGTGTGAATAAACCTACTGCGCGCCCCGATCTCGCACCTGCGGTCCTCACCGTACAGAGTACGGCTCCGGTCCTCGGCGCGACCTCGGGGCGCTCGCTACGGTTTCTTCACACCTTGTGAGCGGCGGCAGGGACATCGGATCGGCGGTAGATTCGGCGTTCGCTATGTCGGCCGGAATATCGCGCAATCGCATTTCGTGGATGGGGCTCATACGCCGGCGCGGATCGCGCCGCCCGGATGCGCCGCGCAGAATGCCGGCCTGTCGCCTGCTGATCACCGAGGAACCCCGATGAGCCTGGATGCCGTTGTGCCCGTGGAGCCGCGCCGCGCCGCGAGCGAAAGTCCGAACCCGCCGGCAAGCGCGCTGCTGCACGTGCTCGGCGGCGTGCCGCGGCCGGCCGCGTTCGCGCGCGAGGCGCTCGAGCGCATGGCGCGCCACGACCTCGGCCCGACCCAGGTGCTGTGCTATTCGGGCCGCGCCGTGGCGCAGGTCGACAGCTATGCGGGCGCGCGGCTGGTCGACGTGCTCGATGCCTGCGGCTTTTCCGAGCGGCCGCGCTCGGAACTCAAGCGCTGCGTGGTGGTCGCGCTCGGCGACGACGGCTACCAGGCCATCTTCAGCTGGAACGAGCTCTACAACAGCACCATCGGGGAGAAGGCGCTGGTCTTGTACGAGAAGAACGGTGGCCCGCTCGAGCCGCACCTGGGCGCGCTGTGCCTGATCTCGGCCAACGACGCGCGCCTCGGGCCGCGCCACCTGCGCGGGCTGTCGCAGATCGCCGTGAAGATGCCCTGAGCCCCGGCCTGGAGCCCGGTCGCCGGGAGCGCCGACAATAGGCCCCAAGATTCAGGACAGGAGCTCCCCATGAAAAACGTCACCATCCCCCCCGGTATCGGCGTGCGCAACGACGGCCCCTTCGTGCTGTTCGGCGGCGTCAACGTGCTCGAGTCGAAGGACCTGGCGCTGCGCACCGCCGAGGAGTTCGTGCGCGTCACCGGCAAGCTCGGCATTCCCTATGTGTTCAAGGGAAGCTTCGACAAGGCCAACCGCTCGTCGATCCACTCGTACCGCGGCCCCGGCCTCGACGAGGGCCTGCGCATCCTGCAGGAGGTGAAGTCGGCCTTCGGCGTGCCGGTGCTGACCGACGTCCACGAGCCGGCCCAGGCCGCGCCGGTGGCCGAGGTGGTCGACGTGCTGCAGCTGCCGGCCTTCCTCGCGCGCCAGACCGACCTGGTGGTGGCGCTCGCCAAGACCGGCCGCGTCATCAACATCAAGAAGCCGCAGTTCCTGAGCCCGAGCCAGATGTTCAACATCGTCGAGAAGTTCAGGGAAGCGGGCAACGACCAGATCATCCTGTGCGACCGCGGCACCTGCTTCGGCTACGACAACCTGGTGGTCGACATGCTGGGCTTCGGCGTGATGAAGAAGACCACGGGCGACCTGCCCGTGATCTTCGACGTGACCCATGCGCTGCAGCAGCGCGAGGCCGGCGCCGCCGCCTCGGGCGGCCGCCGCGAGCAGCTCGTGGACCTCGCGCGCGCCGGCATGGCGCTGGGCCTCGCGGGCCTGTTCATCGAGGCCCACCCCGATCCGGCCCAGGCCAAGTGCGATGGACCGAGCGCGCTGCCGCTGCACCAGCTCGAACCCTTGATGGCACAGCTCAAGTCGCTCGACGACCTCGTGAAATCCTTCCCCGTCCTGAAGATCTAGCTTTCTTCAGACCGTCATGCGGGGCTGCCAGCATCCCCGCATGTTCGGCCCTCTCATCTCCATCGCGCTGACGGTGGAACAGCACGACACGAGCGAGTACTACTGGGTGCTGCTCGAATCGTTCGACGGTTCGCCCGAGTACGAGCGCCTGCTCGAAGCCGCGGCGGGATTCCCCACCTACCTCGATGCGCTCCAGGCCGGCTTTGCCGTGCTCAAGGGGCTGTCGGAAGACCTCGCGGTCGGTCCGCGCGACGACCGGCGGGCGCGGTATTTCTAGCGTTCAGCGCCGGACGTAGCGCGTGGCCGTGAGCGCCTCGGAGACTCCCGAGGTCTTGTGGTCGACATAGCCGCGCTCGCGCAGCGCCTGCCGGATCGCGCTGTCGCCGATGGAGGCGCCGCGCCCCTTGGGATGGACGATCCAGAGCCCGGGGCAGGGCAGCGCGGCATGCGCCTCGAGCGTGGCCGCGAGCTCGGCGTCGCTGCGGACCACGGCCACGACCGAATGCGCGGCCGCCGCGTCGTCGGTGCGCGCGCCGCGCAGCGCTTCGGTCAGCGCCGCATCGTCGACGCGGCCGAGCACGAACGCGGGCTGCGCCGGTCCCACGCCGAGCTTGGACGCGAGCGAGGGCGGCGGCGTGGCGATCTTCGTGGCCCAGCGCTGGCTCTCGGTGTCGCCGAGCGCCAGCGCGACCGCTTCGCCGTTCGCCTCGAAGCGCAGCTCGCCGGCCGTGGCCTGCACCTGCGCCAGAGCCGCGATCGCATAGCGGCGCTTGATGGCGCCGCGCAGGATCAGCTCGGTCGATTCGAGCAGGGCCTTGACCTCGGCCGATTCGTCGCAGACGCGCGCCTGGCAGGTCGCTTCACGTCCCATGTTGTGTCTCCATCCTCGTCTCCTGCGGTGGTGGGCGACGCATTATCCGGATGCGGGCCCGGGAGGCCGTGGGCATTTTCGAGAGGACAATCGCGGGAGCTCCCCCGACACCACCCCACGACCATGCCCCGCCTCGACGACCCCCTCCACGACGCCGAAATCGGCTCCCGCGACAGCACGCTCGACACCACCCGGATCGACGACGTGCGCATCGGCGCCGTGCGCCCGCTCATGACCCCCGCGCTGCTGCAGGAGCGCGTGCCCGTGCGCGACAACACCCTGGCGCTGGTCGAGGGTGCCCGCGCCGCGATCGCCGACGTGCTGCACGGCCGCGACGACCGGCTGGTGGTGGTGGTCGGCCCATGCTCGATCCATGACCACGACCAGGCCATCGAGTACGCGCAGCGCCTGAAGAAGGTGGCCGATTCGCTGCAGGACGACCTGCTGATCGTGATGCGCGCCTACTTCGAGAAGCCGCGCACCACCGTGGGCTGGAAGGGCTACATCAACGACCCGCACCTGGACGGCAGCTTCGCCATCAACGAGGGCCTGGAGCGCGCGCGGCGCCTGCTGCTCGAGCTGACCACGCTGGGCCTGCCGACCGGCACCGAGTTCCTCGACCTGCTGAGCCCGCAGTTCATCGCCGACCTGATCGCCTGGGGCGCCATCGGCGCGCGCACCACCGAGAGCCAGAGCCACCGGCAACTGGCCTCGGGCCTGAGCTGCCCCGTCGGTTTCAAGAACGGCACCGACGGCAGCGTCAAGGTCGCGGCAGACGCCATCCTCGCGGCCCGCGCGCCGCATGCCTTCATGGGCATGACCAAGATGGGCATGGCGGCGATCTTCGAAACCCGCGGCAACGACGACTGCCACGTGATCCTGCGCGGCGGCAAGGCGCCCAACTATTCGGCCGCCGATGTCGAGTCCAGCTGCCAGGCGCTGCTGGCGAACGGCCTGCGGCCCCAGGTCATGATCGACGTCTCGCATGGCAACAGCAGCAAGCAGCACCAGCGGCAGATCGTGGTTGCGGAAGACGTGGCGGCGCAGATCGCGGGCGGCGAGCGGCGCATCACCGGCCTCATGATCGAGAGCCATCTCGAGGAAGGGCGGCAGGACCTCAAGCCCGGCGTGGCGCTCAAGCATGGCGTGTCGATCACCGATGCCTGCATCGACTTCGCGCAGACGGTGCCGGTGCTCGAGGGGCTGGCTTCGGCGGTGAAGGCGCGGCGGCGGCTGGCGAAGGGCTGAGGGGATCCGGGCGCGTTGCCTGCCTGCAGTTTCGTTCGCACCTTGCATCCAGAAAACTGCGGGAGGAACCGTGCGCTTCGTCTTCGTCTTTCTGCTCGCCCTGCTGGGCGCCTGTCACAGCGCGCCGCGGGTCGAAGCGAGAAACTTCGAACTGAACCTGGCCGAGAACTGGATCGATACCGAGGTACGTGGCGAGGGCGTGTGGAGCTTCATCTCGAAGGAGCCGCTGGCGTCTCTGGTGATTTCCGAGCACCTGGTCTCCGTGCGCGAGGGGCAGATCTACGCGGTCGCGGCCGACGTGGTCCGCGAGCGGAAAAAGCTCGAACGCCAGGTGAGGGGCGGCCGCACGATCCATTTTCTCGACGACTCCGTCCGGATGAACGAGGACGAGACATCGGCGGAGATCTCCTATCTCGGTCGCATCGAGGGGAGCGATGAATACATCCACTACATCGCGTATGTGTCTCGCTTCCGCATCCACGGTTTCTGGGTGTCGGTGGAGACGTCCGACCCGCAGGCCGCCACGGCCGTTCTCGCGACGGTGTTGAAAGGCTTGAAGAGCAAGCCGTCCTAGGCGGGGAGCGCCGCCTCGACCGGTCGAGGCGGCATGCCATGATCCAGCCAGAAAGAAGGGGTGGCTTCATGGAAGGTCTAGAGGGAATCCGGATGGATCGACGACAACTGCTCATCGGCATCGCCGCGCTGCCTGTCGCCGCATGGGCGGCGCCGCAGGGGGAATACGCCTTCGTGGACGCGAAGTCGCTGGCGCGTGTCGGCGAACCGCGGCGCGTGAAGCTGGCCGAGTCGATCGCATGGTCCCGCTCGAGTAAGAACACCGAGTACGGCCTGCTCGCGGGGGACTACGAGTACCTCGCCGACTTCGATGGCGGACGGCTGTTCTTCGGCAGCGACGCGTCCACCTACATGCGATCGCCCCGTGGCGAATATTTGCTCGCGCCCGGCGGGCTGTGGCTCGGCAACGGGGCCACGCGGTCCCGTTTCCTCATCGTTCAGCGCGCCGATACCTTGCGCCGGGGGCCGAGCCTGGCGGCGGTGCAGGAGGCCACGCCGGGTTCGCCATGGCTTCCGCCTGGCCTGGCGCTGCTCGATGCCCTGACGCAATGGGCCAGCGAGGGCGTGGTCATGTTGCTGCCCGAGATCGAGGACGCGAAGGTGGAGGCGTCGCTTCGCGCGGCCTTCGAGTCCTGACCTCGGGGCGCCCAGGTTCGATCGAAGCCCGAGCCTAGTTCGATGGCGCCAACTCGACCGCCTCGGCGCGCTTGCCACCGGCCGCGGCGCCCTTCGAGAACGCATGGCTGCCAAGCCCCCGCGCGGTGACCAGGTGCGCGGCCCCGCCCTGCCCATTCACATCGACCAGGAACTCCGAGCTGAGCACCGGCGCGCCGCAGAAATCGAAGATGCCATGGTCGATCTGCGTGCGCATCGCCTTGTCGTAGCCGTGCCGCGCATAGGTGCCGCCGTCCGCGCCGCCGATGCCGATCAGGTGGATCGGGAGGTGGCCGAGCCGCTTGCCGAGCGAGCCGTCGGGCCGCTCGTCGTAGGCCCAGCCGTTGGAGAACACGCGGTCGATCCAGCCCTTGAGCTGGCCCGGGAACGACCACCAGTAGACGGGATAGACGAGCACCAGCGCGTCGGCGCGGTCGATGCGTTGCTGCTCGCGCAGCACGTCGGCCGGCAGCGGCGCCTGCAGCAGGTAGGCGGTGGCATCGGCCTGGCTGAAGGCCGGCTGGAAGCCCTCCGCGGCGAGGTCGGCGATCTCGGTGCTGTGGTCGCCGGAGGCCTCGACGCCTTCGGCGAACGAGCGCGCGACGGCGTGCGTAAGCGACTGCGGGGAGGGATGGCTGACGACGATGAGGGCATGCATGGGGGGTGGTTCCTTTGAGGCTGGGTGTAAACTACCTTTAGTAGTCTACGCTTCGTAGGTTACCTTTGGTAGTTTAAGGATGTCAAGCAACCCGACGAAACCGGCCGTGCAAGTCGCGGCGAAGAAGCGCCTGCCCAAGGAGGAACGCAACCGCCAGCTGCTGGACGTGGCGTGGTCCATCGTGCGCGGCGAAGGCACCGACGCGCTCACGCTGGGCTACCTGGCCGAGCGCGCGGGCGTGACCAAGCCCGTGGTCTACGACCACTTCGGCACGCGCACTGGGCTGCTCGGCGTGCTCTACGAGGAGTACGACGGCCGGCAGCACGCGCTGATGGACGAGGCCCTGCGGTTGGCGGCCCGGTCGCTGCCGGCCGTGGCCAAGGTGATCGCCGCCACCTACCTCAACTGCGTGATGGAGATGGGCCGCGAGATGCCGGGCGTGAGCGCCGCGCTGGCCGGCTCGCCCGAGCTCGATGCGCTCAAGAAGGAGCACGAGGCGTTGTTCCTCGCCAAGTGCCGCGATGCGCTGCAGCCCTTTGCCAAGCAGCCGCTCGCGCTCGCGGGCATGCGCGCGATGCTGGGGACGGCGGAGGCCGTGTCCTTCGCGGCGGCCGCGGGCGAGATCGAGCCGGCAGACGCGGAGCACGAGATCTACGACGCCATCGTGCGGATCGCGCGCAGGACCTGAGCCGCTCGCGCCGGCGCCCGCTCAGTCTTCTTCGAACACCGACGAGGCCTCGAGCCAGAAGCCCCCGATCATCCCGACCGTGAGCGCCCCGATGGCGCACCACAGGCTCAGGAAGGTGTGGATGTTGTAGTGCCCGGCACGTTGCGCCAGCGCGGCCGACAGCTCGGGCTCGACGATCCCGCCGAGGCCGCGCGCGGCCGCGAAGTCGAAGCCGGCGGCGCCGAGGAAATGGACCGCCACCAGCAGCGGCAGCATCGTGATGAACGGCAGCCAGGCACCGCGCACCTTGCGCCACGCCAGCAGGTAGGCGGCCAGCAGCAGCACCGCGCCCACCACGATGGTGCCCAGCACCACGGGGCGGCGGGTCAGCGGCAGCAACCAGGGCCAGAGCCATTGCAGCGGATAGAGCGGCCATTCCGCGTTCGGCGCCAGCCCGCCCGGCCGCGCGAAGGCCTGCCAGCCCAGCGCGAGCGTGGCGCGTCCCACCAGCGCCGAGGCGCAGGCCACTGCCGCGATGCCCAGGCAGGCGATGCGCAGCGGCGAGCTGCGCGGCTGCGGCCACACATGCGGGGGCAGGGCGGGCATCGGCGGATCGCCCACGCGCCATGAGCGCGTCGTGACGATCACCGAGGCACGCGGGGTGGCCAGCTCGCCGCGCACCAGCCAGTCGGTTGCCAGCACCGCGAGCGCGAAGGCCATCGCGGCCGTGAGCCAGGCGCAGGCACCGGGCATTTCGACGAAGCCGAACGGCGTGAGCATCGGCAGCTCGCCATAGACCAGCCCGGCGCAGCCGTAGGCCAGCATGATCGGAACGCAGAGGATCAGGGCCGCGCGCGTCAGCAGCACGTCGCTGCGGGCCGGCTGGTCGCGCAGTGACTGGAGGCGCGACCATGCGCGGGTCAGGCTCATCGATCCCATCTTCGTCGGAGTGGTCGGGGCCTCGGCCGAGGCCCCTTTGGCGTCGACGTTAGCACGCAGCGTCGGCGCCCGGCCTTTCATGAAATTTTCATGACAAAGCGCAGTCCGCCCCGCCCCGGACCGTCTTGTCTTCGAGGCCTGCCCCGTCCGCGCGCCTCGACCCTGTTCGTCGGCGCATCGTGCGGCTGGGCCCACCTTGCTCCTGAAAGACCGCCATGACCGTTTCGTCCGCCAGACCCTCGCCGCGCGCCGCCGGAGCGAGCACGCGGACGTGGCGCTTCTGCGCGGCATTGGCCGTCGCGCTCGCGGGGCTGGCGTTCGGCGGGCCGCTGCAGGCGGCGATGCCGTGGCCGAGCTCGGGGCTCGCGGAACTGGTCAAGAGCTACGGGCCGGCCGTGGTCCACATCGGCGTGGAGCGGCCTTCGGCGCCGGCGCGCCGCCTCAGCGACCGCTGGCTGCTGCTGGTGCCCGGCGCGCAGCCGCAGCCCGCCGAGACCGACCAGGCCAGCCTGGGCACGGGCTTTCTCATCAGCGCCGACGGGCTGATCCTGACCAATGCGCACGTGGTGGCGCGCGGCACGCAGATCACGGTGAAGCTGCCGGACCGGCGCGAGTTCCGCGCGCGCCTGGTCGGGCTCGACGCGGTGGCCGACGTGGCCTTGCTCAAGATCGATGCGAGCGGCCTGCCCACGGTGCGCATCGGCGAGCCCTCGAGCGTGGAGCCCGGCGACGGCGTGGTGGCGATCGGTTCGCCCTATGGCTTCGGCAACTCGGTCACGGCCGGCATCGTGAGCGCGAAGGGGCGCCTGCTGCCGGGCGCGGAGTACATGCAGTTCCTGCAGACCGACGTGCCGATCAACCCCGGCAATTCGGGCGGGCCGCTGTTCAACCTGCGCGGCGAGGTGATCGGGATCAATTCGCGCATCTACAGCCGCAGCGGCGGCTACCAGGGCCTGTCGTTCGCGATTCCGATCGACGCGGCGATGCGCATCAAGGACCAGCTGCTGGCCACCGGCAAGGTCACGCGCGGACGCATCGGCGTGTCGGTGCAGGAGGTGGGGCAGGCGCTGGCCGACACCTTCCGCCTGCCGCGCCCGGCCGGCGCGCTGGTGAACTACGTGGAGCCGCGCGGCGCGGCCGAGACCGGCGGGCTGAGGCCGGGCGACGTGATCCTGGCGGTGCAAGGCCGCGAGGTGGTGCAGGCGGCCGATGCGCTGGGCTTCATCGCCGAACAGACGCCGGGCGACAGCGTGCGCCTGATGGTGTGGCGCGACCGCACGGAGCAGGTGCTCGAGGTGCGCGTCGACGGCTTCGAGACGCCGCCGCTGGCGACCGGCGCCGCGAGCGCGCCGTCGCGCCTGGGCTTCGCGGTGCGCCCGCTGGCGCCGGCCGAGCGGCAGCTGCTGCGCGTGGAGGGCGGCCTGCTGGTGCAGCGCGTGAACGCGGCGGCCTCGCGCGCGGGGGTGCAGCCGGGCGACCTGATCCTGGCGCTCAACGGCCAGCCCATCGACAGCGCCGAGGCGCTGGCGCAGCAGCTCGACACGGCCGACGGCACGGCGGCGCTGCTGGTGCAGCGCGCGGGCACGCGCATCTTCGTGCCGATCTGCACCCGCGCGGGCGAGCCGCGCTGCGGATGAGCGGGAAGGGCGGTCGCGGCGGCGCTGCGTGAAATTTTCGTGACAAACAACAGGTGCGCGGCGCCTCGATCGTTCTGGCACAGAGCCTTCACGACCGCCCGCCCATGACCGAGCCCCAGCCCCTTCTTTTCGCGCTTTCTCGCCAGCCAGCGCCCGGCTGCCTTCGCGCGCGAGCGGCGTGGTGAGCGGCATCCGCGCGTGCCGCGGGCGTGGCGCTGTCACCCGAAGGTCATCGCGGCTGCCTAGCATCCGCCGCGCAACTCCTCACGGTGGACCTTCCGCAGATGCACACGCTCGCCGGCGCGCCCGGGCCGCTCCGCCGCGCACGGCCAGCCCCTGCCTTTCACGCCCGCCGTCTTCTGCTCGCGTGCTGGCTGGCCGTCATGGGCCTGTGCGTGGCCGCGGGCGCGGCGCGGGCCGAGGCCGTGCCAACGCTGTTCGACCTGCCGGGCGGTCCGCTCAAGGACGCGCTGGCGCGCTACGACGCGGCCACGCGCATGTCGGTGTTCTTCCCGTCCGAGCTGGTCGAGGGCCGCAGCGCCGCCCCGGTGCGCGGCCGCATGGCACCCGAGCAGGCGCTGCATCGCCTGCTCGAAGGCAGCGGGCTCGTCGCACGCCTGGTCGCGCCCGAGTCCTTCGTGCTGCAGCCCGCGGGGCCGGACGACGCCGTCCCGCCCGAACCCGTGCCGGCGGTTGCCGCCGAGCGCGGCTACGAGCAACTGCTGGAATCGCGGCTGCTGCGCGCGCTGTGCGAGCGCGGCGACCTCGCGCTCGGCAGCTACCGCCTGGCGCTGCGCGTGCAGGTCGACACCGGTGGCCGTGCCGCCCAGGTGCGGCTGCTCGACAGCACCGGCGACCGGGCGCGCGACGGCGCCATCGTCGAGACGCTGCGCCGTGTCGACGTGGGGCAGGCGCCGGCCGATCCGGCGCGGCCCTTCGTGCTGCTGCTGCGCGCGCGCACGGCCGATGCGGTGCCGGTGTGCCCGGGCGCCGGCCGGGCCGCGGCGCCATGAGCGCCGCCACGGGCTTCGCATGAGCGCCAACAGCCTCGGGGCGCTGCGCGAGCTGCTGACCCAGCGCTACGACGAGTTCAAGCGTCGCCTGACCTGGCGCCTGGGCTCGGTCGAGCTGGCGAGCGACGCGCTGCACGACACCTGGGTGCGGCTCGACGAACGCAAGGAATCGTCGGGCCCGCTGACCAATCCGGCCGCCTACCTGATGCGCATGGCGGTCAACGTGGCGCTCGACCGCATCGAGCGCGACGGGCGCTACATGAGTGCCGACGACATGGGCGCGCTGATGGACGAACTCGTCGATCCGGCCCCCGGCCCCGACGAGGTGGCCGCGGCGCGCGACGAGATCGAGGCGCTGGCGCGGGTCATCGACGGCATGCCGCCGCGCCGGCGCGCGATCTTTCTCGCGGTGCGCGTGGACGAGCTGTCCAACCAGGCCGCGGCGGCTCGCTTCGGCGTGTCGGCGCGGCTGATCGGCCTGGAGCTCAAGCGTGCGCACGAGCACTGCATGGCGCACGGGAACAGGGAAAAAAAATGAAAAGCGTGCCGATTCCGTTCGCGCCGGCGGTCTAGTGGGTGAAGCCTTGCCGAACATGACACATCCCGGATCGATGCCCCCGCGCGAAACGACCGACGCCATCGAGCGCCAGGCGATCGCCTGGATGAGCCAGGTCGCGGCCGGTCGCATGACGCAGGCCGATGGCGCGGCGATGCGGCGCTGGTGCGAGGCCGACCCCGCGCACCGGACCGCGCTGGCCGCGGCGCGCCGCCAATGGACGCTGTTGGGTGCCGCGGGGCAACTGGTGGCGGCCCGCGCGCCGTCCGCGTCGCAGCCGTCGACGATCCAGTGCGCGCAGCGCGAACCGCGCTTCGCCCCGGGCCGGCGCGCGCTGTTCGGCGGTGCACTGGGCTTCACGGCCGTGGCGGCCGCGGCCATGGTGCATCCGCCGCTGGGCCTGTGGCCTTCGCTGGGCGAGCTGCGCGCCGACCACCGCACGGGCATCGGCGAACGCCGCAAGGTGGCGCTCGCCGAGGGCGTGACGGTCGAGCTCAACACGCGCTCGGGCATCGTGGTGCGCGAAGGCCGCGTGCCGCTGCAGGAGATCGAGCTGATCGCCGGCGAGGCGGCCATCGAGGTGCGGGACGCGCGCATCCGCACCGTGGTCGAAGCGGGGGCGGGCCGGCTCACGGCCCGGCCCGGCCCGCTGGGCCCGCATGCGCTGTTCGCGCTGCGGCGCCAGGGCGCGCGCGTGGTCGTGGTCTGCCTCGAAGGTCGGCTCGAGGTGGCGCATGCCGCGGGCGGCGTGCTGCTCGAGGCGCAGCAGCAATTGGACTGGGACGAGCGCGCGCACGGACCGGTCGCGACGCTCGCGGGCGCCGAGCTCGCGCGGCGCGTGGCCTGGCGCGAGGGCTACCTGCGCTTCGTCGACACGCCGCTGGGCGAAGTGATCGACGAGATCAACCGCTACCGCCCCGGCCAGGTCGTGCTGCTCGACGGGCAGCTGGCGGCGCGCCAGATGACGGGGCGCTTCCAGATCGGCGGGCTGGACCTGGCCATCGTGCAGATGAAGCAGTCGCTGGGCCTGAAGGTGCGTTCGCTGCCCGGTGGCGTGGTGCTGCTGGGCTGAAGCGGCGACGCGACGAGGGCCCGCCGCGCTGTCACGAAAGCTTCAAAAGAAAAGCTTGCCGATCGCGCGCTGCCCGGCGGTCTAGTCAAGGAGCGCTGTCGACCTGGAGGTCGCGGCGCGCAGGACTCGAACTGCGGCATTCACCTGACTGGATCGGCATCACATGAACACGCGTATTTCTCTCGGCGGCCAGCGTGCGGGCGCTCCCACTTTCTCGCTGCGGCTGAAGCCGTTGGCGCATGCGCTCGCGGCGATGCTCGCCGCGGGCGGCGTCATGCAGGGCGCGCACGCGCAGCGCGCCTTCGGGCCGGCCTGGTTCGCCAGCAAGAACGTGGCGCAGAGCATGGCCGCGGCCACGGGACGCATGCCCGACGGCACGCCCGCCGCGTCGCTGACGAACCCGCTCGCGCTGCAGCAGCGCGACAACGCCCAGCTGCGGCGCTCGATGGACAACCTGAACCTGGCCGCGCGCGGCATCGCGGCGCAGCAGGCGGCCCAGGACGCGGCGCGCCAGGCGGCGCTCGACGGCGGCTCGGACATTCCCGAGGGCCTGGCCGATGGCGGCCTGAAGGTCGACACCAACAGCCTCACGGCCGGCTGGCTCAACGCGCGCGCGCCGGTGCAGACCGTGGCGGGCGGACGCACCGTGGTCGGCATCGAGCAGACCGACGAGAAGGCGATATTGAACTGGGAGAGCTTCAACGTCGGCCGCAACACCACGGTGCAGTTCGACCAGAAGGGCGGGGCGAAGCCCGACGGCAGCAATGCATGGATCGCGCTGAACCGCATCAACGACCCGAGCGGCCGGCCGAGCCGGATCGCGGGCCAGATCCAGGCCGACGGGTCGGTCTACCTGATCAACCGCAACGGCATCGTCTTCACCGGCTCGAGCCAGGTCAACACGCGCACGCTGGTGGCCTCGAGCCTGGCGCTGTCGGACAAGCAGTTCAACCTCGGCATCAACAACGCGCAGGTGTTCAAGGACGCCACGGGCCAGGCCAACGACTTCGCGATCCCGCAGTTCGGTGCCTTCGCCTCGGCCGCGCCCGATATCTACGGCAGCTACGTGCCCGGCAACGGCACGGCGCCCGACCGGCTCGGCGGCGTCGATCGCTTCGACCCGGGCGCGGCGCCCGGCGCGGTGCAGGTGCAGGCCGGCGCTCGGCTCGAGGTGGCGAGCGGCGGCAAGGTGATGCTGTTCGCGCCGAAGGTCCACAACGCCGGGCGCATCTCGGCGCCCGACGGGCAGGTGATCCTCGCGGCCGGCGAGAACGTCTTCCTCAACACGGTCCGGAACACCACCGCCAACGGTTCCATCGATGCCAACGCCATCCGCGGCCTCGACGTGGCCGCCGCGGCCGCGCCGGGCTGGGCCATGCCGTGGGCCTTCGTGAGCAGCGCCATGCGCACCGGCACCGATCCGTTCAACCCCGGCTTCGTCGAGGCCATCGCCCAGCACGTGCTGCCCGAGATGGCGGCGCGCGCCGAGGCGGTCGGCTACGACGTGACCAACAGCGGCATCGTGCAGTCCGAGCGCGGCAACATCACGCTGCAGGCGCGCGACGTGCATCAGAACGGCGTGGCGCTGGCGACCACCGCGCTCAACAACCGCAGCGGCTCGATCCTGCTGCGCGCCTGGGGCCAGGGCACGCACATCTACGTCAACGACGACCCCAGCAACATCCTGCTGAGCTGGCAGGCCGGCACGCTGACGCTGGGCCAGGGCAGCGTCACGCGCATCCTGCCCGACGCCTCCGACACCAGCGAGATCGAGACCACCGCGCTGGCCACGCGCTACAAGCCGGGCGCCATCGGGCTGTACGGCCGGCTGATCGACGTGCAGGCGGGCGCGGGCGTGCTCGTGCCCTCGGGCACGATCAGCGTGGAGTCGGCGGCCAACCCGCTGCCGACCCAGTTGCCGGGCTACCGGCCCGACAGCCTGGGCGACGGCAGCCGCATCTACATCGACAGCGGTGCCTACCTGAGCGTGGCCGGCCTGCAGGGCGCGGCGGTGCCGATGGCGCGCAACTTCATCGAGGCCGAGCTGCGCATCAACGAGCTGCGCGACTCGCCGCTGCTGCTGAACGCATGGGTGCGCGGCAAGAAGGTGATCGTCGATCGCCGCGCCAGCGGCGTGTTCGAGGACGGCCCGATGGCCGGCGTGCTGTGGGTCAAGGACGCGGCAGGCAACTACCTGCCCGGCAGCTGGGCCGGCACGCCGCTGGGCGACGTGACCGGCTGGGTCGGCGTGGGCATGACCGACCTGAACGAGCTGTCGACCGATGCCGGCAAGATCACGATGCGCGCGGGCGGCTCGGTCATCACCCGCGCGGGCTCGCTGCTCGACGTGTCGGGCGGCTCGGTGCGCTACACCGACGGCCTGAACACGGCGACCAAGCTCATGGGCGCCGACGGCCGGGTCTACACCATGGACCGCGCGCTGCCCGACGGCAGCTACACCGGCATCGCCGGGCGCTACACCGACGGCCATGCGCGCTGGGGCGTGTCCGACAGCTGGAGCAGCGCGGTGATCGGGCGCGACAGCGTCGAGGCCGGCTACACCGAGGGTCGCAAGGCCGGCGCGGTGCAGATCTTCGCGGGCAGCGCGATGGTGCTCGAAGGCGACTACGCGGGCGGCGTGGTGGTGGGCGATCGGCAGCAGAAGCAGCCGACGAAGAACGCGGGCGGCGAACTGCAACTGGGTGGCGGCAGCGTCGAGGACCGGCCGTGGTCGCCGAACCGCATCGTGATCGCCCGCGACCCGCACCGGCTCGACGCTGCCTTCCAGGCCGGCTCGACGCTGGACAGCGCCTACGAGGCCCAGCCCGATCCCGAGGCAGCCAACCAGGCGATCGGCAAGGTCACCTTCCTGTCGGACGAGGTGCTCAGCCGCTCGGGCATGGGCCGCATCGTGCTCAACATCTCGGGCGACTACGGCTTCGTGCTGGAGTCCGGCGCCTCGCTCGACCTGTCGCCGGGCGCCACCTTCATCGCCAGCGGCGGCGACCGCTCGACCAACCCGATGCGCATCGACGGCGCCATCCGCGCACCGGGCGGCAGCATCGTGCTCGGCACCATGGACGGCCCGCTGACCCTGGGCGCCGAGGCCCGGCTCGACGTCGGCGGCCAGTGGATCAACGCCTGGCGCGACGGCATGGCGCCCGCGCGCTGGGCCATGGACGGCGGCGCCATCGCGCTGCAGGTGGGTGAGCTGCGGGTCGATCCGGCCGCGGTGCTCGACGTGTCGGGCGGCGGCCGCGTCGACCGCGCGAAGAACGGCCTGCCGGGGCTGCGCGTGGGCAATGCCGGCTCGCTCACGCTGAGCGGGCTGACGGACAAGACCGACCTGTCGACCTTTGACATCCGCGCCTATGCCGCGGGCTCGGCCGGACGGCTGGTGCTCGAAACCAAGGCCAATGTGCAGATCGGCGGCACGGCGCCCGTGCCGGTCGAACCCGCCGAGCCTGCCGCGCCCGATGCCCCGACCGCGCCGGGCGTGCTGGTGCTTCCCGCCACGCTGTATGCCGACCGCGGCTTCGGCGACGTCACGGTGCGGGTGACCGCGGCCGAGGGCGGCCGCATCGCCGTGCCCGAGGACATCGGCGTGTCGCAGTCCGTGAAGGGCATCGACCTCAGCGCCTTCGCCTACCGCGAGCTGGAGACCGGTGCGCGGCTGGCCAGCCTGGCGCCGGTGGGCGAGCTGCGGCTCGAGGAGCGCCTGCAGCGCGCGCCCGCCTCGCTGAGGCTCGTGGTCGACAGCGGCTCGATCGACGTCGGCGCCGGTGCCGTGCTGCGCACCGATGTCGGCGGCGCGCTGACGCTGTCCGCCGTGGCCGGCGCGCTCACGGTGAACGGCACGCTGGAGGCGCCCGCGGGGCGCATCGAACTCAACGGCAAGTCGATCGCGCTGGCCTCGGGCGCGCAGCTGCTGGCGCGCGGCGTGCCGGTGATCCGGCCCGATGCGCGCGGCTGGCGCACGGGCGAGGTGCTGCCGGGCGGCGACATCGTGCTGAGCAACGGCGTGACGGGCGCGGCCCTGGCGCTGGACCCGGGCGCGCGCATCGACGTCTCGGGCGCCAGCGGCGAGTTCGACGAGCCGACCTACCGGCGTTTCGGCGGTGCCGAGGTGCGCAGCGTGGTGCGCGACAGCGACGGCGGCAGCATCCGCCTGTTCGGCGCCGGCGTGGTGGGTTCGGCGATGGTCGGCAAGGCCGGCGGCCCCACGGCCGTGGGCGGTTCGCTGTCGATCGTCGATGCCGGCGGTGAATCGGGCGGCGACCCGGTCGTGCTGCCGGGGCGCTCCTACTACTGGCGCGACCCCGTGACGGGCGCGATCAAGAGCTCGGCCTCCTACGCCAGCATTCCCGACCTCGACCTGTTCGACGAGTACGGCACCGAGCCGCTCAAGCTGACGGCCGCGATGCGCCTGGCCATCCTGGGCCTCAAGACCCAGGTGCAGACGGGCATGGAGGTGGTGGTGGACCTCGATGCGCCCGGCTCGGGCGGCATGAAGAACCCGTCCGAGGTGAACCCCGCCATCAGCGCCGCGGTGGTCAGCCTGCTCAACCGCTACTTCTATTCCGACGCGGCGGCCAGCAAGCACATCGTGATTCCCGACATCCAGGTCGAGCCGACCATCCGCATCGCGGCCGGCTCGCTGGGCGCGGGCGGCTTCGACACGGTCTCGCTGCAGTCGGGCACGATCACGCTGGGCAACGGCGTGGACCTCGGCGTGCGCGGCGCGCTGAACCTCATGGGCACGCTGACCAACGGCGCCACGGGCGGCAGCGCGCGGCTGTCGGCACCGCGCATCACGCTCGAAGCGCGCGCGCCCTACACCGCCGCGCAGTGGACCGACGCGGCGAAGCTGGGCGGGCAACTGACGCTCGAGGCCCGCCTGCTCGAGGTGGGGCGCGATGCGCTGGACGGCGCGGCTGGCACGCGCATCGCGGGCTTCGCGAACACGCTGCTGCAGGCCGACGAGATCCGCCTGGGCGCCGAGGTGCCGAGCCAGATCAACACCACCGACAGCCTGCGTGTGGGCCTCGACGTCGACGGCCGGCTGGTGCTGCGGGCCGGCCAGGTCTATCCGGCCACCGCCACCACGGCGGTCATCCGCGCGGGCCAGTCGATTGCCGTCGAGCGCCTGGGCGACGCGGGCGCGCCCACGCTCTCGGCCGGCGGCACGCTGCGGCTGGAGGCGCCGGTGATCGACCAGAACGGCGTGCTGCGCGCGCCCTTCGGCGCCATCGCGCTCGAGGCGAGCGAACGCCTGACCCTGGGCACCGACAGCCTGACCTCCGTGTCGGGCCGGGGCCTGGTGGTGCCCTACGGCACGCTGTCCAACGACGAGCACTGGCAGGACCCGACGCAGCGGCTGAACACCGCGCTGCCCTCCGACAGCGCGCTGGTCGCGCCGCCCGAGAAGCGCATCGCGATGAAGGCGCCCAACGTCGACCTCGCCAAGGGTGCGGTGGTCGACATCGCCGGCGGCGGCGACCTGTACGCCTGGGAGTTCGTGCCGGGCCCCGGCGGCTCGCACGACGTGCTGGCCACGCCGGGCATGTACGCGGTGCTGCCGGGCTACGGCAGCACCGCGCCGCCCAGCGGCACGGCGGCCGGCGAGCGCGTGTGGCTCGCGGGCGGCGGCGGCCTGGCGGCCGGCTGGTACACGCTGCTGCCCGCGCGCTACGCCATGCTGCCCGGCGCCTTCGCCGTGCAGACCACGGGCACGCCGTGGGCCGGCCCGGTGGCGGCCGGCGCGGTCGCGCCCGACGGCAGCATCCTCATGCAGGGCAAGGGCGGCAACGCGCTCGGCGGCAGGCAGGACAGCGTGGCCTCCGCATGGCGCGTGATGTCGGGCGCCACGCTGCGCCAGTACACCGAGTACAACGAGGCCTTCGCCAACGACTTCTTCGCGTCCGACGCCTTCAAGCTGACGCAGTACCGCCTGAGCGGGCAGGACGTCGTCACGCCGCGGCTGCCGCGCGACGGTGGCGCGGTGGTGTTCGATGCCACGCAGCGCCTGACGCTGGACGGCACGCTGCGCTCGTCCCCCGACGCCGGCGGGCGCGGCGGGCTGGTCGACATCGCGGGCAGCCGCATCGCCATCGTCGGCGCGGCGCAGGACGCGGGCACGCTGCGCGCCGACGGCTACCTGGTGATCGACGCGGCCAGCCTGTCGGGCTTCGGTGCCGGCAGCCTGCTGGTGGGCGGCACGCGCACCGGCGACCCGCTGGGCACGCGCGTCGACGTGACAGCCACCGACATCGTGCTGCGCAACGGCGCGGACTCGGCGCTCGCGGGCCCCGAGATCATCCTGGCGGCCACCGACCGGGTGGCGATCGACGCGGGCAGCGTGCTGCGCGCCGTGGGCAATGCCGGCAGCGGCACCAGCGACCTCGTGATGACGCCGCGGCAGGCCGCGGTCTACGACACCAAGGGCACGCCGGGCGTGGGCGACGACGTGCTGCTGACGCCCTCGCGCGACTGGGGCGCGCTGGTGCGCGTGGCCAACGGCGAGGCCATCGCGGTGCGGCGCGAGAACGTCGACATCGGCACCGGCGGGCTGGTCGGCATCGGCGCGGGGGCCGTGCTCGAGGGCGGCGCGGCGCTGCTGATCGATGCCACGCGCACCACCGAGCTGGCGAGTTCGGCGCGCATCGCCGGGCGCGCGCTGTCGGTGTCCTCGGGCCGCGTCGGCTTCGGCGGCGGCACCGAGGGGCTGGTGCTCGACGCGGCGGCGCTGGCGCAACTGGCCAACTCCGAGCGCCTCACGCTGCGCAGCTATTCGAACTTCGACTTCTACCGTTCCGTCGACCTGGGCGCGTCGGGCCTGCGCGCATTGACGCTCGACGGCGCGGGCTTCGCTGGCCACGGCAACGGCGACATCGTGATCCGCGGCGACGCGATCGCGCTGGTCAACACGCTGGGCGCCGCCACGGCGGGCGGCATGGGCGGCGGCAGCTTCATGCTCGACGCCGGCACGCTGACCCTGGGCGCGGGCCAGAAGACCGTCTCGGGCTTCGCCGACGTGACGCTGGCGGGGCGCGGCCAGATCGTGGCCGAGGGCACGGGCGGCATCGACGTCGGCGCCAGCGCGCTCACCCTGCGCACGCCGCTGCTCACGGGGCGCGGCGGCGCGGCGCAATCGATCGTCACCACCGGCGCGTTGCAGGCACTGGAAGGCGAGGGCGCGCCGGACGATCGCTCCGCGCAGAGCCTGCAGGCCAGCCTGGGCTCGCGCCTGAGCCTCAGCGGCGGCAGCGTGCGCTTCGCCACCCGCGCGGTGGCGCTCGGCGGCAGCGTCGACATGACGGCCACGGCCGGCGACGTGGTGCTGGCCGAGGGCGCGCGGGTCGACGTGGGCGGCTTCGCGAAGCAGTTCTTCGACATGGCGGAATACGCGGACGCGGGCCGCATCGGCCTGTCGGCGGTGGGCGGCGACGTGCGCCTGGAGACCGGCAGCCGCCTCGACCTCGCGGCGCATGCCGCCGGCGGCAGCGCCGGCACGCTGACGCTGGCCGCCTCGGGCGGCGGCACCGTCGTGCTCGACGGCGCCATCGCCGCGCAGGCCGGCACCGGCGGCCATGCGGGCGCGTTCTCGCTCGACATCGCCGCGCTGCCCGATTTCGCGGGCTTCAGCCAGCGCCTGAACGAGGCCGGCTTCAACCGCTCGCGCCAGTTCCGCATCCGCCAGGGCGACGTGGTGCTCGCGGGCACGACCACGGTGGAGGACTTCGGCCTCACCACCGACCAGGGCCGCATCGACATCGTCGGCACGGTCGACGCGCGCGCCGCCTACGGGGGCGCGATCCGCATCACCGGCGGCAACGGCGTGGCGATGCAACAGGGCGCGCGCCTGCTCGCGGGCGCCACCACCGAGCTGGGCAGCGGCCGCGTCACGCTCGAGGCCGCGGGCGGCCAGCTCGACCTGCGCGGCGGCGCGATCGACGTGGCCGGCGGCGACGCCGGCGCGGTGCGGCTGCGTGCGCAACGCAACGCCGCCAACACCGACCTGGCCGTGACCCGGCTGGCGCTCGAGGTGACCGGTGCGCGATCGAGCGTGCTTGAGGGCGTGCGCAGCTACGACAGCGACCGCGTCGATGCCGTCAAGGCCGAGGCCGTCGCCGATGCCAATGCCTTCGCGGCCGGTGCCGACGCCGTGCGCGCGCGCCTGGGCACCGGCATGGCCGTGATGCCCGGCATCGAGATCCGCAGCGCGGGCGACCTCGTGCTCGGCAGCGACTGGAACCTGATGAGCGACTTCGCCGGCGCGCGCGAAGGCAGCCTCACGCTGCGCGCGGGCGGCAACCTGATCGTCGGCGGCCACCTGAGCGACGGCTTCGACCGGGCCGACCGCGGCGGCGTGCTGCAGGCACCGGCCTCGTGGAACCTGCGCCTGGTCGCGGGCGGCGACCTCGACTCGGCCAACGGGCTCGCGCTCAAGCCGCTGGCGGCGCTGGCCGCGGGGCAGGGCAACATCGTGGTGGGCAGCGCCAACACCAGCACCGACCCGGCCGTCGACAACGGCGCGGGCAAGCTGATCCGCACCGGCAGCGGCGACATCGAGGTGCGCGCCGGGCGCGACCTGACGCTGGCGCACAAGGACTCGGTGATCTACACCGCGGGCCGCAGGGACACCACGGCCTGGAGCGACTTCACCACCGCCCGTGCCGACGCGAGCTACGGCGTGGGCGGCGGCAACCTCGACATCGACGCGCGCGGCAGCATCAGCGCGCAGCTGTCGGGCCAGCGCTTCACCCAGTGGCTCAACCGGCAGGGCAACCTCGACCGCAACCTGGCGTTCGGCCCATACAGCCTGGAGAACGGCTACGTCGACGGCCAGCCTGTTCCGATCATGGAGCGCGCGCAGCAGTCGAGCTGGTGGATCAACTACGGCGAATTCCAGCAGGGCGTGGCCGCCTTCGGCGGCGGCAACGTCAAGGTGCGCGCGGGCGGCGACCTCGGCAACCTGGTGGTCGCGCTGACCAGCAACATGCGCATGCGCGGCGGCCGCACGCCGGGCGAGGCGATGCACATGGAGGTGCGCAACGGCGGCGCGATGACGGTGGATGCCGGCGGCGCCATCCGCGGCGGCCAGTACTACGTGGCGCGCGGCGCGGGCGAGATCACGGCCGGCGAGACCGCGGTCGGCTTCGACGTGACGGTCGCCAGGTCGGGCGCGCAGACCCAGGTGTTCCCGATCGCGCCGGTGCTCGCGCTCGGCGATGCGACGCTGAGCCTGCGCACCGCCGGCGACCTGCGCCTGCAGTCGGTGATCGATCCGCTGCTGGTGCGCTATGGCGACGGCTACGTGCCCGACAGCCCCAGTGGCCGGATGCGCGACTACGGCGCCTACATGAGCGGCTACACCGAGCGCAGCGCGCTCAGCCTGGCCTCGGCCGGCGGCGACGTGACGCTGGTCAACCAGGCCGTGTTCGCCTTCCGCGACCTGGTGCTGACCGATGCGACCACGCCCGCGGACGGCCTGGTCGGCATGGGCGCCAACCGCTACCCCGCGCTGACGCACGCGGTGGCGATGAACGGCTCGCTCGATCTGCAGGGCCCGATGTACGTGATGCCCGGCAGCACCAACGACGTGCGCCTGATGGCGCAGAAGGACGTGCGCTTCGACAACCGCAACTTCAGCGCGCTGATGGCCGTGGGGCGGGCCGAGTTCAACAGCACCTACCAGAACGAGCCGTACGCCGAGGTGGTGATGGCGCGCGCCACGCCCGCCACCATCCCGACGGCCTTCGCGCCGCTGGGCGGCCTGTACGGCGTGCAGATGGAGGCCCTGCTGCGCAACGACATCGGCGCCTACTTCCAGGGCACCCGGCAGGATTTCTATCAGAAGGAGGGCAACCCCGATCGCCTGGCGCTGGCGGGCGACTACGAGCCCAGCCGCATCTACGCGGCCGGCGGTTCGATCCTGGGCGCCGACGTGATGGCCAGCGAGCAGACCTGGCTGCGCGCCGGCACCGACATCCGCGGCGTGCGCCTGAGCGCGCGCAACGTGCATGCGAGCGACACCACCCTGCTGGAGGCCGGCAACGACATCCTGGCGATGACCTATGTGCGCACCCCCTATGCCTTCACCGACAACACCGGCAACGTGTCGGTGCAGGGCGCCGGCGCGCTGGTGCTGTCGGCCGGGCGCGACGTGTATGCCGACGACCTGAAGATCCAGACCCTGGGCAACCAGCGCTACGACGGCGCCAACCGCCCGGCCTTGCTGACGCAGGTCAACGGCCTGCCCGAGCAGGGCGCTTCCATCACTGTGATGGCGGGCATGAACCGGCCCGCGGCCTACGAGGCCTTCAGCGCCGCCTACCTCGATCCGTCGAAGGTGGCGTCCATGCCCGAGTACCTGAAGGTGCGCGGCGACGACGGCAGCGTGCTGCCGCTGTACCTGAGCGACCTGGCCGAGACCCGCGCCGGCGGCCAGCAGAAGGTGGTGCGGCGCGGCCTGGTGTCGTACATGCTCGACATGACCGGCGAGAAGCTCGCGCCGCTCGAGGCCTGGACCCGCTTCCAGGCCCTGCCCGAACTGGCGCGCCAGCAGTTCCTGCGCCAGGTCTACCTGCTCGAGCTGCGCGAGGCGGGGCGCGACCAGAACGAGCCCGGCGTGGAAGGCCTGCCGCGCAACGGCGGCTACAACCGCGGCTACGCGGCCATCGCCACGCTGTTCCCGGGCAGCGACTGGCAGGGCAACGTGGCGGCCAACAAGCTGATGCTGCGCACCATGGCCGGTGGCGACATCGACGTGCTCACGCCCGGCGGCGGGCTGCAGGTGGCGGCGCTCGGCGCGACCGTGCCCGACGGCTACGGCCTGGTGACGCTGGCCTCGGGCCACATCGGCATCTTCGCGAAGGACGACGTCACGGTGAACCGCTCGCGCATCCTGTCCTTCGTGCCCGCAGCGACCGACCGCGGCAGCGACCAGATCCTCTGGTCGAGCGTGGGCGACATCGACGCCGGCAAGGGCTCGAAGACCGTGCGCGTGCCCTCGGCCGCCGAGGTCGTCACCGACCTCGACGGCGTGACCGTGGTGCGCGAGAAGTCCGACATGAGCGGCAGCGGCATCGGCACCGTGGGCGATGGCGACGTCGACCTGGTGGCGCCGAAGGGCACCGTCAACGCCGGCGATGCCGGGGTGCGCGTGGCGGGCAACCTCAACATCGCGGCGCTGCAGGTGCTCAATGCCGACAACATCCAGGTCAAGGGCGAATCCAGGGGCCTGCCGGTGGTCGTGGCCGTGAACATCGGCGCGCTCACGAGCGCGAGCGCCGCGGCGTCGCAGGCCGCCATGGCCGCGCAGGACGTGGTGCAGCGCGAGCGCGCCGCCGGCCGCCAGGCCTTGCCCTCGGTCTTCACCGTGCGGGTGCTCGGCTTCGGCAACGAGCCCCTGCCCGCGAACGAAGCCCCGCGGCGCGACGACAAGGCGGCCGGCGACGGCGGACGCGGTGCCTTGCAGGTGGTCGGGCAGATGGCGCTGGACGCCGCTCAGCTGGAGCAACTGACGCCGGTCGAGCGGCGCAACCTGATGCGGCGTTGAGGATGGGGCGCGGCGCTCAGGGCGCGCCGCGCGGCGCCGGCTCGAACGCCGGCGGATCGAAGGCCGTGATCGCCGGCACCTCGCCGCGCCACAACGCCACCTCCACGCGCGCGCTCTGCGCCGCGCACCCTTGCGCCAGCTTCGAGCTGCCGACATCGGGCGTCACCACGTTCGGATTGCCGTGCTTCTCGAGGCTGCCCGGTGCCTGCGTGTCGAGCGGGTCGTACCACGCACCGGTGGCGATCTGCGCCACGCCGGGCCGCACGTCGTCGGACAGCACGGCGCCCGCGAGGAAGGCGCCGCGCGCGTTGAAGACGCGCACCACGTCGCCGGCCGCGATGCCGCGCTCGCGTGCGTCCCGCGCATTGAGCGTGATCGGTTCGCGGCCCGCGATCTTCGAGGCGCGGCTCAGCGCGCCATGGTCGTACTGGCTGTGCAGGCGCGTCGCGGGCTGGTTCGACAGCAGCTGGATCGGCCCCTCCGGCGCCTCGGGTTCGAACCAGTGGGCATGGCCCGGGCAATCGTCGTAGCCGAAGCCCGCGATGCGCTCGGAGTACAGCTCGATGCGGCCCGAGGGCGTAGGCAGGGCATGCGCGATGGGGTCGGCGCGAAAGGGCGCGAGCAGCACCACCGGTTCGTTCGCCACCGCGTTCGTGCGGCCGATGTCGATGCGGCCGATCTCCCAGAAGGCATCGAACGCAGGCAGCGCCAGCCCGGCGGCCTCGGCACGCGGCCGCGCGACTTCGTACAAATGCCGCAGCCATTCGCGTGCATCGCGGCCCTCGGTGTAGGCCGGCGCAATGTCCAGCCGCTCGGCCAGTTGCGAGAGGATCGTGTAGTCGTCGCGCGCCTCGCCCACGGGCGCGATCGCCGCATGCATCGCGACCATGAAGCGCTCGCTGCCCGCGCTGCCGATGTCGTCGCGCTCCAGCGTGGTGGTGGCGGGCAGCACGATGTCGGAATGCCGGGCCTGCGCGGTCCAGTATTGCTCGTGCGTGATCACGGTCTCGGGCCGGCGCCAGGCCTCGAGGGTGCGGTTGAGGTCCTGGTGGTGGTGGAACACGTTGCCGCCGGCCCAGTACACGAGGCGGATGTCGGGGTAGTGGTGCCGGCCGCCGTTGTAGTCGAAGGGCGCGCCGGGGTTCAGCAGCATGTCGGCGATGCGCGCGACCGGAATGAAGTCGGCCACCGGGTTCACGCCCTGCGGCAGGCGCGCGCCCGAGAAGCTGCCGTGGCCGCTGCCGATGTAGTTCATGCAGCCGTAGCCCAGGCCGAAGCCGCCGCCCGGCAGGCCGATCTGCCCGAGCAGGGTGGCCAGGGTGACGTTCATCCAGAACGGCTGCTCGCCGTGCCGTGCGCGCTGCAGCGAATAGGTGCAGTTCACCAGCGTGCGGCTGCGCGCCATGCGGCGCGCGAGCGTGGCGATGGCTTCGGCCGCGATGCCGCAGCGCTCGGCGGCCCAGGCCGGTGTCTTGGGCACGCCGTCGGCTCGGCCCAGGATGTAGTCGCGCACCTGGTCGAAGCCCACCGCATGGCTGCGGCAGAAGGCCTCGTCGTGCAGGCCCTCGTCGATCAGCACGAAGGCCAGGCCCAGCATCAGCGCGGTGTCGGTGCCGGGGCGCAGCGGCAGCCATTCGGCAGCGGGCACGGCATCGAGATCGGCGCGCACCGGGCTGACGTTGACGAAGCGCGTGCGGCCCGAGGCCGCCATGCGCCGCAGCGCCGGTGCCACGCCATGGTCGCTCGCGCCGCCGGGGCTCACCTGCGTGTTGCGCAGCGGCAGGCCGCCGAAGGCCACGAACAGTTCGCAGTGCTGTTCGAGCACGTCCCAGCTCGTGTGGTTCTGCAGCAGCGCGTCCATGCCGTCGACGATGTGCGGCAGCAGCACGCGGCCGGCGCCGAGGCTGTAGCTGTCCTTGCTGTACACGTAGCCGCCGAAGGCGTTGAGGAAGCGGTGCAGCTGGCTCTGCGCATGGTGGAAGCGGCCCGCGCTCGACCAGCCGTAGCTGCCGCCGTAGATGGCCCGGTTGCCATGCGCCTGCTTCACGCGTTGCAGCTCCTGCGTCACCAGGTCGAGCGCTTCGTCCCACGGCAGCTCGACGAAGGCCTCGCGTCCGCGCCGGTCGCCGCTGCGGTGCCGCGTGGCGGCATCGAGGAAACCGCGGCGCACCGCGGGACGCCGCACGCGCGTGGGCGAATCGACCGCGCCGACCATCGAGGCGCCGATGGGCGAGGGCGCCGCGTCCCATTCGGCCGGACGCATGGCCACGAGGCGGCCGTGCTCGACCACGGGGCGGTACACGCCCCAATGGGTGGATGTCAGCGGCATGGGCCCGGACTCCGCGCGGGCCTCACAGCCGCGCGAGGTAGTCCGTGACCTTGGCCTTCTGCGGCAGGATCTTGCGCTCCGACAGCCAGTCGGAGGCCTTCTGGAATTCCTGAAGGAACTTCGCGTCCTGCACGCCGCGCACGTCCCAGCGGCGCTTGAGCTTGACCAGCGTGTCGCGCACCGCGTCACTGTAGCCCGCGTCCTGCTGGTTCAAGGTCTCGGCCTCCACCGGATGCTCGCTGATCCACTTCGCCTCGGCCGCGTAGGCCGCGTTCACGGCGCGCACGATGGCCACGTTCTCCTCGGCGAACTTGCGGTGCGTGACGTAGGAGTTGAAGTCGATCAGGAAGTCGAGGTCGCGGCCCTCGAAGAAGACGTCGTGCGCCTTGTACTCGGTGCGCGCGATGTCCACGCCCGGGCTCCACATCGACCAGGCGTCGATCTTGCCCTGCGCGAAGGCCGGGCCGGCGTCGGGCGGATTGAGGTAGACGAACTTGACCTTGCTGCGGTCGATGTTGTGCTTCTCGAGCGCGGCCACCAGCAGGAACTCGCCGAGGCCCGAGCGGTTGACCGCGACCGACTTGCCCACCAAGTCCTGCACCTTGTCGATGCCCGAGCCGTCCTTGGCGATGATCGCGGTGCTGCGCGGCTCGACGATGGCGAACTGCGTGAACACCAGCGGCGATCCCGCGAGCATGGCGGCCAGCGCGGGCGTGGTGCTGCCGCCGAAGCCGAAGTCGGCGCTGCCGCCGGTCACGGCCTGCAGCGAGGGCGCATGGTTGGGGAAGGGGCCGATCCACTGCACCTTGATGCCGTCCCTGGCGAGCAGCTTCTCGAACTCGCCGCGGTTCTTGGCCAGCGCGGGCAGGCCGCCGCGGCCCCAGGTGAGGCGCACGGTGTCGGTGTTGCGCGTGGCCTTGGCCGGGGCTACGGCCTGCGCCTGGGCCAGGCCCGTGGCCAGGGCGCCGGCGCCGACGACGGCGGTCTGCAGGAAGCTGCGGCGCGAGGCCGGGGAGAACGAGGAGGTCATGAAGGGAAGAGGCCGGTGAAGAAAGGAAAACGAAAAGAGGGTCAGGCGGGCACGCTGTCGGCCGCCACGCCGAGCTCGGCCAGCAGCGCTTCGCGCAGCGCCGTCGCATCGGGATGGGTGCGCCTGGCATTGGCCTCGGGCGACACGGCGTACTCGCTCGCGATCGCGCCGTCGCGCATCACGAGCACGCGGTCGGCCAGCGCCACCGCCTCGTCGACGTCGTGCGTGACCAGCAGCACGCCGGGCCGGTGGCGGCGCACCAGCTCCTTCACCAGGCCATGCATGCGGATGCGCGTGAGCGCGTCGAGCGCGGCGAAGGGTTCGTCGAGCAGCAGCAGCCGGGGCTCGCGCACCAGCGCGCGCGCCAGCGCCACGCGCTGCGCCTGGCCGCCTGAGAGGTTGCGCGGCCAGTCGTCGAGCCGGTCGCCGAGGCCGACCTCGGCCAGCGCAGCTTGAGCGAGCGCCTTGCCGGTGGCCTCGTCGAGGCCCAGCGAGACGTTGCGCCAGAGCGAGTCCCACGGCAGCAGCCGGTGCTCCTGGAACACCACCGCGGGCTGGCGCGGTCCGTCGATGCGCCCGCCGTCGATGGCATCGAGGCCGGCGAGCGCGCGCAGCAGGGTGGTCTTGCCGCAGCCGCTCTCGCCGAGCAGCGCGACGAATTCGCCGCGCGCGATGCGCAGGTCGAGCCCGCCGATCACGGTGCGCTCGCCATAGCGGCGCTGCAGGCCGTGCACGACGACGGCGGGTGCCTCGGGTTGCGATGGCTGCGCGCTCATCGCCGCTCCCCCGCCGCATAGTTGGGATGCCAGGCCAGCAGCCGGCGTTCGAGCAGCCGGGCCACCGCATCCGAGGCCACGCCGATGGTGGCGTAGACCACGATGGTCAGCACGATCACGTCGGTGCGCAGGAACTCGCGCGCATCCATCGCGAGGTAGCCGATGCCCGAGCTGGTGGCGATGGTCTCGGCGATCACCAGCGCGAGCCAGGCCACCGCGAGCGCATAGCGCACGCCCGCGAGGATCGAGGGCAGGGCGCCCGGCAGCACGATGCGCCGGATCAGCGTGGCATTGCTCAGGCCGGTCACGCGGCCGAGCTCGAGCAGCTTGGGGTCGACCTGCCGGATGCCCAGCACGGTGTTGATGTAGATCGGGAACATCACGCCCAGCGACACCAGGAAGATCTTGCCGCCCTCGTCCACGCCGAACCAGACGATCACCAGCGGCAACATGGCGAGGAAGGGAATGGCGCGGATCATCTGGATGCTGCGGTCGAACAGCGCCTCGGCCAGCCGCGAGAAGCCCACCACCGTGCCGAGCGCGAAGCCGATCGAGCCGCCGATCACGAAGCCGGTGGCCGCGCGCAGCAGGCTGGTGCCCATGTCGCTGATCAGCCGTCCTTCCTGGATCAGGCCCCAGGCCGTGGCCGCCACCTTGCTGGGCGCGGGCAGCACGTGGATCGAGAGGTAGCCGGCGCGCGCCGCCAGCTCCCACACCACCAGCACCAGGGCCGGCACCAGCCAGGAGATCAGCAGCAATTGGTGGCGCGACAGCAGGCGCGGCGCGCGGCGGGGCGGCGGTGGCTTGGCGGCCGGCACGGCAGCAGCAGGTGCCGTGGGCAGCGGGAGGTTGTCGAAGACGTGAGACATCGAGGCGAGGCTTTCCATGAGGGTCCCCGTGAGTCGGGAGCCGGCGCAGGCTAGCGTGCGCCCACCTGCGGGCCAAAGAACAAAAACGGATCAACGTATGCGGATTCCGTGCTTGCATTGCGCGCCCGAGGGCCAAGACTGGGGGCGCCCGTCCCCGGGGCAGCGCGTCTGCCCGTTGGTAACCCCACGCCGCGAGGCGGTTTATTCTTCCCGCCATGACCCTGCTGCTCGACACCACCTTTCCCCGCACGCTGGTGCAACTGGTCGAACGCTTCGGCGCTCACCCGGTCACGCGCATCGAAGCCTGGCTGTTCGAGGACGCGCCGATGCGCCGCGCCGCCGAGCAGGCGCTCGCAGCGGCAGGCGTGCAGGCCGTGCTGCGCAGCGCCTACAAGCCGCTGGTGCATTTCTTTCTCGAAGAGTTCGAGAGCGATGGGGCGACGTCGATCGAGGTCCGCACGCCCGCGGGCCAGGGCCAGCGCTTTCGCCTCGAGGCCTATCCGCTGGCCGGCCTGCTCGGCGAGGACGTCGCGCTGCGTTTCGCCGAAGGCGAGCTGCCCGGCGAGCACCTCGTGACGGCCGGCGCGCGGCAGTGGCGCGTGTTCGCGCCCAACGATGCCACCGCCTCGCCATGCGGCTGGCTGCGCGTCTGGGACGGTGATGCGCTGGTGCACGACGCCGCGCTGCCCACCGAGTTCGAGGCCGCCTGCGCGGCCGCGCTCGACGCGGTGCGCGGCCATGCCTGGCCCGAAACGCTGCCGCTGTTCGACACGCTCGAGATCGCGATCGCCACCACCGGCATCGAACGCCGGCTGCCCTTCGGCGAGGAGACGATCGACACCTTCGAGGCGCTGCACGAGGACTGCTACTACGGCGCGCTCGAGTTCTTCAAGGCGCGCGCCGGCCTCGACGATGCCGACCGCACGCTGCAGCCCGGCCACATCGTGCCGCTGATCTCGCGCAGCGAGGACGACACGCGGGTCACGGTGCGGCTGGCCGCGCATCGACGTGTCGACCCGCCCGTCGACGCCGCCCTGGTGCTCGACAGCGCCGACCGCTCGCTGGCCCCGGTAGAGGTCGAGGCCGCGATGGCGCGCCTGCCCGGCGAGCGCTTCGGCGTGACCTCGTTCCAGGGCCGCCCGGTGTCGGGCCTGCATGTGCGCGGCACGCTGCCGGGCCTGGTGGTCACGGCCGGCCAGCATGCGAACGAGAGCTCGGGCGTGGTCGGCGCCTTGCGCGCGGCGCCACTGCTCAATGCGCTGCCCGGCGCGCACTATGCGCTGGTCGCGCTCGAGAACCCCGACGGCGCGGCGCTGCATCACCGGCTTCAAGAGACCGACCCCACGCACATGGCGCATGCCGCGCGCTACACCGCGCTGGGCGACGACCTCGAGGCACGCATGAAGCCACCCTTCGGCGAAAAGGCGCCGCGGCTCGAGGCGATCGCGCGCACCGGCGCGCGCCTGCACCTGAGCCTGCATGGCTACCCGGCGCACGAATGGACGCGCCCGCGCACCGGCTACGTGCCGCGCGGCAGCGAGCTGTGGACGGTGCCCAAGGGCTTCTTCCTGATCCTGCGTCAGCACCGCGGCCATGACGGCCTGCGCTTCCTCGATGCGCTCACGAAGGAACTGCTCGCGGGCTCGGCCGAGCTGGCCGCGTTCAACGCGCTCCAGCAGCGCATGTGGCATGCCCACGTCGGCGAGCTGCCGTTCGCGCCCATCAACGGCATCCCCTGCATGGTGATCACCGACGAGCGCTCGACCGTGCCGTTCACGCTGATCAGCGAGTTCCCCGACGAGACCGTGCGCGGCGCGGCCTTCCGGCTCGCGCACACGACGCAGATGCGGACCGTGCTGGCGGCGGCGCGGCTCTACTGGGACGGGCTGCTGGATTGAGCGGATGAAAGGCGCGGGAGCGCTCCATGCGCGCTGAGCGAGATAGCTTCTGCGAAAACTTTCGTTAGCCGCGAAGCCCTGAGCTTCGAAGATCGGCGCTGCCCGTGCACGGGCGTTCGCCCGGGCCTGCACGGCCGGCGCCGCGCGCGCCGACTCCTTGTCCTTTCCTCCTGGCGCGGATTCGTCCGCGCGGCTTTCCCACGTTCCTTTCCGTCGTCATGAAGATCTCCCTTGCCCTTGCTTCCCCGCGGCGCGCATTGCCGCGCATCCTCCAGGCCAGCCTGCTCGCGGCCTGCGGCATGAACCTCGCGCTGGCCGCCGACACGCCGCGCCAGGGCGGCGAGGTGGTCTTCGGCGTCACCACCGATCCGATCTGCTTCAACCCGCATCGCTCGACGCAGCAGAACTCCTACATCCTGATCCGCAACTACATCGACTCGCTGGTCGCCAAGGGCAAGGGCGGCAAGTTCCTGCCCTGGCTGGCGCAGGAGTGGAGCGTCTCGCCCGACGGCAAGACCTACGCCTTCAAGCTCAAGCCGGGCCTGCAGTTCCACGACGGCACGCCGCTCGACGCGGCGGCCGTGAAGTTCAACTTCGACTTCGTGCGCGACACGAAGAACACCAATGCCGCCGGCGAGCTGCTCAAGGCGGTGGAGCGCGTGCAGGTGGTGTCGGCCAGCGAGGTGCGGCTGCAGCTGGCCCGGCCCGACTCGGGCCTGCTCGAATCGATCGCCAGCGTGCGGCTGGGCCTGATCTCGCCGAAGTCGCTGCAGTCGGGCGACGACCTCTGCGGCGGCGGCCCGGCCATCGCGGGCAGCGGCCCCTTCCTGTTCCAGAACTACGTGCGCGGCCAGTCGGCCGGCTTCGCGCGCAACCCGCGCTACCAGTGGGCGCCCGGCTATGCGGCGCACCAGGGCCCGGCCTGGCTGGACCGCGTGACGGTGCGCTTCCTGCCCGAGTACGCGGTGCGCGCGGGCGCGCTGAGCTCGGGCCAGGTCGACGTGATCGAGGGCGTGCAGCCCACCGACGTGGGCCTGTTCAAGGACCAGCCGGGCTTCCAGTTCCTGGTCGGACCCGCGGGCGCGCAGACCTCGTTCACCCTCAACGTCAACTACACGATCCCGCCGGCCACCGACGTGCGCGTGCGACGCGCGCTGCGCGACGGCGCCGACATCGATGCGCTGGTCAAGAGCGTCTACCGCGGCACCTACCGCCGCGCCTGGTCGAACATCGGACCCGACAGCTTCTTCTACAACAAGGCGCTAGAAGGCAGCTGGGGCAACAACCCGGCCGCGGCCAACAAGCTGCTCGACGAAGCGGGCTGGACCGGCCGCGACGCCGAGGGCTTCCGCACCAAGGACGGCCAGCGCCTGACCATCGAGGTCGGCTATCCGCAGCCCTTCGTGCGCGACAACCGCGACGTGCTGATCCAGGGCCTGCAGGCGCAGCTGCGCAAGAACCTGGGCTTCGACCTGCGGCTGCGCTTCGTCACCGGCGGCGAATGGGCGCAGCAACTGCAGAAGGGCTCGTGGAGCATCTATCCCAACACCTACCTGCCGGCCGACGCGGCGCAGGAGCTGCAGGGCAACATCGGCGAGAGCGGCTTCATCCGCGCGGTGGCCGACAAGGGCGACAAGACGCTGTTCGGCTACATCAACGACGCGCTGGCTTCCACGAATCTCGAGGAGAAGAAGAAGCTGGTCGACGCCGCGCAGCGCCACGCGGTGGACCAGGGCATCATCGTGCCGCTGTTCTCGGCCAACTACCAGCTCGCGGCCAAGAGCCGGGTGCGCGGCCTGTCGTTCGAGACGCAGCTCGATTCGCCATCGAACTTCCACGACGTGTGGCTGTCGGAGCGCTGAGCCCGTCATGTGGCGACTGGTGATCTCGCGGCTGGGCGCCGGCCTGCTGGTGGCGTGGGGCAGCGCCACCGCGGCCTTCCTGGCCCTGCATGCGCTGCCGGGCCGGGTCGAGGACATCCTGGCCGGCGACCTCGACTACCCGGGCCTGCGCGAGGCCATCGCGGCCGAGTGGGGGCTGGACCGACCGCTGTGGGAGCAGTACCTGGGCTTCCTGGCGCGCATCGCCAGCGGCGACTTCGGCACCTCGTACGAGCTGCGCCAGCCGGTGGCGCGCGTGGTGATGGCGCAGCTGTGGCCCACGGTCGAGCTCGCGCTCGCGGCCGGCGTGCTGGCGCTGCTGTTCGCGGTGGTGGTGGCCACGCTGACCTCGGGCCGCGGACGCTTCGCGCGCGCGGCGGCCTCCACGCTGGAGCTGGTGTTCGCCTCCACGCCGGTGTTCTGGCTCGGCATCCTGTTGCTGATGGCCTTCTCGTTCACGCTGCGCTGGTTCCCGGTCTCGGGCGCGGCCGACTGGCGCGCGCTGGTGCTGCCGGCGACCGCGCTGGCGCTGCCGACCGCGGGCCTGCTGGCGCAGGTGCTGCGCGAGGCGATGGAGCGCGCGCTCGAGCAGCCCTTCGTGGTCACGGTGCGCGCGCGCGGCCTGGGCGAGCTGCGGCTGCGCCTGCGGCACGTGCTGCGGCATGCGGCGCTGCCGGTGGTCACGCTCGGCGGCTGGATCATCGGCGGCCTGCTCGGCGGCGCCGTCATCACCGAGAAGGTGTTCGGCCGTCCCGGCCTGGGCACCGTCACGCTCAACGCGGTGCTGAGCCAGGACGCGCCCGTGGTGCTCGCGGTGGTGCTGCTGGCGGCCTTCATCCACGTCGCGGCGTCCACCCTGCTGGACCTGCTCTATGCACTGATCGACCCGAGGCTCAAGGCATCATGACTTCCGCATCCGAGACCGTCGCGCTGCCCGCGGGTGGCGCACCCGCGTCGAGCGCACCGCGCCGGCGCCTGCCGCCGCTCGCGGTGCTCCTGTCGGCGCTGTTCGTCGCGCTGCTGGTGATCGCCACTGCCGCGCCGCGCTGGCTGGCGCCGCTCGATCCGCTCGAGGGCGACTTCCTCGCGGTGCTGCAGCCGCCGGGCGCCGAGCATCCCTTCGGCACCGACCGGCTCGGCCGCGACGTGCTGTCGCGCACCGTGCATGGCGCGCGCTACTCGCTGTTCATCGGCATCGGCGGCACCGCGATCTCGGTGCTGGCCGGCGTGTTGCTGGGCCTGGTGGCGGGCCAGAAGCAGTGGCTGCTCGACGAGGGGCTGTCGCGGCTGTTCGACGTGATCTCGTCCTTTCCGGGCGTGCTGCTGGCGATGCTGGTGGTGGTGTTCCTCGGCCCGGGGCTGGCCAACATCGCGCTCGCGGTCGGCATCGCGGGCATTCCGAAGTTCGCGCGCGTGGTGCGCGCGCAGACGCGCATCGTGCGCCAGGCCGACTACGTGACCCATGCCTACATCTACGGCCGCAGCCGCGCCCAGGTGTTCTTCGGCCATCTGCTGCCCAACGTGCTGGTAGCGGTGCCCGTGACCGCCACCGTCTACGTGGGATCGACCGTGCTGGCTGCCTCGGGGCTGAGCTTCCTCGGCCTCGGCCCGCAGCCGCCCACGCCCGAGTGGGGCGTGATGCTGGCCGAGAGCCGCGACGTGCTGCGCGTGGCCTGGTGGCCCGGCGTGTTCCCGGGCGCGGCCATCACGCTCACGGTGATCTCGTTCACCGTGCTTGGCCACCATCTGCAGCGGCGCTTCGAGGGGAGGCTGGCATGAGCGAAGTGCCGCTGGTCGACGTCGAGGGCCTCACGGTCCGCTTCGACACGCCCGCGGGCGAGCGCACCGTGGTCGAGGCGCTCGACCTGCGCATCGCGCGCGGCGAATGCGTGGCGCTGGTCGGCGAGTCGGGCTCGGGCAAGAGCGTGACCGCGCGCAGCCTGCTCGCGCTCGCGGGGCCGGGCGCGCGCGCGAACGCGCGCAAATTCCTGATCGACGGGCGCGACGCGAACCGCTTCGATGCCACCGACTGGCGCCGCCTGCGCGGCACCTTCGCGGGGCTGGTGATGCAGGACGCGCTGGTGTCGCTCGATCCGCTGCGCCCCATCGGCCGCGAGGTCGGCGAGGTGCTCGAGCACCATGGCTTGCTGCGCGGCCGCACGGCGGTGCGCCGGCGCGTGCTGGAAACGCTCGCGCGCGTGGGCATGCCCGATCCCGAACGCCGCATCGGCCAGTACGCGCACCAGCTCTCGGGCGGGTTGCGCCAGCGCGCGCTGATCGCGGCCGCCATCGCGGGCCTGCCGCCGCTGATCGTGGCCGACGAGCCCACCACCGCGCTCGACGCGGCGCTGCAGAAGCAGGTGATCGAGGTGCTGGCGCGGCGCGTGCGCGACGAAGGCAGCGGCCTGCTGCTGATCAGCCACGACCTGTCGGCGGTGGCGGGCATCGCCGACCGCGTGCTGGTGATGCGGTACGGCCGCGTGCTCGAGCAAGGCCCGGTGCGCGACGTGCTGTCGAGCCCGCGCCATGGCTACACCCGGCAGCTGATCGCGGCCGTGCCCTCGACCTCCTCGCGCGGCAGCCGGCTGTCATCGGCGCGTTTCGAGGCGGCGGGCGAGGGCCCCGAGGCGCGGCTGCGCATCGTGCGCGAGCCGCTGCCGCCGCGCACGCCCGTGCCGGCCGCGCAGGCGCCGGTGCTCGAGGTCCAGGGCATCGGCAAGCGCTTCGCGGTGCAGCGCGGGCTGGGTCCGCGCGAGGACTTCGTGGCGCTCGAGGACCTGTCGTTCTCGATCGCGGCCGGCGAGGTGCTCGGCCTGGTCGGCGAATCGGGCTCGGGCAAGTCCACCTGCGCCAAGATCGTGCTCGGCCTGCTCGAGCCCGACGCGGGCGCGGTGCGGCTGCTGGGCCAGCCTTGGTCGGGCATTTCCGAGGCTGTGCGCCGGCCGCTGCGGCCGCGGCTGCAGTACATCCCGCAGGATCCGCTGAGCAGCTTCGATCCGCGCTACCGCGTGTCGCAGGTGATCGCCGAGAACCTGCAGGGCCTGCCGCGCGCCGAGGTGGGCGCGCGCATCGCGGCGCTGCTGCAGCAGGTGGGCCTGGCGCCCGAGCTGGCCGAGCGCTTTCCGCGTTCGCTCTCGGGCGGCCAGCGCCAGCGCGTGGCGATCGCGCGCGCGCTCGCGGCGCAGCCCGCGCTGATCGTCTGCGACGAACCGGTGTCGGCGCTCGACGTCTCGGTGCAGGCCCAGGTCATCGATCTGATCGCCGAGCTGCAGTCGCGGCTGGGCACGGCGCTGCTGTTCATCTCGCACGACATCAACCTCGTGCGCCACGTGGCCGACCGGGTGCTGGTGCTCAACCGCGGCCGGCTGGTCGAGCAGGGGCCGGTGGAGGAGGTGCTGTCGCGGCCCGCGCATGAGTACACGCGTTCGCTGCTGGCGGCGGTGCCCGAGCCGCTGGCGGCCTGAAGCAGGCGCTCAGGCCAGCACATCCACCGTCAGGAATTTCGCGAACCGCGCTGGATCGGTGCTTTTCTTGAGCACCCCCACCTGCTTGAGATCGACCGCATAGCTCTCGATCTCCTTCGCGAGGTCGAAGCGCCTGGCGTGGTGCGTGTAGCCGATGGTCGAGAGGATGCTGCCGAGGTCCTGCTGCGCCACCTTCGGGAACAGCTTGCTCACCGCGCGCCCGGCCTCGTTGGGGTTCTCGGCGATGAAATCCGCCGCCTGGTGCAGCGAGCGCACCACGGCCGCCACCTGTTGCGGATTGCGCTTCACCAGTTCGCCGCGCGCCGCGACGATGCAGCACAGCCGGTCCTTGAAGTCGCCCTTGAGGATGTTGGCGATCTCGAGGTAGGCGCCGGGATTGCGCTTCTCGATCAGGTAGAGGTTCGGGTCCGAGTCGGCGATGACGTCGATCTCGCCCTTCTTCTGCGCGATGTCGAGCTGGTCGGCCGGGAACACGCGCCACTGCACGTCCTGGTCGGGGTTCACGCCGCGCCGCGCCAGCGCGGTCGAGAAGAACTGGCGCCCATAGCCCGCGGGACTCGAGACGCCGATGGTCTTGCCCTTCACGGCCTCGATGCTCGCGATGCCCGAGGTTTTGGGCGCGAGCACGCGGATGCAGCCCGCATGCGCGGTGCCGACCACCTTCACGTCGAAGCCCGCTTCCAGCGGCTTGAGCCAGGCATGGATCAGGCCCAGCGAGATGTCGGCCTTGCCGGTGGCGATCGATTCGAGCACCTGGTCGACCGCGCCCGCGAAATTGATGATCTCCACCTTCACGTTGTTCCTGGTGAAGTAACCAAGCTCGTTGGCGACCACGATTGGGCTCAGGCACAGGCCGGTGCCGGTCCACGACAGCGTGATCGGCTTGTCGTTGTCGGCGCCCCAGGCGCGGCGGCCCAGCAGGCCGAGGCCGGCGGCGCCGAGCGCGGCGGCGGCACCGCGCACCAGCGTGCGGCGGCTCGGCGGAAGCGGGAGGGAAGGCAGCGAAGCGGTCATCGAAGGAACTCCAGGCAAGGTGGCATGCGAAGCCGTCGACCGTATCGGCGGCCTCGCGCCACGGCAACTTCGGAATGCGCATGTGCAAGCGCGCCGCCAGTGCGCGGCGTGGATCGATCCGCGCCTTCGTCGCGCAGCGAGATTGCTTGTGCGAAAACTTTCCTTTTCCGCCATGGCGGGGCCTTCGAAGATCGGCCGCAGCAAAAAACCGGCAACCGAAAAGAGAAAGCCATGCACACACGCAGTGTTCTTCGCGCCCTCGGCGCACTCGTTCTCGCCTCGACCGCGCTCTGGTCGCAGACCGTGGCCCTTGCCCAATCGCCGACCCTGCGCGTGGGCGTGCGCGGCGGTGTCGACGAGGAGATCTGGGAAGTGGTCACCAAGGTCGCCAGGCGCAACGGCCTCGAGGTCAAACCCGTGGTCATCACCGGCTCGGCCAGCCCCAACGAGGCGCTCAACAACGGCGACCTCGAGGCCAACTCGTTCCAGCACATCCCCTTCCTCAACGACCAGGTCAAGCAGCGCGGCTACAAGCTGGTCAGCGTGGGCAACACCTACATCTCGCCGATCGCCTTCTATTCGAAGAAGCACAAGGCCTTCAAGGACCTGCCCGACGGCGCCAAGCTCGGCATCCCCGACGACCCGAGCAACCAGACGCGCGCGCTGGTGGTGCTGCGCGACCAGGGCGTGCTCACCCTGCGCGAGGGCTTCGATCCCTTCAAGGGCACCGCCACGCTGGCCGACATCACCGGCTACAGGAAAAAGGTGCAGCTGGTGGAGGCCGCCTCGGTGGTGCTCGCGCGCTCGCTCGAGGACGTGGACGCCTCGGCCATCGTCAACACCTTCGCCTACCAGGCCGGCCTGATCGCCACGCGCGACGGCCTCGCGGTCGAGAAGAAGGAGAACAACCCCTACGTCAACATCATCGTGGTGCGCGAGAAGGACAAGAACGCGGCCTGGGTCAAGCCGCTGGTCCAGGCCTACCAGTCGGAGGAAGTGCGCCAGTTCATCCAGACGCGGTACCAGGGTTCGGTACTGCCCGTGTTCTGAGCGCCGCGGCAACGCCGGCATCGGCGCCGGCGCCGGCGCCGGCCCACATCGTCTTCGAGCAGGTCTCCAAGAGTTACGCGGGCGCGGCCGGCACGGTGGCGGCGCTCGAGGCGGTCTCGTTCGCCGTCGAGCGCGGCGAGGTCTTCGGCATCATCGGGCGCAGCGGCGCGGGCAAGTCCACGCTGCTGCGCACCATCAATGCGCTCGAGGCCGCGAGCGGCGGCACGGTGCGTGTCGACGGCGTGGACGTGGGCGGCCTCGACGAGGACGGCCTGGTCGCGCTGCGCCGGCGCATCGGCATGATCTTCCAGCACTTCAACCTGCTGTCGGCCAAGACCGTGCGCGACAACGTCGCGCTGCCGCTCAAGGTGGCGGGCGTGGAACCGAGGCGCGTCCGCGAGCGCGTGGACGAGCTGCTCGAGCTCGTGGGCCTGGCCGACAAGGCCGATGCCTGGCCGGCGCAGCTCTCGGGCGGGCAGAAGCAGCGCGTGGGCATCGCGCGCGCGCTGGTGCACCGGCCGCAGATCCTGCTGTGCGACGAGGCGACCTCGGCGCTCGATCCCGAGACCACGCAATCGATCCTCGCGCTGCTGCGCGACATCAACCGGCGCTTCGGCCTCACGGTGGTGCTGATCACGCACGACATGGCGGTGATCCGCGAGGTCTGCGACCGCGTGCTGGTGCTCGACCGCGGCCGCCTCGTCGAGCTCGGCGAAGTGTGGCGCGTGTTCGGCAAGCCGCGGGCCGAGGCCACGCGCGCGCTGCTGCAACCGCTGCTGCACGACCTGCCGGGCGACCTCGCGGCGGCGCTGGTGCCCGACGTCGAAGGCCTCGGAGGCATCCCGGGCCGGTCGGCCCTGCGGGTGCTGAGCCTGGGCTTCGACGGCGCCGCGCGGCCGCGGGGCCTGCCCTTCGAGGCACTGGCCGCGCTCGGCCCGGGCGCGACCTGGCTGCACGGTGGGCTCGACCGCATCCGCGGCCATGCGCAGGGCCGGCTGCTGGTGGCCGTGCCGGTGGGCGCGGACCCTTCTTTCGACATCGATGCCGCGCGCCAGGCGCTCGCGGCCGACCGCATCGAGGTCCTGGGCTATGTCCACGCCGCAGATTGACAAGTACGTCCAGGCCTTCTTCCAGACGCTGCTGATGGTGGGCATCTCGGCCTTCATCGCGATCGCGCTGGGGCTGGTGCTCGCGGTGGTGCTCACGGTGACGGCGCCGCGCAACCTCTATCCGCGGCCGCGCTTCCACCGGGCGCTGTCGATCGCGGTGAACGTCTGTCGCGCGATCCCGTTCATCATCCTGCTGATCGCGCTGCTGCCGGTCACGCGCTTCCTGGTCGGCACCACGCTCGGCACTTGGGCCGCGGTGGTGCCGCTGGCGGCCAACCTGATCCCGTTCTATGCGCGCATCGCGCAGGTCAGCCTCAACGACGTCGACGCCGGCCTGGTCGAGGCCGCGAGGGCCATGGGCTGCCGGCGCTGGCACATCGTGCGCCACGTGCTGCTGCCCGAGGCGCTGCCCGGGATCATCGGCGGCATGACGGTCAGCGTGATCGCGATGGTCAATGCCTCGGCCATGGCGGGCGCGGTGGGCGCGGGCGGCCTCGGCGACCTGGCGATCCGCTACGGTTACGAGCGCTACGAGACGCGCGTGATGTTCGAGGTGATCGTGATCCTGATCGCGCTGGTGTCGGTGATCCAGTTCGTCGGCGAGTGGCTGGCGCGGCGCGTCGACCATCGGCGCTGAACGCGCGGCGCATATCCATGCTCCGGAATGTTCTAAGCGAACGGGGCCCGGCTCGGCATCATGCGTGCAGCCGCCGCGGCAGGCGTCGCCGTTCTCCGATCCCGCGTTCCGGCCCGCCCCCGCTTTCCGCTTCCTCTTCTCCACCGCAGGCCGCCATCCCGTGTCCTCCTCTTCTGCTCCCCAGGGCACGCCATCGGCGGCCGATCCCTTCGCCGAGGATTTCGGCATCTTCACCGAGCCGGTGCTCGCGCTCGCGAACACCCTGGCCGCCAGCGCCGCCGAGCGCGACCGCGCGGGCGGCACGGCGCTGGCCGAACGCGCGCTGCTGCGCCGCAGCGGCCTGCTCACGCTCGCGATCCCCGCGGCCCATGGCGGCCAGCAGGCGGCCTGGCCGCTGATCTTCCGCATCCTGCGCCGGCTCGCGCAGGCCGACAGTTCGCTCGCGCACCTGTTCGGCTTCCAGCACCTGCAGGTGGCGAGCGTGCTGCTGTTCGGTTCCGAGGCGCAGCAGGCGCGCTTCCTCGGCGAGGCGGTGGAGAAGCGCTGGTTCTGGGGCAATGCGGTGAATGCGCGCGACACCCGGCTGCAGGCGGCGCGCACCGACGACGGCATCGAGATCGACGGCGTGAAGGGCTTCTGCTCGGGCGCCCCGGACTCCGACGTGCTCAATGTCTCGGTGGTGCTCGGCCCCGAGCCGACCGACCGGCTGTTCGCCGTGGTGCCGACCTCGCGCGCGGGCATCACGGTGCTCGGCGACTGGGACAACATGGGCCAGCGACAGACCGACAGCGGCAACGTCGAGTTCCGGCGCGTGCGCATCGCGCACGACGAGATCCTCGGCCCACCCGGCGTGGCCTCGAGCCCGCGCGCCACCCTGCGCAACCTGATCGGCCAGATCGTGCTGACCGAGATCTACCTCGGCAATGCCTTCGGCGCGTTGCGCGCCGCCATCGAGCACCTGCGCGCCCACACCCAGCCCTGGCCCATGGCCGGCGTGGAGCGCGCCGAGGACGACCGGCTGCTGCAGCTGCGCGCGGGCGAGATGTGGTCCGCGCTGCAGGCCGCCACGGCGCTGTCGAACCAGACCAACGAGCGCTTCCAGCAGGCCTGGGAGCAAGGCTTCGCGCTCACGGCCGACAGCCGCGGGGCGCTCGCGATCGACGTGGCCGCCGCGCGCACGCAGGCCGCGCGCACGGCGCTGCACGTCACCTCGCAGATCTTCGAGCTGGTGGGCGCGCGCGGCACCGCCTCGAAGCACAACCTCGACCGCTACTGGCGCAACGTGCGCGTGCACACGCTGCACGACCCGCTCGACTACCGGCACCAGGGCATCGGCGCCTGGCTGCTCGCGGGGGACGTGCCCAATCCCTATGGCTATGGTTGAAGCCGGGCGGCGGGCTGCCCGCCGCGTTCAGCTCTTGCCGACGCGGTAGAAGGTCGGCGGCGGCGTGCCGTTGACCGCGAAGGCGCCGACCTGGCGCTCGCGGTAGACGCGCGGGTTGTGCGAGGAGATGGTGCGCGCGTTGCGCCAGTAGCGGTCCAGCCCGTGGGTGCGCAGCGTGGCCGAGGCGCCGAGCGCGTCGAACAGCTCGGTGCTCGCGTCGAGCACCAGCCGCGTGACGACCGAGACCGCCTGGTCCACCTCCACGTGCGCGGCGGCCGCGGCGGCGGCGCGCGCCTCGTCGGGCAGCGCGCCGTCGAGGTGCGCATCGTGCGCGCGCTGCAGCGCGCCGGCCGCCTGCAGCACGATCGCGCTCGCGCCATAGGCCGCGCTGCGGCCGCGGCCCACCACCTGCAGGATCTGCGGATCGTCGGACACGCGCGCGGCATTGCCGTGGCTGTAGCTGCGGTCGCGCTCGCGCACGCGCTGCGCGAGGTCGTCACTCGAGGCGCGCGCGATGCCGGCCAGCGAGGCCAGGTGCACGGTCTGGAAGTAGGGCGAGGCGTAGGGAAAGCGCAGCTTGCTCGGGTTGACCCACAGCGGATCGATCGCCACGTCCTCGAAGGTGGCGGTGCCGCTCGCGGTGAGCGCCTGGCCGAAGCCGTCCCAGTCGTCCAGCACCTGCACGCCCGCGGCCTGGCGCGGCACCGAGATCATCGTGGGCTGGCCTTCGTCGTCGTCGGCCACGGCGTTGATCCAGTCGGCGAACAGCGAACCGGTGGTGTAGAACTTGCGCCCGTCGAGCCGCAGCCCGCGCGGCGTGGCGCGCAGCCGGGTCGAGAAGGCGCCGACCTTGGCGTCGCCGGTCTCCGAGAAGCCCGAGCCCACGAGCTCGCCCGCGGCGAGCCGCTCGAGCCAGTGCGTGCGCCACGGCGACTCGGGCGCGAGCAGCACGTCCTCGGTGAAGCCGAAGTGCGCGCGCAGGGCGTTGACCACGTTGGTGTCGGCCGCGCCGAGCTCGGTCAGCAGCGCGAACAGCTCGACCAGGCTGGCGTCGGCGCCGCCGCGTTCGACCGGCAGGCGCAGCCGCGCGAAGCCGGCTTCGCGCAGCCAGCCGATCTCCTCGTGCGGCAGCTGGTGCGCGAGATCGCGCGCCACCGCGCCCTCGCGGATGCGCGCGAACACGGCGCGGAACGGCTGCGCGAGTTCGTCGTAGCGCGCGCTGGGCGGTGCGCCCCAGGGATGGTCGATGGCGGAGGTGGGGAGCGTCATGCGGGGGAAGAGAGAAGAGGGGGAGGGGGAAGGCCGGCGCGATTCTGGGACGCGCATCGGCCGCGCGGAACGAACGATTGCGCACATCCATATGCGGCCCTTCCCATGGCCGCCGCGCATGCCTGCCATGCGCGCGGCGCACCCCGTACGGCGCATAGACGAAGTTCGCAGAAGCACATGCGAAAGTCGAGGTTCACGCGCCGCGCACGGCGCGCAGAATGGCCGCAGCCCTAGTCTGCACACGCGCAGCCCGCCGGCCGCGCCATCCATCCCATGCCCCAAACCCCCCTCAAGATCGTCGCCCTGTCCGGCGGCCTGCAACGCCCCTCGCGCACCCTGGTGCTGGTCGAGGAGCTGATCGAAGGCATCGCCCAGGCGATCCCGGTCGAGAGCCGCGTGATCGAGATCGGCAACCTGGTGCCGCAGTTCGGCGCGGTGCTCTACCGCCCGCAACTGCCGGCCGCGGTCGAGGAAGCCCTCGTGGCCCTCGAGTCGGCCGACCTGGTGATCGCCGCCAGCCCCGTGTTCCGCGGCGCCTACAGCGGCCTGTTCAAGCACTTCCTCGACTTCGTGCACCACGATGCGCTGATCGACAAGCCGGTGCTGCTGGCCGCGACCGGCGGCAGCGAGCGCCATGCGCTGGTGATCGATCACCAACTGCGGCCGCTGTTCAGCTTCTTCCAGTCGCACACGTTGCCGATCGGCGTCTACGCCACCGACCGCGATTTCGAGAACTACCAGGTGCGCAGCGAACTGCTGCGCGCGCGCATCGCGCTGGCGGTCTCGCGCGCGCTGCCGGTGCTGCGGCAATTGCAGCCGCAGGCCGAGCGCGCCGCCGCGCCGCGGCCGCAGCTGCACGCGGTGGCCTGAAGCCGGGCCGCGCCCGGTCGGGGGTCAATGCACCTTCGGAAAGCCGTGGCGCTCGGCCAGCAGCGCGAGGATGCGGCGCGTGTCGGTCACGAAGCGCAAGGCGCCGAGCGACTGCGCGTCGGCCGGTGCCGGCGGCTCGTCGCCGAACACCAGCACCGGCAGGCTCTGGTGCGCCTCGTCGAGCACCGCCACCACGGCCGCGCGCGGGCGCGGGAACGGCAGCCGGTGCACCTCGAGGCGCGCGGCCTGTTCGGGCGCCGAGGCCAGCAGCCCCTCGATGGGCAGGCCGTCGGGGCAGACGAAGGCGTCGCCCGGGTGCTTGTCGTCGGTGAAGCCTGCCTCGAGCAGGAAGAGTCGGTCGCGGCTCATGCGAGAAATCCTTTGGAAGTCGGTGAAATGAAGAACCCAACAATGGAGCGAAGCCGCTCGCGGGCGAACGAAGAAAAGCACATGTGCATATCCGCATCGCGCGCTTGCGTTGCGGTGGTGGAGGCACGGCGATGAGCGAATCCACCGAATTCCTCTGGTACGTCCCCAACCAGGTCGTGGCCGGCCATCGCGGCGATGCCGCCGTCGAGGGCCACAACAGCCTCGACACGCTGACCCGCCATGCCCTGGCGCTCGAGGCGCACGGCTGGAAGGGCGCGCTGCTCGGCGCCGGCTGGGGCCGGCCCGACACCTTCACGGTGGCGACCGCGCTGGCCGCACGCACCACCACCTTCGAGCCGCTGATCGCGATCCGCCCCGGCTACTGGCGGCCCGCCCAGTTCGCATCGGCCGCGGCCACGCTCGACCATCTGAGCGGCGGCCGGGTGCGCATCAACATCGTCTCGGGCAAGGACCAGCTTGCGGCCTATGACGACAGCGAGGGCGACCCCGAGCAGCGCTATGCGCGCACGCGCGAGTTCATCCACCTGGTGCGCCGGCTCTGGACCGAGGAGGGCGTGACGTACCGCGGCGAGCACTTCGGCGTGGAGAACGCCACCGTGCAGCCGCGCATCGAGGTGCGTGGCTCGCGGCGCCATCCGACGATCTATTTCGGCGGCGCCTCCGAGGCGGCCGAGCGGGTGTCGGCGACCGAGGCCGACGTGCAGTTGTTCTGGGGCGAGCCGCGCGACGGCATCCAGGAACGCATCGAGCGGCTGAAGGCGTTGAGCCGCAGCCTCGACCGCGATCTTCCGCCGCTGCGCTTCGGCCTGCGGGTCACGACGCTGGTGCGCGACACCACCGAGGAGGCCTGGGCCGATGCCGAGGCCAAGGTGGCGCAGATGGCGCGCGGCGCGGCGCCCGGCGAGCCCGATCGCGCGCAGGCCGTGGGCCAGCGCCGGCTGCTGCAGCTGCACGAGCGCGGCGAGGTGCTCGACGACAACCTCTACACCACGCCCGGCAAGTACGGCGGCGGCGGTGCCGCCACCACCTGGCTCGTGGGCTCGGCGCAGGACGTCGCGCGCTCGCTGCGCAAGTACCAGGCGCTGGGCATCACGCACTTCGTGCTGTCCGACACGCCCTACCTCCACGAGATCCGCCGGCAGGGCGAGCAACTGCTGCCGCTGCTGCGCGATGCCGCCGCATAACCCTTCCTCATCGCCATGACCTCTACTTCTTCCAGCGGGCCCGGCCCGCGCTTCGGCATCTGGGCGCTGGTGCACGGCAGCCGTGCCGCGCTGCAGGATCCCGACGAACCCTACGACGCCTCCTGGCGGCGCAACCGCGCGCTGGTGCTCGAGGCCGAGCGGCTCGGTTTCGACTCGGTGCTGGTGGCGCAGCACACGGTCAATCCGCACGATGGCGAGAGCGCGCAGCTCGAGGCCTGGACGGCGGCCGCGGCGCTGGCCGCGCTGACCTCGCGCATCGAGATCATCGCGGCCATCAAGCCTTACCTCTATCACCCCGCGGTGCTCGCGAAGATGGCGCTGGGCATCGAGGAGATCAGCGGCGGGCGCTTCGCGATCAACCTCGTCAATGCCTGGAACCGGCCCGAGCTCGAGCGCGCCGGCATTCCCTTCGCCGAGCACGATGCGCGCTATGCCTATGGCCGCGAATGGATCGAGGTGGTGGAGTCGCTGTTGCGCGGCGAGCGCACGCGCTTCGCGGGCGAGCACTTCAAGCTCGACGACTACCGGCTGAGCCCGGCGGGCCTGCACCGCGCGAGGCCACGCATCTACGTGGGCGGCGAGTCGGAGCCGGCGCGCGCGCTGGTGGCCGATCGCGGCGACACCTGGTTCATCAACGGCCAGCCGCTGGCCGACGTGCAGGCGCTGATCGCCGACCTGCGGCGCCGCGAGCGCCCGGCCGGCTGGGCGCCGCTGCAGTTCGGACTCTCGGCCTTCGTGGTCGCGCGCGAGACCGACGAGGAGGCGCGCGCCGAGCATGCGCGCCTGCTCGCGCTCGCGGCGCTCGACGCGCCGCTGCGCGCGGCCAACAAACCCAACATCGATCCCAAGGCCGTGATGTTCCAGACCGCGCAGAAGTCGCCGCGCGTGGGCTCGAACGGCGGCACCGCGGCCGAGCTCGTGGGCAGCTACGACAGCGTGGCGCGCCGCATCGAGGCCTTCCATGCGGCCGGCATCGAGCTGTTCATGCTGCAGTTCCAGCCCTTCGAAGCGGAGATGCGACGCTTCGCCGATCATGTGCTGCCGCGCGTGGCCGGCGCGGCCGCGCGATCGCTCGAAGCACGCGCGGACGCCGCCCTGGCCTGAGAGCGTCCATTTCGAGAAAGAGAAGCGTCCCATGTCCATCGCATCCCTTGTCGCCATTCCCGGCCGTCACTCGGACCGGCGCCGCGCGCTGCTGCTGGGCCTGGCCTCGGCCGCCGTCGCGCCCGCTGCCGTGGGCGCCGCCGATCCCGCGCTCGCTGCGCTGCAGTCGGCGATCGACGGCCCGCAGCGCAGCGCGGCCAACCGCGCGCGCGATGGTGCGCGGCATCCGCTCGAGACGCTGTCCTTCTTCGGCCTGCGGCCCGACTGGTCGGTGGTCGAGATCGCACCGGGCGGCGGCTGGTACACCGAGATCCTCGCGCCCTTCCTGAAAGCCCGCGGCCGCCTCTACGCGGCCCATGCGCCGGCCGACGGCACGCCCGAGCAGCAACGTGCCCGCGCGGCCTTCGCGAAGAAGCTCGCGGACGATCCCGCCCACTACGGCCGCGTGGTGCTCGGCACTTTGCCTACCGACCGCTTCACCGACATCCATCCGCCCGGTGGTGCCGACGCGGTGCTGACCTTCCGCAACATCCACAACTGGATCGCCGACGGCCATTTCGACGAGACCTTGCGCGCCTTCTTCGACGTGCTCAAGCCCGGTGGCGTGCTCGGCGTGGAGGAGCACCGCGCGCTGCCCGGCACGTCGTTGGCACGGACCATCGACAGCGGCTACGTGGCGCAGGACTTCGTGATCGCGCGCGCCCGCGCGGCCGGCTTCGTGTTCGACGGCGAGAGCGAGATCAACGCCAATCCGCGCGACACGCACGACCATGCGAACGGCGTCTGGGCGTTGCCGCCGACCCTGCGCGGGGGCGACGTCGATCGCGCGAAGTACCTCGCCATCGGCGAATCGGACCGCATGACGCTGCGCTTCGTGAGGCCGCGGCGCGGGCCGGCGCGCACATAGGAAAAGCGCATAAGCAAGCGCGCGCAGCGCATTCGACAAGCGGCGGGCCGCGGTTCAGCATCGCGGCCTCTACCGACTTGCTTCGAGGTGTGCTCTTGTCTTCCGGATCCGATTTCTCCCTGCGCCGCCGCCAGGTCGTGCCCACGCTGCTGGCGCTGGCCGCCGCGCTTTCGCTGCCCGCCAGATCCTGGGCGCAGACCGCCTTGCCCAAGGAGGTGAAGATCGGCTTCCAGAAGGGCTCGGCCGTGCTGGTGCTGGTGCTGGCGCGCAAGCAGCAGGTGGTGGAGAAGCGCCTCAAAGCGCTGGGCGTAGGCAGCGTCAAGTGGGTCGAGTTCCAGTTCGGCCCGCCGATGCTCGAGGCGCTGGGCGCGGGCGTCATCGACCTGGGCTCGGTCGGCGACACGCCGCCGGTGTTCGCGCAGGCCGGCGGCTCCGACCTCGTCTATGCGGCCGCCACGCCCTCGGCGCAGCATGCGGTGCTGGTGCCGAAGAACTCGCCGATCCGTACGCTGGCGGACTTGAAGGGCAAGAAGGTCGCCTTCGGCAAGGGCTCGAGCGCGCAGAACGTGACGATCAAGGCGCTGGCCACCGCGGGCCTGGGCTTCCAGGACATCCAGCCCACCTACCTGTCGCCGGCCGATGCCACCGCCGCCTTCAATGGCGGCAACATCGACGCCTGGGTGGTCTGGGATCCCTACTACGCGATCGCCGAGGAGCGCTATGGCGCCCGCGTCGTCGCCGACACCACCGACAAGCGGCTCACCAGCGCCTCGTACTACATGGCCGGCCGCGACTTCGCCACGCGCCATCCCGCGGTGCTGGCGGCCGTGCTCGACGAACTGCGCCTGCTCACCGTCTGGTCGGGCCAGCACCGCGACGAACTGGCCGCCATCGCGGCCGAGGCCACGGGCATCGACGTCAAGCCCTGGTCGGCCGCTTTCGCGCGCGCGGAGTTCTCGCTCGGGCCCGTGACCGAGGCGCACATCGCGCAACAGCAGCAACTGGCCGATGCCTTCCTGGCGCTGGGGATCATTCCGCGGCGGATCCATGTGCGGGAGATCGTCTGGCGGGCGCCTGGGGTGTTCTGACGGGGCCTGCGGATTCGCAGGGGCCCGCCGCACGCATGACGTGCGTACCATGTCGTTCCCGATGCGCATCGCGAGCGCTCGTCGTGACACATGGAGGTGCGGATGGAAGCAGGCTGGTTGGCTGGCGCGCTTTGGGACCCGATCGCATTGGCCGTGCTCGCGGCCGTCCTGCTGGTTTCGAGCATTCCCCGAGAAAGATACTGGAGCGCGCTGCTGGCGGAGTTCTCGACCCTCTGGGTCCTGCTGAGCTACGGTGTTCTAGTCGGCATGGCGCTCATCGGCGTACCCGTGCTGTTCGCGATGGCACGCCGGGGTTGGGGAACCGTTCCGGGGCTGATGGCGATCTCGGTTCCGATCTCGCTGCTCTTTCTTGTCGCATTGACGGCCCTGTCCCGGCGGCTTGTCCTCGATGCGGCGTTGACCATCCTGGCCATGCACCTCGTGCTGTCACTTGGATTCGGGGTCGCGGCCGGACTTCCCTGGCGGCGGAAGACGCCTCCATCGCGGATGAGCGATTCCTGATCTGGCCCGTGGCCGTTGTGGGTGCCGGTGACTTCCTCGCGCATGTCACCGGCGCAGGGCACGGCACCTGACGTATCGCCTTGCAGTACCGCGTGGGTTTCATTCCGAGGGAGGGCGCGGCGGGGCATAGATTGGCCGTCTGCTGCCGACGACATCGACGCTCCTCACCCGCCACAGCCCATGGAAGCGCTACCGATCCTCATCTTCATCGTTGGCCCGCCTCTGGCGACCTTCCTGGTGAGCGTGATCTATTTTCGAGCGGCGGAGCACTACTCGCCCGGTACGCGGCTGTTGGTTTCGCTGCACGGCGTGGCGCTCACGTGCTGGTTCATCGTGGCGATCTGCATGAACGTCCTGGGGTTCACTGGCGCGAAGTTCCAGTTTGTTTTCTACGCGGCGCTGTTCATTCCGTCGGCCTTGGCGCTGTATTCGATCTTCAGGTTCGAGGGCGGTGCCATTCACCTGCTGCAGATCGTCAACCTTGTGTGCGCGCTTGCCATGATGATCTTGGCTCCGTTGATCGTCGGGGGCCTGTGAACAGGTCGTTGCGACTCGCGGCTCGCCGTCGTCCTCGGTCGGCTTGACGCGCGCGTCAGATGCAGGTTGAGGCGATCGCTGCGGCTCAGCGGTCAGCCTCTCCGGCCCCTTCGGCAATCTTGTAGAGCAGCCGCAGAAACGTCTCCCGATCCTCCGCGCCGAGGCCGGCGCACACCTCTTCGTCGATCGAGCGCAAGACCTCCCGACCCGGTTCGAGCAGTGCCTCGGCATGGGCGGTCAGCATGACGAGGCTGCTGCGCCAGTTGTCGGGCGAAGGCTCTCGCCGTATCAACCCGTCGCGCTCCATGCGCGCCAGCAACTGCGCCATGGTCGGCTGCTCGACGCCGGCGCTCACGGCCAGTTCCTTCTGCGTGAGCTTCGCGCCGTCCTTCAAGGCGACGAGCACCGGCAACTGCGCCGTCTTGATGCCGAGCGGCGACAGCCGCAGCTCGACCAGGCGATGGATCATCCGCGCGACTCGACTGAGCGCCAGCGTCGGCATGGCCCGCGGTTGCCACGCTTCAGTCATCGATGGCACCTCTTGACATAGCATCCTATCTCTTTAACATAGGAGGCTATGTTATCAACGAAATCGATCCCATGAAAGCGCCACGCATTGCCATCGTCGGTGCCGGCCCGGGCGGGCTTTGCGCAGCAAACCTGCTGCATCGCGCGGGGTGGCCGGTCACGGTCTTCGAAGGGGATGCGGCGTTCGATGCGCGCGACCAGGGCGGCACGCTCGATCTTCATCCCGACGGCGGGCAACTGGCCTTGGCCAAGGCCGGCCTGCTCGAGGATTTCCTTGCGGTGGCGCGCCATGAGGACCAGGGGCAGCGGGTGCTCGACCACGCGACCGGCGCGGTGCTGCGCGAGGAGATTCCCGAGGAGGGCACCGGAGACCGACCCGAGATCGATCGCGTGCTGCTGCGCCAATTGCTGTTGCGGCCGCTGGGCGAGGGCGTGGTGCGATGGGGCGAACCCGTCGACGCAGTGCTGAGCGATGACAGCGGCGCCCATTTCCTGCGGCTGCGCGACGAGGTCGCGGGTCCCTTCGACCTCGTGATCGGTGCCGATGGCGCCTGGTCGCGGGTGCGCTCGGCGCTGGCCGAGCAGCAGCCCACCTACACGGGCGTCACCTTCGTGGAGCTGTGGTTCTCCCAGGTGGACGAGCGACATGCGGCGCTGAGCGAGCGGGTCGGGCGTGGATCCGTGTTCTCGCTGCACGACGGCGCGGGCCTCTTCGCGCAGCGCAATGGCGGTGGTGCGATCCGCGTCTACGCCGCCTTCCGCAGTCGTGAGTCGGACACCGATCGTCCGGACAAGGCGCTTGCCGGCATCACCCTGGCCGAGCTGCGCACGCGCTTCGAAGGATGGTCGCCTGCCTTGCTCGATCTCATCGACAAGGCCGACCGGATCGCCGCCATCCGTCCGATCGTCGCGCTGCCGGTCGACTTCCGCTGGACGCACAAGCCCGGGCTCACGCTGCTCGGCGATGCGGCGCACGTGATGCCGCCGATGGGGGAGGGCGTGAACCTCGCGATGCTCGACGCCGCGGAACTGGCCGAGTCGCTGATCGGCGCCGCCGATTGGCGCCAAGCGACCGCAGCGTACGAACTCGCCATGCTGGAGCGAAGCAACAGGATCGCGAGCGAAACCCGCGAGGCCTTCGCGCAGTGGTTCTCCGCCGAGGGCGCACAGAGCCTGCTGGCGCACATGGACCAAAGGCGCGCGGGGGAGTGAGAGAGACCCCGCGCGCAAGCGCGCCTCAGGTGCGCAGCGCCGTCACCTCGATCTCGATCTTCATGCGCGGATCGGCCAGCCCCGCCGAGATCATCATCGCCGCGGGGCGCACCTCGCCGAAGTACTTGCGCAGCACCGGCCAGCAGGCCTCGAACTCGGCGCCGTCGGGCAGTACGTAGGTCACGCGCACCACGTCGCGCAGGTTGGCGCCGGCCTCCTGCAGCGCCGCCTCGATGTTCTTCAGGCATTGCTCCGCCTGTTCGACCACGTCGTCCGAGATGGTCATGGTGCGGTAGTCGAAGCCCGTGGTGCCCGAGACGAACACCCAGTCGCCCGCGACGACGGCGCGCGAGTAGCCGATCTGTTGTTCGAAGGTGGAGCCGGAGCTGATGAGCTTTCTGGTCATGGGGGCCTTTGCGAAATTGGTGGGTGGGGGCCGGGGACGGCGGCTCGACTCTACCGGCCGGGGGCCAGGCCCGTTTTCCGCCGGGCTCGTCATCCTCTAAAATGAGAACCATTCTTATTAATCCGATGCCCCCGTTCCCCGGGGCACCGGCCAGAGGTCCTCTTGGCGTTCACCGAAGCCGCATCCGCTCAGCCCGTCGAAGTCCTGTACAGCGACCACCATGGTTGGCTGCGCGGCTGGCTGCGCAAGCGCTTGGGCAATGCCTTCGATGCGGCCGACATCGCGCACGACACCTACCTGCGCATCCTCTCGACCGGCCGCGTGCCGCAGCCCGAGGAGTCGCGCCGCCACCTGACGCAGATCGCCAATGGCCTGGTGATCGACCTGTACCGGCGCCGGCAGATCGAGGCCGCCTACCTCGAGGCCATCGCCTGCATGCCCGCGGCGCTGGCGCCCTCGGAGGAGGAGCGCGCGCTCGCGGTCGAGGCGCTGGTCGAGGTCGACACCATCCTGCACGGCCTGCCGGCCAAGGCGCGCACGGCCTTGCTGCTGTGCAGGCTCGAGGGGCTGAGCTACCGCGAGATCGCGCAGCGGCTGAATGTCAGCGTCTCCTCGGTCGAGAAGTACGTCGCGGCCGGCCTGCAGGCCTGCTACCGGGTGATGCATGGCTGACGTGCGCATGAACCCGAGCCCCGCGCTGCCGGGTCCGCTCGATCCCGCCGTGGTGCGGCGCGCGGCCGAATGGATGGCGCGGCTCTGGTCGGGCGAGGCCAGCGACCAGGACCGTGCGGCCTGCGAACGCTGGCGCGCCCAGCATCCCGACCATGAACGCGCCTGGAACCGGCTGCAGTCCTTCGAGGACAAGCTCCATGCCCTGCCGCGCGAAGCCGCGCGCCACGCGCTGCGCGAGCCGGTGCGCACGGGCCGGCGCCGCGCGCTGCAATTGCTGGGGCTGACGGCCGCCGTCGGTGGCATCGCCGCGGCCCTGCGCGGCACCGAGGCCTGGCAGCTCGCCGCGTCCGACCACAGCACGCGCACCGGCGAGATCCGCGAGATCGCGCTGCCCGACGGCACGCGCGTGGTGCTGGGCACGGCCACCGCCATCGACCTGCGCTTCGACGCGCACGAACGCCGACTGGTGCTGCGCGCCGGCGAGATCCTGGTGACCACCGCCCCCGATCCCGCCAGCGCGCACCGCCCGTTCCGCGTCCACAGCCGGCAGGGCAGCGTGGAGGCGCTGGGCACGCGCTTCATCGTGCGGCAGGAGGCCGAGGCCTCGCGCGTGGCCGTGTTCGAGGGCGCGGTGGCGGTGCGGCCGGCGCGAGCGCCCGAGGCCGTGGTGCGCGTGGGCGCGGGGCAGGGCACCGTGTTCTTCGCCGACCGTGCGCAGGCGCCCGATGCCGTGGCCGACAGCGCGGCCGCCTGGACCCGCGGCGTGCTGGTGGCCGAGGACATGCGCGTCGCCGATTTCGTCGCCGAGCTGGCGCGCTACCGGCCCGGCGTGCTGCGCTGCGATCCCGAGGTGGCCGAGCTGCGCGTGACCGGCGTGTTCTCGCTGCGCGACACCGACCGCGCGCTCGAGAACCTCGCGCTCGCGCTGCCGGTGTCGGCGGCCTACCGCACGCGCTACTGGGTCACCGTGCGGGCCCGGTAGGCGGGCCGACGCCGGTGCCTGCGAACGGCGGCTGAAACTTTTTTCGTTTTTTTTGCGTTGCCGCTTGAGGTTCCGCCTTTCTCGTCCGGAAGACATGGGAGCACCAGACATCTTCCGAACTGAAAGGACCCCCGTCATGGCGAAACGCCTCCCGCAGCGCCCCCTCCCTCCACGCAGTCCGAGGCGCGCCGTCCCGATGACCGCGCCGAGCCGCCTCGCGGCCGCGCTCTGGATGGGGCTCGCGCTCGGCGCGACGACCGTCGGCCTCGCGCAGGCCCAGCCCGCGGGCCAGGCCGCGGCCGATGCCAGGCGCGGCTTCAACATTCCCGCCGGCCCGCTCGATCGCGCGCTCGGCAGTTTCGCGAGCGCCGCGGGCGTCGAGCTGTCGGTCGATGCCAGCCTGCTGCGTGGCCGCAGCAGCGCCGGCCTGGCGGGCAGCTTCACGGTGCGCGAAGGCTTCACCGAGCTGCTGCGTGGCCATGGCCTGCAGGCCGTGCGCCAGGCCAATGGCAGCTTCACGCTCGATGTGGCACCCCCGCCGCCAGCGCCGACCGACGCGGGCGAGGTGCAGGCCGGCCACGGCATGCTGCCCGAGGTGCGCGTGCACGACAGCGCGCCACCCGAGACCGCCACCGGCCCGGTGGTCGGCTATGTCGCGAAGCGCAGCGCCAGCGGCACCAAGACCGATGCCTCGCTGCTGGAGACGCCGCAGCTCGTGAACGTGGTGACGCGCACGCAGATGGACGACCAGGGCGCGCGCACCGTGGCCGAGGCGCTGCGCTACACGGCCGGCGTGCTGGCCGAGCCCAACGGCTTCGACGTGCGCTACGACTGGAACTACATCCGCGGCTTCAACACCTTCGGCACCCAGTGGCTCGACGGCCTGCCGCTGCCCGGCGATCCGGCCAGCTATGCGGTGCCGCGCATTCCGGGCTATGCGCTCGAGCGTGTCGAAGTGGTCAAGGGGCCGGCCTCGGTGCTCTACGGCAAGGCCATTCCCGGTGGCCTGGTGAACCAGGTGACGAAGCGGCCGCAGGCGGTCGCGCAGCGCGAGGTGCGGCTGTCGGCCACCCACTTCGGCGGCGCCGAGCTCGCCACCGACCTCACGGGTCCGCTCGACGAGGACGGCAAATTCCTCTACCGGCTGATCGCGCTGCGGCGCGATGCGCACACGCAGGTCGACCTGGAGCGCGACCGCCAGACCATGATCGCGCCCAGCCTCACGTGGCGACCGTCGGCCGACACCTCGCTCACCGTGCAGGCTCACTACCAGAAGGACGATCCGCGCATGAGCCCGCGCTTCTACCCGGTGGTGGGCTCGCATGTGCCGAGCCCTCTGTTCGGCTACATCCCGCGCAGCCTGTACCTGGGCGAGCCGTCGACCGACAGCTTCAACCGCAGCTACAAGTCACTGGGCTACAGCTTCGAGCACCGCTTCAACGACACGGTCTCGGTGCGCCAGAACCTGCGCTACGGCCATGCCGCGCAGGACATGTTCCTGGTGCGCGTGCATCCCTTCAATGCCTACCGGCCCGACGGCCACACGCTCAACCGCGTCTCGGCGATCTCCGACGACGACATCCGCTCGCTCTCCGTCGACACCCAGCTCGAGGCGCGCCTGCGCACCGGCCCGCTCGCGCACACGCTGCTGGCCGGCGTCGACCACCTGCGCGGCAAGCTGTCCTTCAACTTCGCCAACAGCGCCATCGGCGTGCCGCCGCTCGACGTGCTGAACCCGGTCTATGGCCTGCCGGTCACGCGGCCGACCAGCTACACCAACTCGACCTTCCAGGCGGTGCGCCAGACCGGGCTGTACCTGCAGGACCAGATCCGCTGGGGCCGCGCCATCGCCACGCTGGGCCTGCGCCACGACCGCTCGTCCATAGACACCACCAACCGCATGCTGGCCGCGCGACCGGTGGTGCCGACCGAGGACTCGGCCACCACCGGCCGCATCGGCCTGGGCTACGTGTTCGACAACGGCGTCGCGCCCTATGCGAGCTATTCCACCTCGTTCCTGCCGGTCACCGGCGTGGACCGCTACAACCAGCCGTTCCGCGCGCAGAAGGGCCGGCAGTTCGAGCTCGGCCTGAAGTACGAGCCGACCGGCGGCTGGGGCTTCATGACCGCGTCGCTCTACCAGAACGACCTCGAGAACAGCCTCACGCCCGACCCGATGGACTCGCAGCGCTCGGTGCAGTCGGGCCGCCAGCGCCTGCGCGGCCTCGAGCTCGAGGCCAAGGCCGAGCTCACGAAGCGGCTCAGCATGATCGCGGCCTACTCGTACACCGACTCCGAAGTGCGCAGCAGCAACGACCGCAACCAGCTCGGCCGCCCCACGCTGCGCACGCCGCGGCACCAGGCCTCGGCCTGGCTCGATTACCGCTTCGAGAGCGTGCCCGGCCTGCAGGCCGGCATCGGCGCGCGCTACATGTCGGCCTACGACACCGCCGGCACCTACGACCCCTACCTGCGCGTGCCCGCGCTGTTCCTGTGGGACCTCGGCGCCTCCTACGACCTCGGCCTGCTCGGCGATGCCTGGAAGGGCGCGCGGCTGCGGCTGACGGTGGCCAACGTGTCGGACCGGCGCTATGTCTCGCACTGCCTGATGCTGGCCGGCTCGCCCTGCAACTACGGCGCGCGCCGCACCGCCACCGCCACGCTCTCGTACGCCTGGTGATGGCGGCGCTCGCGGGTATTTGCACGCTGCTCGGCGCGCTGTGCGTGTACCGGGCCGCGCCGCATCAGCGGCTTGGCGGCGCCGTGTCGAAGCCGCGCGCGTGGCGCGGCATCGGTGGCGTGCTGGTCGCGCTCGGTGCGTGGCTGTTCTGCCGCGCGCTGCAGCCGGCGGCCGGCCTCTTCAGCGCGCTCACGCTCGTGATGTGCGCGTGGATCGCGCTGCCGTACGCCACCGCGCTGCGGCGCTCGCCGAGCGAGGACCGCCGTGGCGCGCGCTGAGGACCGGAGCGGCGCGACCTGGTGCGGGCTCGCGTTCGCGGGCGCGCTGCCCGGCTTCGCGCTCGCGATCGCGCTGTCGGGCCTGTTCGCCTGGCTCGGGCCGGGCGGCATGGCGCCGCTCAACAAGTACCAGTTCAACATGTGGATCGTGCCGCCGCTGTGGCTGGGCATCTGCTCGGCGGCGTTCATGTTCCGCTCGGCCCTGCGTGCCTGGGCCTGGCTGGGTGGCGCCACCGCCGTGGCGGGCGCGATGCTGTTCGCCGTGCGCCATCTCTCGGGCTGAGCCATGCGCGCCGACACCCTTCGCACCTACAAGACGGTCCACACCTGGACCGGCATCGTCGCGGGCCTTGCGCTCTTCATCGCCTTCTATGCCGGCGCCCTGACCATGTTCAAGGGCCCGCTCGACCGCTGGGCCACGCCGCCCGCCGTGGCGGCGGCGCCGTCGCCGGGCGCCGATGAACTGATCGCGCAGACGCTGGCCGCGCGGCCCGATGCGCGCGCGGATTTCACCTTGCATCGGGCGCGCCACGGCGCGCCCGAGCGCATCGAGTGGAAGGCGCGCGGCGAGGAGAGCGGCTGGCGCGCCAGCTTCGCGCCCGACGGCACGCTGCGCATCGCACCTGACGCGCCAGCTGGCCTCGGCCAGTTCATCGACGTGGTGCACCGCACCGTCGCGCTGCCGGTAGACCTCGAGACCGGCACGCTGGTCATGGCCATCGTCAGCGCGCTCTATGCGCTGGCGATCGTCTCGGGCGTGGTCGTGCTGTGGCCGACGCTGGTGAAGGACTTCTTCGCCTTGCGCGTCGGGCGCAACCTCAAGCGCATGTGGCTCGACGCGCACAACGTGATCGGCATCGTGAGCCTGCCGTTCCATCTGGTCATGGCGCTGAGCGCGGTGGTGTTCGGCATGCACGACCTGATCTACGACGCGCAGAAGGCCGCGGTCTACGGCGAGCCACGCTTCGAGCAGATCTGGAAGGCCAGCGGCCCCTTCAGCGCGATCCGCCCCGATCCCGCGCCGGCCGCGCTGCTGCCGCTGCCCGCGCTCGAGGCGCGCGTGCGTGCGCAGGCCGAGGGCTTCGTGCCGCACACGTTGCGCTTCCGTGGTGCCGGCACGGCCGGTGCCGCGGTCTGGATCGCGGGCGACATGCCGTGCTGCATGACGCGCCAGGCGCAGGGTTCGTTCGTGCTGGCGAGCGCGGTCGACGGCCGGCTGCTGCACACCGAGTACCTGGCGGGGCAGCAATCGGGCTGGATGGCCTCGGTCTCGGCCTTCTTCGCGCTGCATTTCGGCGCCTATGGCGGCGGCACGGTGCGCTGGGGCTACTTCTTCCTCGGGCTGGCCGGGGCCTTTCTCTTCTATTCGGGCAACCTGCTGTGGGTGGAGTCGCGCCGGCGGGCCGAGCGCGGCGGGGTGCCCGTCGAGCAACGCCGCTCGAGTCGGTGGATGGCCGCGGGCACGGTCGGCGTGTCGCTGGGCTGCATGGCCGCGCTGTCGCTCACGGTGGCGGCCGAGAAGTGGCTGTGGGCCTGGCAGGGCGAGGTGCTGGCGCCGTGGCGCGAGCAGGTCTATCACGCGGTGTTCCTGGGCAGCGTGGCCTGGGCCCTCCTGCGCGGCGCTTCGCGGGGCGCCGTCGAGCTGCTCTGGCTGGCCGCGGCCGCGACCTTGGCGGTGCCGCTGACCAGCATCGCCGGGTGGCTGCTGCCGTCCTCGGGGTCGTGGCTGCGCGCCGATACGCTGGGCGTGGACGCCATCGCGCTGCTCGGCGCCGGTGCCTTTGCCTGGATGGCGCTGCGCACGGCGCGCCGCATGCGCGAGGGGCCGGCGGACAGCGTCTGGGCGGCGCCTGCACCTCGGCCGGCAGGCTGAGCCCGGAACGCGCTCGCGCCGGGCGCGGCAACGGCGCGCTTTCCGCAGGCCCGCCACGCCGCTGTCCGACAAGCCCGGGATGTCCCCAAACTGTAAATTCCTGTGTCAGCGAACCGGATTCTTCGGTTATTTTCCCTGCCGACCCGGCGGGGCCCGGTCGCAACAACGAGGAGCAAACGCGTGAGGCATTGGTGGCTGGCGGCGGGTCTTTCAGTGGCGGGCAGCCTGGCGTGGGCGCAGCCCGCATGGTTCACCGTGGTCGGCGATCCGCTCGACAAGGCGGCCGACACGGTGCAGGTCGACCCCAACCGCATCGCGGCACCGCCGCCCGCGGAAGGCGAGGCCGCGCCCGAGAAGCCGCTGATCGAGATGAATGTGCGCGTGAACCGCTCGGGCCCGCGCTTCAACTGGGACCGCGTCCCCTACCGCTCGTACGAATCGCGCGTGGTCTTCGACTGCCACGCGAAGAGCGCGACCTATGTGCAGGCGCGCTTCTATGCCGAGCCGCTGTGGCGCGGCGAGCCGCACCAGATCGCCGACTACAGCGCGGCGCCGAAGCCGATGCGTTTTCTCGACATGACGCCGAATCCGACGGCGCGGATCGTGCGGGCGGCTTGCCGGATGCGGGCGAGCTGAGCAGTGCGGGTTGCCGACCGACCGGCATGATTTGTCAACGTAAGCTATTGATGGGATTGAAGTTTCGAGTATTTCTTGGGTAAGGTGATAAAAAGGAAGCGACACCAAGGCACCCATGAAACTCGAGGATCGCATGCACCCGCCATCGCGCGCGCACGAGGGGCGCACTTGCTGCGATCTGGTGTTGCCCACCACCGGTGTAGCGACCTTCATCCGCGACCTCGCGCTCAAGTTCGGTGTGAGTTACACCATCACCCCCACGGATCGATGGGCAGAGACGGCCACGCTGCTGGCGGGTGACGAGGCCCGCTCTGGCGAGGTCCAGGATCTGCTGATCTCACTGAAGCGGGCGGGCAAGCTCTCCACCCAGGACATGGCTACCTTGCTGGTCAACCATCTGCGCGAGCAGAAGCTGCGTGTTCGATCCGTTGAGGATGTTGCCAAGCGAGGATGATCGGTAACGGGACTACCGCATCGACCCCGACGTATGAAGCAGTCCCCATTCCGTCGTCGGCCCGTGCCATGACCGCCAATGCACGCAGCCGCCAACGGGTTTCCCCGCGGCGGCTGCATTGCCCCTCGAGGGGGCGCTCAATCAGCGAACGAAACGTCGAGCCGCTTACTTCGCCGTAGGCATCACGAACTCCGCCCCCTTCGGCGTGCTCTCGGGCCAGCGCTGCATGATCGACTTCTGCTTGGTATAGAAGCGCACGCCTTCCTCGCCATAGGCGTGCATATCGCCGAACAGCGAGCGCTTCCAGCCGCCGAAACCGTGCCAGGCCATCGGCACCGGGATCGGCACGTTGATGCCGACCATGCCGACCTGGATGCGGCGGCCGAATTCGCGGGCCACGTTGCCGTCGCGGGTGAAGCAGCTCACGCCGTTGCCGAATTCGTGGTCATTGACGAGGTCGACGGCGTCCTTGAAGTTGGCGACGCGCACGCACGACAGCACCGGGCCGAAGATCTCTTCCTTGTAGATGCGCATCTCGGGCGTGACGTGGTCGAACAGGGTGCCGCCCATCCAGAAGCCGTCGTCGCAGCCCTTGCCGGCCTTGGCGCCGTCGAACTGGCGGCCATCGACCAGCAGCTTCGCGCCTTCCTTCTCGCCCTGGGCGATGTAGCCGGTGATGCGCTCGTGCGCGGCGCGCGTGACGATCGGGCCCATCTCGGCCTCGAGGTTCTCGCCGTCGAGCACCTTCAGGGTCTTGGTGCGCTCGATCAGCTTCGGCATGATCTTCTCGGCCGCGTCGCCCACCAGCACCGCCACGCTGATCGCCATGCAGCGCTCGCCGGCCGAGCCGTAGCCCGCGCCGATCAGCGCGTCGACCGCCTGGTCGATGTCGGCGTCGGGCATGACCACCATGTGGTTCTTGGCGCCGCCCAGGGCCTGCACGCGCTTGCCGTGGCGCGCGCCGGTCTCGTAGATGTAGTTGGCGATCGGGGTCGAGCCCACGAAGCTCACGGCCTTGACGTCGGGATGCTCGAGCAGCGCGTCGACCGCGGCCTTGTCGCCCTGCACCACGTTGAACACGCCGTCGGGCAGGCCGGCCTGCTTGAGCAGCTCGGCGATGCGCAGCGAGGGGCTCGGGTCGGTCGGGCTGGGCTTGAGGATGAAAGTGTTGCCCGCGGCGATCGCCACCGGGAACATCCACATCGGCACCATCACCGGGAAGTTGAAGGGCGTGATGCCCGCGACCACGCCCAGCGGCTGGCGCAGGGTCCAGTTGTCGATGCCGGTCGAGACCTGGTCGGTGAAGTCGCCCTTGAGCAGCTGCGGAATGCCGCAGGCGAACTCGACGATGTCGATGCCGCGGCTGACCTCGCCCTGCGCGTCGGTGAACACCTTGCCGTGCTCGGCGGTGATCAGGTGGGCCAGTTCGTCCTTGTGTTCGTTGAGCAGCTGCAGGAACTTGAACATCACGCGTGCGCGGCGGATCGGCGGCGTGTCGGCCCAGGCCGGGAAGGCGGCCTGCGCGGCGGCCACGGCGGCGGCGACCTGGCTGGCGTCGGCCAGGCCGGCGCGGCCGGTGACGGCGCCGGTGGCGGGGTTGGTCACGTCCTGCGTGCGGCCCGAGGTGTTGGCGACGGCCTGGCCGGCGATGTAGTGATCGATGGACTGGATGGGCATGGTGCGTGTCTCTCGTGTGGAAGGAGGCGGGGATGCGAAGGAATGCGGGGGGTCGAGGGCCAGTTTAGGCAGCGCGGTCGTCCTCGCCTAGACGCGAAGCTTGAACTTATTGTTTGCGATAGTGAACAATGGATCCATGAAGACCCAAAATATCGAGTCGCTCTGGACCCACCTGCACTGGCTCACGGTGCTGGCGCAGCAGGGCAGCTTCACGGCGGCGGCGCTGCGGCTCAACGTGAGCAAGGCGGCCATGAGCCAGCGCATCGCCGAGCTCGAGCGCGCGGCCGGCGCCTCGCTGGTGCAGCGCACCACGCGCAGCGTGCGGCTCACCGAGGCCGGCCAGCGGCTGGTGGAAGACATGCGCGGGCCCTTCGAGCAGATCGCCCACAGCTTCGAGGGCGTGCGCGACCTGGCCGGCGTGCCGCGCGGGCTGGTGCGCGTCACGGCGCCGGTGGCGCTGGCGCGCCAGCAACTGGTGCCGCGGCTTGCGGCCTTCCTGCGCGCGCAGCCCGAGGTGCGCATCGAACTCGACATGTCGGACCGCCTGAGCTCGCTCGCGATGGAGGGCTTCGACCTCGCGATCCGCCACACGGCCGCGCCGCCCGACACCCACGTCGCCTGGACCCTGTGCGACACCCGCTCGGTGCTGGTCGCGAGCCGCGCCTACCTGCGCCGCCGCGGCACGCCGCGCGAACCGCAGGCGCTGGCCGAGCACGACTGCCTGCACTACCCGCGCGCGCAGGAAACGCCGACCTGGCATTTCGAGGCGCGTGCCGCGGCCTCGAAGGCGGCGGTGCAGCGCATCACGGTGCCGGTGTCGGGGCCGCTGGTGGCCAACAACAGCGAGGCGCTGCGCGACGCGGCCGTGAGCGGCCTGGGCATCGCGCTGGTGCCCGACTTCAGCGCCCAGTCGGCGCTGCAGTCGGGCAAGCTGCAGGAGGTGCTGCCGCAATGGCGCTCGGTCGGGGCCTTCGGCGAGAAGCTCTATGCGATCCGTCCCTATGCCACCCATGTGCCGCGCGCCGTGGCCGTGTTCGTGGCCTGGCTGCGCGAGACGCTGGCCGAGGGCTTCGACGCGTGAGCGAAGCACCGACAATGCAACGCCACGGCGCGAGCGCGCCGCACCCTCCCATCCTTTCATGACACGTTTTCTCCACACGGCCGACTGGCAGATCGGCCGCCAGTTCGCGAGCTTCGACCCCGAGCACGCGCCGATCCTGGCCGAGGCGCGCATCGCCGTGGTCGAACGCCTCGCCGCGCTCGCGCTCGAGCACCGGGTCGACGCTGTGCTGGTCGCGGGCGACGTGTTCGATGCCCAGACCGTGTCCGAGCGCACGCTGCGCCGGCTGTTCAATGCGCTCGCCGCCTATCCCGGCCCCTGGCTGCTGATCCCCGGCAACCACGACGCCGCGCTGGCCGAGAGCGTGTGGACGCGCGCGCAGCGCCTGGGCGCGGTGCCGTCCCACGTGCACCTGCTGCTCGCGCCCGAGCTGCGCCTGTTCGAGGCCCAGGGCTTCGCGGTGCTGCCCGCGCCGCTCGCGCAGCGTCACACCTACAACGACCTCACGGCCTGGTTCGACGAGGCCGACACGCCCGCGGGCCTGCTGCGCATCGGCCTCGCGCACGGCAGCGTGCAGGGCCTGCTGTCGGAGGACATCGATTCGGCCAACCCGATCGCGCCCGAGCGCGCGGCGAGCGCGCGGCTCGACTACCTCGCGCTCGGCGACTGGCACGGTTGCAAGCGCATCGACGCGCGCACCTGGTACGCGGGCACGCCCGAGCCCGACCGCTTCAAGGACAACGGCTCGGGCCAGGCGCTGCTGGTCGAGATCGACGCGCCCGGTGCCGAGCCGCGCGTCACGCAGCTGCAGGTCGGCCGCTTCCGCTGGCAGGCCATCGCCGGCGTGCTGCAGGTCGCGACCGACGCCGATGCGCTCGAAGCGCAGCTCGAGGGGCTCGATGCGCACGACGTGGTCGACCTGCGCGTGCAGGGCCGCATCGACCTCGCGGGGCTGCAGCGGCTGCAGGCCGCGATCGGCCGCGCGGAGGCGCGTGCACGCCACCTGCAGGCCGACCTGTCGGCGCTGCGGCTCGAGCCCACCGACGAGGACATCGCCGGCCTGCGCGCCGACGGCTACCTCGGCGAGGTGATGCAGGAGCTGCGCGAGGCCCAGGCCGGCGCGGACCCGGCGCAGGCGCGCATCGCGCAGGACGCGCTGGCGCTGCTCGCGGCCGAACTCGCACGCGGCGCGGCGGAGGGGGCCCGGCCATGAAGCTGCAGATCACCCGCTTGCGCGTCGAGCAGCTGCGGCGCTTTCGCGCGCCGTTCGAACTCGACGGCTTCGAGCCCGGCCTCAATATCGTCGCGGCCGCCAACGAGGCCGGCAAGAGCACGCTGGTGCGCGCCATCCGCGCGGCCTTCTTCGAGCGCCACCGTTCCACCCAGGTCGAGGACCTGCGCCCCTGGGGCGAGGGCACGGGCGCCGCGCCGCAGGTCGAGCTCGACTTCCTGCTCGACGGCCAGCCGCACCGGCTCATGAAGAGCTTCCTCGCGAAGAAGCGCTGCGTGCTCGATGCCGGCGCGCGCAGCCTCGAGGGCACCGAGGCCGAGGACCACCTGGCGCAGCTGTTCGGTTTCTCGTTCGCGGCCAAGGGCGCGAGCCGGCCCGAGAACTGGGGCATTCCGGGTCTGCTGTGGGTGGAGCAGGGACGCGGCCAGGAGCTCGACGTGAGCCATGCGCGCGACCACCTGCACGATGCGCTGCGCGACCCGGCCGGCGATGCCGCGGCGCCGCTGGCCGCGAGCGGCGGCGATGCGCTGCTCGACAGTCTGCGCGCGCAGCGCGACGAGCTGCTGACCTCGACCGGCAAGCCGCGCGCCGCCTATGCCGAGGTCATCGAGCAGGCCGCCGCGCTGCAGGCGCAGCGGGCCGCGCTCGATGCGCAGATCACCACCTACCGCGAGCAGGTCGACCAGCTCGCGCTGATGCGCCAGCAGCACCAGGCCGACGAGACGGCCCGGCCCTGGGACGCGCTGCGCGCGGAACTGCAGGCCGCGCAGACGCGCAACGAGTCACTGCAGGCCGGCCAGGCGCAATTGCTTGGCGACCGCGCGCGGCTGCGGCAGCTGCAGGAAACGCGCGACCTGCTCGCCAAGGCGCTCGAAGGCCTGGCGCAACAGCAGGCGACCGCGCAGGCGCGCGAGCGGGCCGCCGAGGAGGCGGAGCGCCAACTGCGCGAGAGCGATGAGGCCGTGGCCCAGGCGCGCACGCAGGCCGACGCGGCGCAACGGCGCGTCGATGCCGCGCGCGAGGCCTGGCGCGCGGCGAGCCAGGAAGCGCAGCGGCGCGGCCTGCAGCAGCAACTGCAGCAGGCGCAGGCCGAAGTCGCGCGCCATGCCGAGAACCTCGCGCGCGCCGAGGAAGCGCAGGAGCGGCTCGCGGCCCTGCGCGCCACGGCCGCGTCCACACCGGCAATCCAGCCGGCCGAACTCGATCGGCTGCTCAAGCTCGAGCGCGCCGAGCGCGATGCCGACCTGCGCCGCCAGGCTGTCGCCACGCGATTGCAGTTCGTGCTGCCCGAAGGCCAGGCGCTGCGCCTGCAGGCGCGCGGCGAAAGCCACGAGCTGCGCGCCGAGGGCGAACGGCTCGTCGACGCGCCCGCCACGCTGCACCTGCCCGGTGGCGGCCAATTGATCATCACGCCCGGCGGCAACGATCTCGCGGTCCTGGCGCGACAGCATGCCGATGCGCGCGAGGCGCTGCAGGCTGCGCTGCGCTCGCTCGGCGTCGACGAGGTCGCGCAGGCCCAGGCGCGGCAGCGCGCCGCGGCCGACCTCGAGGCCCAGACCCGGCTCGCGCAGCAGGCGCTGGCGATCGTCGCGCCGCGCGGCATCGACACGCTGCGCGGCGAGCATGCCCAGGCGCAGGCCCGCCATGCGGGCGCGCAGGTCGCGCTCGAGCGGCTGCCCGCACCGCCCGAGGGCGAGTTGCCCTCGATGGAAGAGGCCGAGGCCGCGCAGGAAGCCGCCGTGGCGGCCGAGCAGGCGCTGCGCAAGACCCTGGGCGAGGCGCAGCGCCGCCAGTCGGCCGCGCAGGGCGCGAGCGAGGCGGCACGGCGCGAACTGGCCGCGGCGCAGGCCACGCTGGCCGACCCGGGCCGTCAGCAGCGTCAGGCGCAGGCGAACCAGCAACTGCTGGCCGCGAGCGCCGAGGCCGATGCCCTGGCCGCGCGCATCGATCTCACCGAGACCGAATTGCAGGCCGCGCGACCCGACATCGTGCTGCAGGACATCGAGCGGCTGCGGCGCAGCATCGAGCAACTGATGCGCGGCCACCAGCAACGGCGCGAACAGCTGCTGGTGCTCGAGAGCGGCTTGCAGCAGGCCGGCGCCCAGGGCCTCGAGGAACAGCGCGAGGCGCTGGCCGGCCAGCTCGCGCAGGCGCAGCGCCGGCAGGCCGACCTGCAGCGCCGTGCCGAGGCACTGTCGCTGCTGTGCCGCAAGTTGGAGCAGAAGCGGCAGGCCACGCTGACCCGGCTGCAGGCACCGCTGCAGGCGCGCATGCAGCACTACCTGCCGTTGCTGATGCCCGGCGCCACGGTGGAGATGGATGCGGGACTCGCGCCCGCCATGCTCACGCGCGCGCGCCTGGGCGGCGCGGTGGAGAGCGGGCAGTTGCAGGAGTTGAGCTTCGGCGCGCGCGAGCAACTGCGGCTCATCAGCCGCTTCGCCTATGCCGACCTGTTGCAGGAGGCGGGCCGTCCGACCCTGCTGATCCTCGACGACGCGCTGGTGCACAGCGATGCGCCGCGGCTGGCGCAGATGAAGCGCGTGCTGTTCGATGCGGCGCAGCGGCACCAGGTGCTGCTGTTCACCTGTCACCCCGAAGACTGGCGCGACATGGGCGTGGCGCTGCGGCCACTCGCCTGAAGAGCTTCGTGAGCGGGCCTTACTTGGCCAGCCCGACCGGCATGCTCGCCAGCGAAATCTCTTCGGGTTGCGTCTGCACCGAAACCGGTGCCTGCGCCACGGCCGCCCGCTCGCGCTGCACCGCGAGGTAGAGGCAGGCCATCGTGACGACGACGACCAGCAGCGACACGAGCACGGTCCATGTGGCGAGCGATGCCTCCTTGTGGCCGCCGCCATCCGCCATCCAGTTCTTTTGCGCCACAGCCATTTTGGGAACCTCCAGGAATATGGCCGCAATGATCGCGAGGGGCGCCGGGGGAGGCACGTCGGACGGCGCCGATGGCGCATGTAACTGAATGCCTCCTGCGCCTGGCGGCGGCCTGCTCAGTCGGCCGCGACCAGCTTGAGCCCGATCACGCCCGCGAGGATCAGCGCGATGCACAGCAGCCGCAGCGGCGCCGCCGAATCGCCGAGCGCGAGCACGCCGACGATCGCGGTGCCCGCCGCGCCGATGCCGGTCCAGACCGCGTAGCCGGTGCCCATGGGCAGGGTGCGCATCGAGAACGACAGCAGCACCACGCTCGACAGCCCCGTGGCGACCGTGAACAGGGCCGGCACCAGCCGCGTGAAGCCCTCGGAGGACTTCATCGCGAAGGCGAAGGCGATCTCCAGCAGCCCGGCGATGCCGAGCAGGGTCCAGGCCACGCTCAGGCCTTGGCGGCGGCCGCGGCTGCCGCCGGCGTGGCGCGGAAGGTCACGCCGAGGCGGTTGAAGGCATTCATCAGGCCGATGGCATAGGTCAGGTCGACCAGTTCCTTCTCGCTGAATTCGGCGCTGGCGGCCTGGTAGTCGGCATCGGGCACGCCGGTGTCGGCTACGCGGGTCACCGATTCCGACCAGGCCAGCGCGGCGCGTTCGCGCGCGCTGAACACGGCGCCGGCCTCGTGCCACACAGGCACCAGCACCAGCTTGTCGACGGCGAGGCCGCCCTTGAGCAGGTCGCGCGAATGCATGTCGATGCAGTAGGCGCAGCCGTTGATCTGCGAGACGCGCAGGTAGACGAGGTCGACCAGTTCCTTGGGCAGGCCGCTCTTCTGGAGCGCGGCGTACACCCCGCCGAAGGCCTTGTAGCCTTCGGGCGAAACCTTGGCGTAGTCGATGCGATGGGTCATGACGGATCCTCTGGAAGCAATGTGCGTTGAATGAAGAACCGTATGGTGCCGCGGCTTGGTCTACTTCAGAAGAGCCATGATCGGCCTTGCGTTCTAGGCCATGATCCGGCCGCGGCGCTTCACATCAGCGGCAGGATCCGCCGTGCGAGCCGCTCGGCCGTGGCGGTGGAATCGACGTTCGTGAAGGCCACCATCAGCGCGGGCGCGATGTCCCGGTCGACGGCCCAGTCGCTCAGCGCCTCCGCGAACAGGCCCTCTTCGCGCATGCGCGCGACCAGCCGGCGGTCGGAGCGCCGGCCCTGCAGCCGCAGGATCAGGTGCATGCCGCCCGGCTGTTCGTCGATGCGCACCTTGGCGCCGAGCACGCGCTCGAGGCCGATGCGGGTCGCGTCGCGGCGCTCGGCATAGAGCCTGCGCATGCGCTGGATGTGGCGCGCGAAATGCCCTTCGGCGATGAAGTCGGCGACGATGGCCTGCGTGAGCTGCGGGCTGCCGCCCGCGAACATCGCCTGGGTCCGTTCGAAGCGCTCGACCTGCGCCTCGGGCACGACGAGGTAGGCCAGCCGCAGGCTCGGAAAGAGCACCTTGCTGAAGGTGCCGGCATAGATCACGCGGCCGTCGCGGTCCAGGCTCTTGAGCGCGGGCAGCGGACGGCTGGCATAGCGGTACTCGCCGTCATAGTCGTCCTCGACGATCCAAGATTGGTTGCGCCGGGCCCAGTCGAGCAGCGCGAGCCGGCGCGGCAGCGACAGCGAGACGCACAGCGGGCTCTGGTGCGCGGGCGTGACCACCGCGGCACGCGCCTTCGGGGCGAGTCGCAGGCCCTCGGCCACCACCAGGCCCTCGGCATCCACCGGCACGGCCACGCCCGCGAGCCGCATCGCGGCCAGCAGTTCACGCGTGGGCGGATAGCCGGGGTTCTCGAACCACACGCGGTCCGCGGGCTTGAGCAGCGCCTGCGCGATCAGCTCGAGCGTGTGGCGGTAGCCCGAGGTAAGAAAGACCTGCGAAGGCGCGCAGTCGATGCCGCGCGACACATGCAGGTAGGCGGCGATCCCGGCGCGCAGCGCGGGCAGGCCCGGCACGGCCGGGTGCGTCATGTCGATCGGCTGCATCGCGCGCGCGGCGCGCGCGCCGAGCCGTGCCCAGATCTTGCGCGGGAACACGTCGAGCGCGGGCAGGCCCATCTGGAACGGCAGGATCGAATCGGGCCGGAAGCTCGGCGTGTAGGGGCGGGCCGCGGGCGCCGGTTGCTCGCGCGCGACCGGCATGCGCGGCCGCAGGCTCGGCGACACCACCGTGCCCGCCTGCCCGCGCGCCTGGATGTAGCCCTCGGCCGCGAGCAGGCCGTAGGCGGCATCGATGGTGCCGCGCGCCAGGCCCAGCTCCTGCGTGAGCGCGCGCGCCGAGGGGATGCGGTCGCCGGGGTTCAGCGTGCCGCTCGCGATCGCGTTGCGAAAGCGTCCGTAGATCTGCCGGTAGTAGGGCTCCGGCGACTTCGGGTCCAGCGGCGAGAGATGGGTGAGGGTCCCTGCGGCCATGGCGTGCTCGAGGAGAGAAGAAGGTGCGCGGGATCGTAGCACCGGGCCATCGATCATGGTCCATTCGAGATGTCGATTCATGGCTCTTCATGGCAGGCCATGCGATTCCTAGAATCGCCGCCATCACATCATGGGGAGCGAACGATGAACATCCTGCACCTGGACTGCAGCCCGCGCGGGCAAGACTCGGAGAGCCGCCGGCTCTCGCACAAGATCGTCGAGCACCTTCGCGGGCAGGCGCCAGCGGCGCTGCTCGTGCGGCGCGCGATCGGCGACGGTGGCCTCGCGCACATCGATGCCAACTACGCGCTCGGGCAGCACTCGGCCACGGCCGAGGTCGCGCCGCGGGGCGCGGTCGCGACTTCCGATGCCCTGATCGAGGAACTCGAGAAGGCCGACGTCGTGGTCATCGGCACGCCGATGCACAACCTGAGCCTGCCCTCGGTGCTCAAGGCCTGGATCGACCACGTGGTGCGCGCGCGCCGCACCTTCCGCATGACGCCCGAAGGCAAGGTCGGCATGCTGCGCGACCGGCCCGTGTTCATCGCGATCGCCTCGGGCGGCCGCTTCTCGGGCGAGCGGGCGCGGCAGCCCGATTTCCTCACGCCCTATCTGCGCGCCATCCTCGGCAGCATCGGGCTCACCGAGCTGCACTTCTTCTCGGTGCAGGGCACGGGACTGGGCGAGGCGGCCGTGGCCGAGGCGAGGTCCGCGGCGGACCTCGCGCTCGCGGCGCACTTCGCGAGCTAGTCCGGGCTCAGGCGAACATCGCGCGCGAGATGCCCGCGCGCCGCAGCATGGCCTCGAACACCAGCCGGTTCACCGGACCGCGCCCCGCGACGCGCGTGGCCGGCACGGTCTCGAGGATCTCGGCGGGAATCGCACGGTTAGCCCCGCGCCCGGCATCGGACGCGAGCTGGATCTCGCAGGCGCGCTGCAAGGTCCACAGGCGGTTGAAGGCGGTCGGGATGTCGGGCCCCGCGGTCAGCAGCCCGTGGTTGCGCAGGATCAGGTGGTTGGCCTGGCCGAGTGAGCGCACCAGCCGCGGCTGCTCGTCGAGGTTCGTGGTCACGCCCTCGTAGTCGTGGTAGGCCACGTCGCCGTACATCATCGCGCTGTAGAAGTTGTCGTGCCGCAGGCCTTCCTCCTTCGACGCGACGGCGCAGCCCGCGGTTGTGTGCACATGCATGATGCAGTGCGCATCGGGCCGCGCGGCATGCACCGCGCTGTGGATCACGAAGCCCGCCTTGTTGACCGTGTAGGCGCTCTCGCTTCGAGAGTTGCCGCCGATGTCGGTGCAGATCAGGTTCCGTGGCGTGACCTCGGCGTAGTGCAGGCCGAAGGGGTTGATCAGGTAGCGCGCTTCCGATCCCTCGCCGGCCTCGTCCACGCGCAGCGTGATGTGGTTGAAGATCAGCTCGGTCCAGCCGAGGTGATCGAACAGCCGGTAGCAGCAGGCCAGGTCGAGCCGGGCGGTCCATTCGGCGGCCGGCATGCCGGCCGGCGCGGGGGGAGCGGGTGGGGCCGAGGCCGCATCCATCGTCATTCGTGTGTCTCCTGGGTTCTTCATTCGGATCGTGAGGGGTGTGCTGGTCAGTCGACGGTGGCGCCGGTCGACTTGATGACCGCACCCCAGCGGTCGACTTCCTTGTCGATCCAGCGCGAGAAATCCTCGGGCGAGCCGGCCACCACGTCGAATTCCAGCTCCCGGAGTTTCGCGCTGATCTCGGGCGAGCGTACGATCTTCACGATCTCTGCATTGAGCCGGTCGATCACCGGCCGCGGCGTGCCGCCGGGCGCGAGGAAGCCGACCCACGACGTGGCGACGAAATCGGGATAGCCCGATTCGACCATCGTCGGCACCTCGGGCACGTTCGCGAAGCGCTTCTCGCCCGTGGTCGCGATCACGCGCAGCCGGCCGTCCTTGACGAACTGCTGCACGTTGCCCGGCACCAGGAAGGCGCTCTGCACGTTGCCGGCCACCAGGTCGACCAGCGCCGGGCCGGCGCCCTTGTACGGCACGTGCGTGATGTTGACCTGCGCGGCGGACTTCAGCATCTCCATCGTCAGGTGCGAGGCACTGCCCACCGCCACCGAGGCATACGACAGCCCGCCCTTGCGCGCCTTGGCCAGTGCGACGAACTCGGCCGGCGTCTTCGCGGGCAGGTCGGCATTGACCACGAGGTACTGCGGCGAGGTCACGGCCAGCGTGATCGGCGCCAGGTCCTTGCGCGGATCGAAGGGCATCTTGCGGAACAGCGTGGCGTTGATCGCGATCGGCCCGTTGTAGCCCACCAGCAGCGTGTGGCCGTCGGGCGGTGACTTGGCGACGTAGTCGGCGCCGATGTTGCCGCCCGCGCCGGGCCGGTTCTCGACGATCACCGGCTGGCCCAGCGCCTCCTGCAGCTTCGGCTGCACCAGCCGCGCCACCGTGTCGTTGGTGCTGCCGGTGATCGGCACGATGATGCGCACCGGCTTGGTGGGCGCCCAGGGCGCGGCGGTGCTGGCGCCGGCCAGTGCGACAAGACCGAGCAGGCTCGTGAATCTCTTCAGGCGGTTCATGGCGTCTCCTTGGCGGGCTACTTCTGCGGCGCGGGAATGGAGGCGATCACGCCCGCCCATTTGTCCGACTCGGCGTGGATGAAGCTCTTGAACCCGGCCGGCCCGAGGTAGCGCGGTTCGGCCGCGAGCCCGACGATCTGCGACTGCACCTCGGGCTTGGCGACCACGGCCTGGATCGCGCCGGCGAGCTTCTCGATCGCCTCGGGCGGTGCCTTGACGGGCGCGAACAGGCCCATCCACGCGGTGGCCGAGTAGCCGGGCACGCCGCCCTCGGCGATGGTCGGAATCTCGGGCGCCACCGCGCTGCGCGTGGCGCTGGTCACGCCGAGCGCCACCAGCGCGCCGCTCTTGATGTGCGGATAGGCCGAGGTCAGGTCGACCACCGCCACCGGCAACTGGCCACCGAGCAGGTCGGTCACCGCGGGGCCGCTGCCGCGGTAGGGCACGGCGACCAGCTTGAGCTTCGCCATGCTGGCCAGCAGTTCGCCCGCGAGGTGTTGCGCGGTGTACTGGCCGGTGGTGCCGTAGCTGGTGCCCTCGGGCGTGGCGCGTGCCTTCTCGATGAAGCCGCGCAGGTCGCGCAGCCCGGTCTTCGCGCCGGCCACCAGCACCAGCGGGATGTCGGCCACCTTCGCGACCGGCGCGAGCTGCTCCTGCGGCTTGAGCGGCGCGGCATCGGGCAGGTTCGGATTGACCACGATCGCGCCGGTGGCGCCCATGCCGATGGTGTAGCCGTCGGGCGCGGACTTCGCCACGCCGATCAGGCCGGTGGCGCCGCCGCCGCCGGGTTTGTTGTCGACCACCACGGGCTGGCCCAGCGCGGTGGAGAGTTCGCGCCCGACGATGCGCGCGATGCCGTCGGCCGAGGCGCCGGGCGCGAAGGGAACGACCAGCGTCACCGGCCGGGAAGGGAAGGGTTGGGCGGTGGCAGCGAAGGCGCAAAGCGCGAGGGCGGCGCTCGCGAGCGCACGCGCGCTGAAGCGCGTCGAAAGAATCTTCATGGGGCTTGTCTCCGTGGGTTCTGGATGTCGTCGACGGACGGCCGGGCTTCGTTGGCCCGGTCCTGCCCGCCGCGTGTCGATGTCAGTCGGGCGCGAGGTCCTTGATGTCCTCGCAATGGATCAGCTCTTCGTCGCCCGCGGCGAAGTCGCCGCGCGGCGCGCTCAGGATGCGCAGCTGCACCCAGATGCCGTCGCCCATGTTCTCGACGATCTCGCCGATGGCGCCGCTGCGCAGTTCGAGCCTGCGGCCCGCCTCGAGGTGCATGATGTTCAGCATGGGCGGGCCTCAGAAGAACATGGTGAGGTTCTTGGCCAGCAGCACGTTCTGGCCGAGCCGGATCTCGCGCCGCGCGAGCTGCCACCGGCCGTCCACGCGCCGCAGCACGTCGCTGCGCTTGCCGGCGAAGTAGTACTCCTCGTGCTCGCAGCGGTTCTGGTAGATCAGGAAGCCGCTGAGCACCGACACCTCCTGCTGGCCGGCCGCGTTCTCGCCGATCGCGGTGAGCTGCACGTTGGTGACGAGGCGGCACAGCCGCGACAGCGGTTCCTCGGCCCAGTGCACGCCGGTGAGGATCTGCTCGGCGCGCTTGGTCAGGGTCCACTTGCCCTCGTTGAACCAGCTCATGTCCTTCTCGTAGCGGGTCTTCTCGCGCGTCTCGTGCTGGCCGAACTTGACGTTGAACATCATCGGCATGAAGTACACGAGGTCCTCGGCCAGCGTGTCCAGCCATTCGCGGAATCGCCGCTGGTCGAGCATCTCGGCCTCGTCGTAGAGGAACTCCTCGATCTCGCGCTTGAGTTCGTAGTAGCGCGCGTCGCGCGGCGGCCTCGGCGGCGGGCTGGCGACGGCGGTCGGTTCGGTGAGGGTCTCGGTCATCGATGCGTCCTTCGTGGGAGGTTCGGTCAGGAATTCGGTGCGGGCGGGATCGGCCCGCCCTGGTTCGCGAAGCAGCCGACGTCGACCACCGTGCCCGAGACGGTGGCTGCATCGTCGGACAGCAGGAAGGCCACGGCATTGGCCAGATCGCGCCCGGTGGCCGGGCGGCCCGCCACCGTGCCCGCGACCTTGCGGCCCGCGAACAGCGCGGCGTCGCCGCCCACGCGGCCCACGCTCATGCCCGAGACGATGCCGCCGCCGCCGGGAATCGCGAGGTTCACGCGGATGCGTTGATGGAAGTGGTCGTAGGCCATCGCGGTGGTGAGCGCGAGCACCGCGCCCTTGCTGGCCGCGTAGGCCGCCATGTTGGGCTTGCCGTGGCCGGCGCCCGAGCCGATGTTGACGATCGAGCCGCCGCCCTGCGCGGCCATCGTGGGGATGACGGCGCGCGAGGCGAGGTACACGCCCTTCACGTTGACGGCCAGGATGCGGTCGAACATCTCCTCGCTCGTGTCGAGCACCGTGCCGAGCGGGCCGATGGCGGCGTTGTTGACGAGGCCGTCGATGCGGCCGAAGCGCGACAGCGCGCGTTCGACCACGCGTTCGACGTCGGCGGCGCTGGAGACATCGGCCTCGAGCACCTCGATGCGCTCCGCGAGGCCCGTGGCCTCGGCCGCGGCGCGCACGCCCTCGAGGCCCTGCGCGGTGCTCGAGACCTGCGGCTGCGCGAGCCCGAAGGCCAGCACGCGGTGGCCGCGCCGGGCCAGTTCGAGCGCGATGGCTTCGCCGAGGCCGAAGGTGCCGCCGGTGACGAGGGTGACGGGTTGGTGCGCCATGCCTGCCATTTCTGCGGCCGTCATCCGGCGAAGCTCGCCGCGCCGGTGTCGTGACGGCCCAGCAGGGTGTCCCAGTCGGCGCCGTCCATGTAGTCGCGCCAGCGGCGGTAGAACTGGCGCGGGTTCTCCTCGCTGACCTGCAGGCTCACGTTGCCGGGCACCGGGCCCTCGGTCGTGACCTTGCCCATCGACTGCTGGTAGTTGTAGGGATAGCGCTTGGCGATGGTGCCGCGGCTGCCGGCGGTGGCGTAGTTCCAGTTCTCCATGTCGTCCTGCTCGGTCATGCCGGCCGGGCCCGAATAGCGCATGTAGTAGGTGCGCAGGAAGTCCTTCACCTCCTGCGGCGCGTCGGCATCGACCAGGAAGAAGCGCCAGGCCTCGGTCGACTCCGGCCCGTTGGGATGCCACACGCAGAGGTTGCGCGGCTGCTTGCCGTGGAACGAGGTGTTCGGATAGATGGTGCCGACGAAGGGCACCAGCCGGTTCTTCTCGGCGCCGAGCCGGCGCTTGCGCTCCTCGTGGCAATGGCGGAAGTACTCGGCGATCACCGGGTTGTTCTTGTAGGTGTCGACGAAGGGCGTGTCTTCCGGCAGCAGCGCGCTGTGCACGCCGTGGCCGGCGGGGAAGTTCACCCACAGGTGCTGCGCGTACTCGAGCTCGTTGTCGCGCCGGCCCTTCACGCCGACTTCGGCGCTCGGGCCGATGCCGATCAGGTCGACCGAGCGGTGGCTCACGTTGTGATAGGTGTCGCCGAGGAAGTTCTCGGCCGCGAACTTCCAGTTGCAGGGGATCACCCATTTCTGCACGCCCACCAGCACCTCGGAGCCGCCCTCGCGGCCGTCGCGGCAGTCGAGCGCGAGGTCGAGGTGCGCGCGCGCGTCGCCCAGGTAGGTGAGGAAGTCGGGCGCGTCCTTGTCCCAGGTGGCCCACACCGTGCCCTTGTAGATCGCGAGCTGCGCGACCTCGATCAGCGACCAGTTCTCCTTCTCGAGGCAGCCTTCGTAGATGGCCTTGAACTGCGGCACGCCGAACAGCTTGCCCTCGGTGGTGTAGCTCCAGCTGTGATAGGGGCAGGTGAAGAGCTGCGTGTTGCCGTGGTCGTACTGGCACACCTTCATGCCGCGGTGGCGGCAGGAGTTGAGGAACACGTGCACCTTGTTCTTCTTGTCGCGCGTGAGGATCACCGACTCCGCGCCCATGCGCGAGGTGAAGTAGTCGCCGGGCTTGGGGATCTGGCTCTCGTGGCCCACGAAGAGCCAGGCGCGCGTGAACACCTTCTCGAGCTCTTCCTCGTACACGTCCTTGCTCGAGAAGATCTCGCGGCTGATCGTGCCCTGCTTGAGGTCGACCATCCGGTGATAGACCATCGGTGTCGTCGTCGTCATTCGTTGCGTCCTTGTCGTCGTGTGCGTCGGGTGGGGAATCGGAAAGCGGCGCTTCAGTTGAAGCGTTCGCAGAGCATGTCGGCGCGGGCCAGGCCGGCCGAGGCCGCGGCGCTGCGGCCGGCCTCGACCATCGGCGGCGGGCCGCACAGGTAGATGCGCGTGGCGGGATCGAGCGCGAGCGTGCCGATCAGGTCGGTGGCATAGCCGCCATGGCAGGCGTCGCCGGGCTCGGCCTCGGCGGCCAGGCGCACCTCGAGCGCCGGCAGCCGTTGCTTGAGCTGTTCGATCCGCTCGAGCGCGAACAGGTGGGCGCCGCTGCGCACGCCGAGCAGCAGCGTGGTCGGCTGCATCGCCGCGCCTTCGCGCGAAGCGATCGCCTCGAGCATCGAGAGAAAGGGCGCGAGCCCGGTGCCGCCGGCCACGAACAGGCGCGGCCGCGACTCCTGGCGCAGGAAGAAGCTGCCGCGCGGCTCGCTGAGTTCGAGCGTGGCGCCGACCGCGGCCGACTGCGCGAGCCAGCTCGAGAAGGCGCCGCCGTCGACCAGCCGCACGTAGAACACCAGCGTGCTGTCGCCCGAGGCATTGGCCATCGAGTAGGAACGCCAGGCCTCGCTGCCCGCGGCGCGCAGGCGCACGTACTGGCCGGGCTGGAAGCTCACGGGCGCATCGACGCGGACTTCGAGCCGCATCGTCTCGAGCGCCACGCGCTCGAGCGCGCTGACCGTGCCCACGATCGGCGGCGGTTCCTCGGCCGTGGCCTCGGAAAGGTCGTAGGGCAGCTCGATCACGCAGTCTTCCGCCGTGACGCGCGAGACGCAGCACAAGGTGGCGCCGTCCGCGCGGTCGGCATCGGGCAGCACGGCGCGGTCGTAGTCGCCGAGTTCGACGCTGCCGCAGACCAGCTGCGCGGTGCAGGTGCCGCACTGGCCGTTGCTGCAGTCGGTCAGCAGATTGAGCCCGGCCTCGGCGGCCGCGGCCACGACGGTGTCGCCGGGACGCGCGTCGACGCGGCGCGTGCCGCCATCGGCGAAGAGCAGGGTGATCGCGACGCTGGCGCTCATCGGTGGCTCCTTGGGTGCGCCGGTCAGTCGACCTTGAGGTTGGCGTTCTTCGCGAGCGCGGTCCAGCGCGCGATGTCGGCGGCGATCTGCCTGCCGAAGGCCGCGCTGTCGACATGGCCCGGCTCCATGCCGAGGGCCTGCAGCTTCTTCACGGTGTCGGGCTCGGCCAGCACCTCCTTGAGCGCGGCGCGGATGCGGTCCGCCACCTCGGTGGGCGTGCCCGCGGGCGCCACCAGGCCGGTCCAGATCGGCACGTCGTAGCCGGGCGTGCCCGACTCGGCGATGGTCGGCACCTGCGGCAGCACGCTCGAGCGCTTGGCCGTCGTCACGGCCACGGCCTTGAGCCGGCCGGCCTGGATCTGCGGCAGCACGGCCGCGATGTCGAGGAAGCCGAGGTCGACCTCGTTGCCCAGCAGCGCGGTGATGACTGGCCCGGTGCCCTTGTAGTTGACGTGTGTGAACTTCGCGCCGCCCTCGCTGGTGTAAAGCTCGGCCGCGAGCTGGAACGAGGACGAGGCCACGCCGTGGTTGAGGCCGCCGGCCGGCGCCTTGGCCGCGAGCGCCTTGAGCTCGGCCATGGTCTTCGCGCTCGACGCGGCGTTGGTCGTCACCACCAGCGGGAACGAGCCCAGCAGCGCCACCGGCTGGAAGTCCTTGACCGGGTCGTAGGGCAGCTTGCCGTAGACCGCCGGGTTCACCGTCATCGCGCCCGAGGAAGCCACGAACAGCGTGTAGCCATCGGCCGGTGCCTTGGCCACCAGCTCGGCCGCAATGATCGAGTTGGCGCCCGCGCGGTTGTCGACCACGAAGGACTGCTTGAGCCGCTCCGAGAGCTTGACCGAGATCAGCCGGGCCAGGATGTCGTTGGTGCCGCCGGGCGCGAAGCCGACCACCACGCGCACCGGCTTGTCGGGGTAGGCGGCCTGCGCGGGCGCGGCCAGGGCTGCGAGAAAGAGGGCGGCGGCCGCCAGCAGAGAGCGGCCGCGGAGGCGGGAAGGGGTGGCGGGGTTCATCGTGTCTCCAATCGCTTGTCGGTGCAGTTGTCCGTTGTGTGGACTATGCGCTCATTATACGGACAAGATTCGATCGTGCAATCGGGTCGCGCCGGCGCGGCCGCGCGGCGCGGGGGAGGGGATCGGGCGGGAAGCGAAAATGCCGCGATGCAAAGCGACAACACAGGAGGGACCATGGAGCCGAAGGAGAAGAACTCGGAGAACGTGCGCGCGGTCAACCGCGCCCTCGACATCCTTCTGGCGTTCACCAAGGACGACGCCGAGCTCACCGCCGGCGAGCTGCTGCAGCGCGTGGACCTGAGCCGGCCCACGCTCTACCGCATCCTCTACACGCTCGAGACCAAGGGCTTCATCGTCTCGGTCGGCGACCCGCAGCGCTTCCGGCTCGGGCCCTCGGTGGCGCGGCTGTCGCACGTGTGGACCGAGACGCTGGACCTGTCGGCGCTGGCCGAATCGATCATGCGCGGGCTGTGGAGCGAGACCCGCGAGACGGTCGCGATGTTCGTGGCGCAGGGCGAGATGCGCCTGTGTCTGGCCGAGATGCCGAGCCCGCAGCCGCTGAACTTCAAGCGCGGCGTCGGCTACACCGAGCGCATCGCGCGCGGCGCCAGCGGCCGCGCGATCCTGGCCTTCATGCCCGGGGCCGACGAGGGCCTCGCGCACTACACCAAGGACCTGAAGATCGACCTCAAGAAACTGCGCGCCGAACTCGAACGCACCCGCGAGCGCGGTTATGCCGTGAGCCGCGACGAACTGATCGAAGGCGCCGTGGCCGTGGCCGCGCCGTTCTACAACGGCCGCGGCGTCGCGGGATCGATCGGCATCTTCGGCCCGGCCGCGCGCATCGGCGAGGGGCATGTGGAGGCGCTGGGGCGGCAGGTGGTCGCGGCTTGTGCGCGGCTGTCGCAGGCGTTGGGGGTGAAGGGGGCGGGGGAGGCTCCACCCGCGTCACTGCCATGACGATGTAACAAACATCCGTAGGATGTCCGGACTCATACAAAGAGGGAGTTCGCGATGGCAGGGAGACGATGCGCTCCTCCGGCTTGGCTCGGAGTGGCGATGCTGCTGACCGCCTGTGGCGGCGGTGGAGGTGGTGGTGGCGGGTTTCCGATGATCGCGCCGCCCGCGGCCGTGGCGCCGCCGGCCGCAACGCCAGAACCGGCGCCGGAGCCTGAGGCCGATCCGATGGCGATCACGCCCTACACCTACCAACTGGGCGCGCAGGACATCAGCGATCCGAAGGCCCTGCTGGCGGAGCTGCACAGCACCCGGATGAGCGGCTTCCTGGTCTACCTTTCCTTCGGCATCCATGACCTGGTCAAGGGCGAGCAGAGAGCTCTCTATCAGAAGAAGGGCAACGCGGCCGGCTACGAGCATCGGATCCGGCCCATGAACGAGGCCAGGACCCTGGCCAGTATGCAGTCGCAGGGCGCCGAGGGCTATCGGATCACGGGCGACCAGTTCATCGAGACGGAGTTCAACGCGATCCTGAGCAAGGCCACCGACAGCACCACGACCTACGAATTCGTCGATACCGGCATCGTGTCGGGGCTTGACGGTATCCCGTCGAATCTCCTGGCCACGTTCAACAAGCTGGGACAGCAGGGCTATTGCGCGTTCGATTCCATCTACCCGGACGGCAAGCTGGTGCTGGGGCGCGAAGTGCCCACCACCTCGCGCTGCGTCTTCGAGCTGGTGCCTACGCGCGCGGAGGCCAGCCATCGAGAGAACGTGGAGCAGCTGAACGCACAGGGCGCCAAGGGCGCGAAGTTCGTCACGGGGCTCTCTTCGTCGAGCGAGCCGAAGAACCTGTTCGTCCGGGACGAAACCCAGCGCAGCACCTTCAGCTACCGCATCGTGGACACCTCGTCCTTCGAGGCGCCGACCGCGATCGAGTCGGCCGTGAAGGCGGTCGCGCTGTTCAACCAGGAAGGCGAGACCGGCGCCAAGCCCTATCGGGTGTTCAGCGATCCCGGGGGGCGGCCGTACACGGTCTTCATGACCGCCCGCGGCTGCAAGGGCCTGCTGTGCTGATCGCCTAAGGCATCTCCGCGGGATCGAAATCCAGCTCCACCTTGGCCCCGTTCGGATCGTGGCAGAACAGCTGCCAGGTCCCCGCGCCCGCCTGCTGCCGCAACTCGTACTTCACGCCCGCCGCGTCGAAGCGCGCCTTCACCGCGCGCAGGTCCTGCGCCGTGAAGGCCATGTGGTCGATCACGCCGGTGCGCTGCGCGGGCACGGGGCGGCCGAAGTACAGGTGCAGCACGGCCTGCGGCCCGCTGCCGTAGAGCCAGGCGCCCGGAAAGCCGAGGTCGGGCCGGTGGCCCACGCGCAGGCCGAGCAGGCCGGTGTAGAAGTCCAGCGTCTGGCGCTCGTCTTCCGCGGTGACGGTGAAGTGGTTCATGCCGACGATCACGGGCGTTCTCCTTGCATCGTGTTAACAGGCCCTAGGCCAGCAGAACCAATGCGCCGATGCTGGCGCGCGATTCGAGGCGTTCATGGGCGCGCGCCGCGGCATCGAGCGCGAAGCGTTCGATCGGCGGCTTGCGGATGGCGCCGCTGGCGAGCGCATCCCACAGGCGCTGCGCGCGCTCGGCCAGTTGCGCGGGCGTGGCGACGTAGTCGAACACCACCGGCCGCGAGAAGCTCAGCGACTTGGCGATCAACAGGTCGGGCGGCAGCGCGGCCAGCGCGCCGCTGGCCTGGCCGAGGCTGATCCAGTGGCCGCGACGCGCGAGCGCCGCATGGTTCTCGGCACGCGCGGCCTCGCCGAGGCCGTCGACCAGCACGTCGACGCCGCCGCAGGCGCGCTGCACCGCATCGGCGAAGCGGTAGTCGCGCGTGACGATCACGTGCTCGCAGCCATGGTCGCGCGCGACGCGGGCCTTCTCCTCGCTCGAGACGGTACCCACCACGACCGCGCCGAGGCTGCGCGCCCACGAACACAGCAGCAGGCCGACACCGCCGGCCGCGGCATGCACGAGGATGCGCGTGCCGCGCTGCACGCGGCCGAGGTCGCGCAGCAGGTAGTCGGCCGTGAGGCCCTTGAGCAGCAGTGCCGCGGCCTCGTCGTCCTCGACGGCCGCGGGCAGCCGCACCACCCAGTCCGCGGGCACCGATCGCACGCTGCGGTAGGCGCCGGGCACGGGCCCGAGGTAGGCCACGCGGTCGCCGGGAAAGAGGCCGCTGACGCCGCGGCCGACATCGATCACGCTGCCGGCCGCCTCCATTCCGGGCACGCCCGGCGCGCCCTCCGACACCGGCAGCATCGACGGCATCCAGCCGCGGCGCAGGTAGACGTCGAGGAAGTTCACGCCGATCGCGCGCTGGCGGATGCGCACCTCGCCCTCGGCGGGCGCCGCCGCTTCGTCGTCGCGCGGCCGCAGGACTTCGGGGCCGCCATAGGCTTCGAGGCCCACGCCGCGCCGCGGCAGCGCGAGCGCGGCCGATGCGGCGATGCCGGCGGAAGACGTGGACGTCCCGCGCTCCAGGTAGCGCCGCAGGTTCGCGAACCCCGCCTCGTACACGCCGCGCGCCACCGTGTCGCGCAGCTCGCGCTCGCGGCCCGGCGGCGTGGCGAAGGTCGATTCCCAATGCCAGAAGGTGCGGTTGCCGTCGGTCACGGGCTTCAGGGTGACGGTGGCCACGTAGCGCTGCAGCGGCAGGGTGGCCTCGACGATGCAGTAGGTGCTCCTGTGCTCGCTGTCCGACAGGCTCAGCAGCTGCTCGCGGATGCGGTTGCCGTCGCGCAGCGTGAAGCTGCGCACGCAGCCCACCTGGTCGCCGCGCTCGTCGCCCTCGATGCGGCTGGCCTCCACCACCTCGTGCCAGTCGGCATGGCTGTTGAAGTCGCGCAGCACCGCCCACACGCGCTCGATCGGCGCGTCGATGACGGTGGAGCGCACGACCCGCTGCAGCATCAGCGTCCTCCGAAGTGCCGCTTCAGCGCATCGAAGCCGCCCTGGAAGACGCCGTCGCCGATCGAGTCGGCCAGCTCGCGCTCGCGATGCTCCTCGCAGTCGAACTCGGCGCTCCATTCGGCGAAGCAGCGCCCGCCGTCGGTCACCGGCGTGAGCTTGAGCGTGGCGATGTAGTGGCTCACGCCCATCGGGCTCTCGAGGATCTCGTAGCTGCAGCTGTAGTCGTAGTCCGAGAGCGCGAGCAGCCGTTCGCGGATCATGCCGCCGTCGCGCAGGTGGAAGTGGCGGATGCAGCCCACGCGGTCGGCCGGCTGGTTGTTCTCGATCCGGCTGTCGGCGATCAGCGGATGCCATTGCGGCAGGCCGTTGAAGTCGCGCACGCGCGCCCACACGTTGTCGGCGCTCGCGTCGATCACGCTCGAGACGTAGACGTTCACCATGCCTTATTCCTTGGGCGTGCCGGCGCCCAGCGCGGCACGCGCGCCGCTGCTCTCGTTGACCAGCTTCTGGATGTCGCCGCCTTCGATGCCGATCTCGCGCAGCAGCTGGTCGACCAGCGGCGCCTGGGCCCGGAAGCGCAGCGCCGAATTGACCAGCCCGTCGGCGAAATTGCCACCGCCCTCGGCATTGCGAGCGCCGCCCGACGAACCGCCGAAGCCGTCGACCTGCAGGATCTTGATGCCCTCGATGCGCTCCATCGGCCGCACCGACTCGCGGATGATGCCCTCGGCCTTCTCCACCAGCCGCATGCGCAGGGCCGACATGCGCGCCTCGGGCGTGAGCATGTTGTGCGCCTCGTTCATCCAGCGCGCGGCCTCGGCCTCGATCTCGGCGCGCACGCGCGTGGCATCGGCGCGGATCTTCTCGGCGTCGGCATCGGCCTCGGCCTGGGCACGCAGCGCGGCGCCGCGGTGCGCGCTCGCGTCGTGCTCGGCCTGGGCCGCGGAGGTCAGCCGCAGCGCCTCGCGTTCGGCGATCAGCGCGGCCGCGATCAGCTCGATGGTCTTCTTGCGCTCGGCGCTCTCGACCTCGCGTGCCGTGAACACCTTCTCCTCGGCCGTCACGGCCTGGGCGCGCGCGGCCTCGGCCTCGGCCTGGGCCTCGCTCTGCGCCTTGCTCTCGCGCGCCACGGCGATCGAGCGCTGCTGCTCGGCCAGTTCGAGCGAGGTGCGGCGTTCGAGCTCGGCGCTCTGGATCGCGCGCTCCTTGCCGATGCGCTCCTCCTCGAGGGTCTGCTCGGAGCGAATGCGCGCGGCATCGATGCTCTGGCGCGCCGCGATCTGCGCGCTCTCTGCGTGCTGCTCGCGCTGCGCGCGCTCGATCGCCACCTCGGCGCGCTGGCGCGAGCGCGCCATCTCGACCTCGCGCTGCTGCGTCAGTCGCGCATGCTCGCTCTCGCGGTCGATCTCGAGCGACAGCTTCTCGGCCTCGAGGTTCTTGTTGCGGATCGCGATCAGCGTGTCCTGCTCGACGTCGTTGCGCTGCTTCTTGCGGTGCTCGATCTGCTCGGTCAGCCGCGTCAGGCCTTCCGCGTCGAAGGCATTGCTCGGGTTGAAGAACTCCATGCCGGTCTGGTCGAGCTGCGTGAGCGAGGCGGCCTCGAGCTCGAGGCCGTTGTTGGTCAGGTCCTCGGCCACTGCCTCGCGCACCCGCTTGACGTAGGCGCCGCGCTTCTCGTGCAGCTCCTCCATCGTCATCTCGGCCGCGGCGGTGCGCAGCGCGTCGACGAACTTGCCCTCGACCAGCTCCTTGAGCTGCTCGGGCTCCATGGTGCGCAGGCCCAGCGTCTGCGCAGCCACCGCCACCGCCTCGGCCTTGGCCGCCACGCGCACGTAGAACTCGGCGATCACGTCCACGCGCATGCGGTCCTTGGTGATCAGCGCCTTGTCGCGCCCGCGGCTGACCTCCAGCCGCAGCGTGTTCATGTTGACCGGGATCACGTCGTGCACGATCGGCAGCACGAAGGCGCCGCCGTCGAGCACCACCTTCTGGCCGCCGAGGCCGGTGCGCACGAAGGCGCGTTCCTTGGAACTGCGCAGGTAGAGCCAGTGCAGCAGCAGGACGACGATCGCGACCGCGATCGCCACCACCAGCAGCCCGAGAATGAAACTTCCGAATTGAGAACCTGACATGGATGTCGTCTCCTGGTTTATCGCGTGATCTGAACGAAGCGGCGCGTGGTCTCGGTCAGCGCCACCTCCGCGGGCAGGCGCTCCATCGAGCTGGCGCCATAGAAGCCGTCGCAGGCGGGGCAGCGCGCGAGCACGTACTGCGCATCCTCCGGCGTGGCGATCGGGCCGCCGTGAAAGAGCACGATCACCCCGGGGTTCACTTCCTGCGCGGCCGCGGCCCAGCGGTTGATCAGCGGCACGCAGTCGTCGAGCTTCAGCGAGGTCTCGGCGCCGATCGCGCCGCCCGTGGTCAGGCCCAGGTGGCAGACCACGATGTCGGCGCCCGCGCCGGCCATGGCGCGCGCATCGGCCTCGCTGAAGACATAGGGCGTGGTCAGCAGGTCGAGGGAACGCGCTCGCGCCACGAGCTCGACCTCCAGGCCGTAGCCCATGCCGGTCTCCTCGAGGTTGGCGCGGAAGGTGCCGTCGATCAGGCCCACGGTCGGAAAGTTCTGGATGCCCGAGAAGCCGAGCGCGATCAGCCGGTGCAGGAACTCGTCGGGGATCATGAACGGGTCGGTGCCGTTCACGCCCGCGAGCACCGGTGTGTGCTTGACCACCGGCAGCACCTCGCGCGCCATCTCGCAGACGATCTCGTTGGCATTGCCGTAGGCCATCAGCCCCGCGAGCGAGCCGCGCCCGGCCATGCGGTAGCGGCCCGAGTTGTAGATCACGATCAGGTCGATGCCGCCGGCTTCCTCGCACTTGGCCGACAGGCCGGTGCCGGCGCCGCCGCCGATCAGCGGCCGGCCCGAGGCGATCTTGGCGCGGAAGCGCTCCAGCAGCGCGGTGCGTGAGATGCGGGTCATGGTGATGGGCTCCTCCTCGGTTGTTCTTCGCTCATGCGCGGCGCGCGCCCGGCGCGGCCCGCGAGACCTCGCGCCAGGCCTCGACCAGCGCATCGGCGAAGGCTTCGTCGTTGATGTGCAGCGGCAGCCGCTTGAGCTGGCGGTTCGGCCCCGGCCGGAAGCCGGCCTCGAGCGCCGCGAACAGCGCGCGGTCGGCCTCGGGGTCATGGAAGGGCTGGCCCGGCCGGTCGATGGCCGAGACCCCGCCTTCGGGAATGAGGAAGCGCACCGGCCCGCGCATGGCGTTGAGCTTGGCGGCGATGAACTCGCCGATGGCGCGGCACTCTTCGGCCGTGGTGCGCATCAGCGTCACCGTGGTGTTGTGGCGATAGAGATTGCGCGCCCGGAAGCGCTCGGGCACGGTGTCCCAGGCACCGAAGTTCACCATGTCGAGCGCGCCGCACGAGCCCACGTAGGGCAGGGCGTGGCGCGCGAACACGTCGAGCCGGTCGGGCCCGGCCGACAGCACGCCGCCCGCGATCTCGTCGGCCACCTCGGTGGTCGACACGTCGATCGCGCCCGCGAGCAGGCCCGAGTCCGCGAGCTTCTCCATCGACTGGCCGCCCACGCCGGTGGCATGGAACACCAGGCAGTCCCAGTCGTCCTCGAGCCGCCGCGTCACGGCCTGCACGCAGGGCGTGGTCACGCCGAACATCGTGAGGCCGATGGCGGGCCGGGTCACGGCCGAGACCGAGGCCGGATGCGCCACCATGCCGGCCAGCGCATTGGCTGCGTTCGACAGCACGCTCTCGCTGATGCGGTTGATGCCCTGCACGTCGGTGACCGAATACATCATGCAGATGTCGCTCGGGCCCACGTAGGGCCGCGTGTCGCCGCTGGCCATGGTCGAGACCATGAGCTTGGGCACGCCGATCGGCAGCGCGCGCATGCCCTGCGTGGCCATCGAGGTGCCGCCCGAGCCGCCGGCCGAGATCAGGCCGCCGAGGTCGCGCCGCGTGCGCAGGAAGGCCTCGAAGGCCAGGCCCATGGCGGCGGTGGCGCTGCCGCGGTCGCCGCTGAACACCGCCGACTCGCCCTTGGGATGGTGGCGTGCCACCTCGCGCGGATGCACGCTCGCGGTCGAGGGCTTGCCCGAGGTCGAGAGGTCGACCGTGACCACGCGCAGGCCCAGCCGCTCGATGCACTGGCGCAGGAAGAACAGCTCGCGGCTCTTGGTGTCGAAGGTGCCGGCCACGTAGGCCGCGCGCACGCTGCTCGCGGCCACCGGGAAGTCGAACACCTGGCCCGAGGCTGCCGCGGGCTGCGCCGGCTCGGGCGGTGCGATCAGGCGCGGGATGTCGGCCGCGGGCGCGGCCGTGCCGCCGGCATTCCAGCGCGTGAAGCCGCGCACGCTGGCCGGCGCGAGGTCGTCGAGCGAGGGTGCGCCGTCGCCATGGGCGCGGCGCACGGTGTAGACGCGCGGCGCGTTGTCGCGGCCGTCGTCCTCGCCCATGCGCGGTGCCGGTTGCTCCGGCTCGGCCTCGTCGCCATGGCCGCCCGAGCGCACGCCTAAAAGCTTCTCCTGCAGCTCGCGGTCGGCCGCGAGTTCGGCCGCCGGCATCTCGCGCGCGATGCGGCCGTTGACCATCAGGCCGATGCGGTCGGCCACCGAGATCGCCACGCCGAGGTTCTGCTCGATCAGCAGCACCGCGATGCGGCCTTCGGCCGCGAGGTCGCGCAGCGCCTGCGCCACCTGGTCGACGATGACCGGCGCCAGGCCCTCGGTCGGCTCGTCCATCACCAGCAGCTTGGGGTTCAACAGCAGCGCGCGGCCGATCGCGAGCATCTGCTGCTCGCCGCCCGAGAGCTGGGCGCCGCCATTGCCGCGTCGCTCGGCCAGCCGCGGGAACATCGCATAGACGCGATCGACCTCGCGCCGGCGGCTGGCCACCAGCCGCAGCGTCTCGTCGACCGAGAGCGAGGGCCACACGCGCCGGCCCTGCGGCACGTAGGCGATGCCGCGGCGCGTGATCTCGTTGGGCGCCAGGCCCAGGATCTCCTCGCCGCCGAAGCGCACGCTGCCGCGCGCCGGCACCAGGCCGGTGAGCGCGTTGCACAGCGTGGTCTTGCCCATGCCGTTGCGCCCGACGATGCCGAGCACGCCGCGCTCCAGCGACAGGCTCACGTCCTGCAGCGCATGGGCGCGGCCGTAGTAGACGTCGAGGCCCTCGACCACCAGCGCGGTGGACCGGCCGGCCGCCGTGTCGCGATCGCCGCCGCCGAACCAGGCCATCAGTGCTTGCTCCCCATGTAGATCGCCTGCACCTGCGCATCGCCCTCGATCTCGGCCGGGCTGCCGGTGCGCAGCACGCGGCCGTTGTGCATCACCGTCACGCGGTCGACCACGCGCAGCGCGATGTCCAGGTCGTGCTCGATCAGCACGAAGCTCATGTGCGCGGGCAGCGAGGTCAACAGCGCCACCAGCTCGCGCCGCTCGGCCGGCGAGAGGCCGGCCGCGGGCTCGTCGAACAGGATCAGCCGCGGCGCGCCGGCCAGCGCCATGCCGATCTCGAGCTGGCGCTGCTGGCCGTGCGCGAGGTTCGCGACCTTCTCGTCGGCGATGTGCGACAGGCGCGCGCGCTCGAGCAGGTCCTCGGTCGCGCGGGTGCTCGGATGGCCGGCACCGGGTCGTCGAAAGCTGAAGCGGCCGCTGGCCACGCCGCGCACCGCGAGGAACAGGTTGTCGCGCACCGAGAGGTCGCGAAACAGCAGCGAGGACTGGTAGGTGCGCCGCAGGCCCTTGCGGATGCGGTCCTGCGGCGGCAGGTCGGTGATGTCCTCGCCGAAGAAATGGATGCGTCCCGCGGTCGGCGGGAAGTCGCCCGTGATGGCGTTGAACAGGGTGGTCTTGCCGGCGCCGTTCGATCCGAGGATGGCGTACTTCTGGCCCGCCGTGACCGCGAGCGAGACGCCGTCGACCGCGCGCAGCGCGCCGAAGGCGCGCGTCACGCCGTCCAGGCGCAATGCGTCGCCCGACAGGAGCTGCGTGCTCCCGCCGCGCGCGGGTTGGGGCGCGCGCGAGGCGGGCGGTCGCAGCGTGGTGATCGTGGCCATCCTGGATGTCTCGAAGGGGAGTGGGCGCGCGGGGCGGACCCCGCGCGTTCGTTCGACGGTGGTCGCCGGCCTCAGGTCCGGCAATCCGGCACGTCGCGCGTGCCCATCCCCATCTTCTTGAACTCGGCCTCCGACAGTCCCAGCGTCTGCGAGATGTTCGGCACCGACTTCACGACCTTGTTGTAGAACGAGCCGTCGGGCGCCTTGCTCACCTCGGTGATGTAGGTCGTGCCCACGCCGTTGCGGTTGGCATCGATCTTCACGTCGCCGGCCGGGCCCTTGAAGTTGGTCTTCTGCAGCGCCTCGCGGTAGGCCTTCTGGTTGTTCGACAGGTCGCCCTTGACCGCGTCGAGCGCATCGAGCGTGGCCTTGGTGTTGATGTAGTAGAGGTAGGCGAACAGCGACGGGCTCGGGAAGCCGTCCTTGAAGCTGGCCTTGTAGTCGGCCACGAACTTCTTCCACTCGGGCGTGTCGATCGAGTCGGCCATCGGGCCCGCCGAGGCCGTGCCCAAGAGCGATTCGCGGCGCTTGCCCTTGAAGTTCAGCACCGTCTGGTCGACCGTGATCGAGCCGCCGATCATCGGCTTGTCGCCGCCGGCCTGCTCGTACTGGGTCAGGAAGTTCACCGCGTCGGAGCCGCCGAGCACCACCACCAGCGCATCGACATTCTTCGGGATCTTCGCGATCACCGAGGCGTAGTCCTTGGTGCCCAGCGGCACCCAGGCCTTGTCGACCACCTTGCCGCCCTTGGCGCAGTAGCTGGCCATGAAGCCCTGCACCTGCGAGTAGGGGAAGCCGTAGTCCTCGGCGATCAGGAAGGTGCGCTTGTAGCCCTTGGACAGCGCGTGCTCGCCCAGGCCCACCATCCACTGTGCGCCCTCGGTGTTGAAGCGGTAGAAGTTGGGAGCGGGGTCCTGCAGCGTCGCGGCCTGCGCGCCGGCCGAGCCGTTGATGAAGGTGACGTTGGGCTGCGTCTTCGCGTAGTTCTTGACCGCGATGCCCTCGTCGCCCGACAGCGGGCCGATCATGATCTGCACCTTGTCCTGCTCGACCGCCTTGCGCGTCGAGTTCACGGCCTTGTCGGGCGTGGCGTCCGACGAGACCTTCACGAACTCGATCTTCTTGCCGCCGGCCATGCCCTTCTTCTCCTTCAGCGCGAGGTCGGCGCCGCGCATGCCGTCCTGGCCCGGCGCCGCGAACGGTCCCTCGAGCGAGGCCAGCAGGCCGATCTTGAGGGTTTCCTGCGCCTGCGCGAGGCCCGCGGCCCCGGCCATCGCGAACAACGCCGCGGCGGCGACGATGCCGCGTCCGAACACCTTCTCGACTCTCTTCATGTCTCGCTCCTTCTGGTCACTGGTGAATGCGGCCTGAGCCACGGGTGGGGAAAGGTGCGCCCAGGCGCGTGCGCAATCGATGCCACAGGCCCAGCAGTCCGTCGGGGGAAAAGAGGACGATCGCGAGGAAGACCCCGCCGATCACGAGATTGAAGCGTTCGCGGTCGACCAGGTCGATGGCGAAGTTCTGCAGCAGCACGAAGACGATCGCGCCGATGAAGGCACCGATGGGGTGCTTCATGCCGCCGAGCACGGCGATGATGAGGATGTTGATCATCGCGCCGATGCCGAGCGTGCCGGGCGAGATGCGGCCGTTGTACCAGACCAGCAGCACGCCGCCGACCGCGGCCAGGAAGCCCGAGACCGCATAGGCCGCGACCCGGTGCGCCGTGACGTCGAAGCCCAGCGCCTGCATGCGGCGCGGGTTGTCGCGGATGCCCTGCAGCGCCACACCGAAGGGCGCGCGGATCAGGTGCTTGATGAAGAAGTAGCCCGCCACCGAGCAGCCCAGCGTGAGCAGGTAGAAGGGCACGGGCTCGCGCAGGTCGAGCCCGAACACGGTGGGCGCGGCCAGCTTGCTGAAGCCCTGGAAGCCGTTGAACAGCGTGTAGTTCTGCTGCGCGAGGTAGAAGAAGGCCACGCCCACGGCCAGCGTGATCATGATGGTGTAGATGCCCTCGGTGCGCACCGAGAGCCAGCCCACCGCGGCCGAGAACAGCGTGGCCAGCGCCAGCGCGACGAGCACCGCGAGCCACCAGGGCCAGCCCAGGCTGATCGCCGTGTTGCTGCTGCTGCCCACGATCGCGACCACGTAGGCCGCGAAGCCCGCCACCGTCATCTGCGCCAGCGACACCATGCCGCCATAGCCGCCGAGGAAGGTCAGCGACAGCGCGATCAGGCCGAGCGCGAGCGACTGGGCGCCGATCTGGAAGGTGAAGAAGGGCGAGGCGACGAAGGGATAGACCAGCACCAGCAGCGCCACGACCAGATGGCGCCAGCGCACGGGGCGCAGCAGCCTGCCCAGCCAGCGCGGCAGCTCGCCGTGGGCCGGCGGCGGTTCGGCGGGTTGCGATGGCGATGCGACCGCGCGCGGCAACGCGGTGACGCGCGTCTCCTGCGCGGGCATTGCACCCGACTTCATGGCACGACGCCACTGCGCGGCGCTCATGCAGCCTTCCCCATCAGCCCGCGCGGCTTGAACGCCAGCGCGACCACCATGATCACGAAGGTGAAGACCACGCTGTAGGTCGGCGCATAGGCCAGCCCGAACTGCTCGGCCAGCCCGATCAGCAGCGCGCCGATGGCGGCACCGACCACGCTGCCCATGCCGCCGACGATCACCACCACCAGCGAGGCCAGCAGGTAGCGCGTGTCCTCGCCCGGCGAGATCGACAGGGCCGTGCCGCCGACCACGCCGGCCAGGCCCGCGAGGCCGGCGCCGATCGCGAAGGTCAGCGCGAACACCAGCTGCACGTTGACGCCCGAGGCGGCCAGCATGCCGCGGTCATCGACGCCGGCGCGGATCATCATGCCGATGCGCGTGCGCGCCAGCAGCAGCCACAGGCCCACGCCGATCAGCACCGAGGCCAGCAGCACCACCAGCCGGTAGGTCGGGAACTTCTCGACCAGCGGCAGCGTGGTCGAGCCGTAGATCCACGAGGGCGGATCGAAGGTGTAGATCTCGGCGCCCCAGATCCACAGCATCAGGTCGGCGAATACGATCGACAGGCCGATGGTCACCAGCGTCTGGCGCAGGTCCTGGCCCTGCATGTGGCGGAACACCAGCAGCTGCATCAGCAGGCCCAGCACCGCGGCCGCGAGGAAGCCCGCGATCACCGCGAGCACCCACGATCCGGTGTGCTCGCCGACGAACCAGCCCACGTAGGCGCCGAACAGGTAGAGCGAGCCGTGCGCGAGGTTCACGTTGCGCATCAGCCCGAACACCAGCGTGAAGCCGCTGGCCACGAGGAAGTAGAGCGAGGCCAGCGTGAGGCCGTTGAGCAGCGTCTTGAAGAACAGCGAGGCGTTGTCGGCCACGGCCCAGACCGCGAACACCGCGATCGGCACGCCGAGCACCAGCCACAGGGCCCAGCGCGTGAGGGCGGCGCGTGTCATGCCGCGCGCTCCCAGCCCCGGTCCCAGCCGCGCTCGGACGCGATCGCCGGTGCCTTGGCGAACTCGCCGTCCTTCATCACGGCCAGGATGCGCTTCGCGTCGCGCAGGATCGAGAGGTTGGCCAGCGGATCGCCGTCGACCAGCATCAGGTCGGCGAGGTAGCCTTCCTTGACGAGGCCGAGCTCGTCAGGCCGCATCATGATCTGGCCGCCATAGAGCGTGGTCGAGCGGATCGCCTCCATCGGCGTGAAGCCCAGGTACTTGACGAAGAACTCGAGGTCGCGCGCGTTCTGCGTGTGCGGCGTGAAGGCGAAGCCGTAGTCGCCGCCCGGCAGCACGCGGATGCCGCGCTTGTGCATCTTGGCGAGCGAGACGCAGGCCGCGTCCCATTCGATCTGGTAGCCCATGTCGGCCGCCATCTGGTAGGTCACGCCATAGGGCTCGGCCTCGTGCAGCATGGCGTAGAGGATGGCGATGCCGGGCGCGACGAAGACGCGGTCCTTCGCGGCCTCGAGCATGTCGAGCGCCTCCTCGTCGACGAAGCTCGCGTGGTAGATCAGGTCGATGCCGTGGCGCAGCGCCTGCTTCACGCTCTCCGACGAGCGCGCATGCGCCACGCCGCGCTTGCCGCGGATCTTGACCTCGCGCATCGCCGCGGCCACTTCCTCGTCGAGCATCCAGGTGGTTTCGGAGGGCGACTGCGGCGTGAAGTTGTCGCCCGAGAGGTTGAGCTTGATCGAGTCGACGCCGTACTTGAGGAACAGGCGCACCGCCTTGCGCATCTCGTCGGCGCCCGAGATGTTCACGCCGAAGCTGAACTCGGGAAAGGGCAGGTGCGGCAGCGTCTCGTCGCCCAGGCCGCCGAGCACCGTGATCTCCTGGCTCGCCGCGAGGTAGCGCGGCCCGGGGATCTGGCCCGCGTTGATCGCGTTGCGGATCACCACGTCGAGCCGCGGCTTGGCGCAGGCCGCGCCCACGCAGGAGGTGAAGCCGGCCTCGAGGTAGCGCTTCGCGACCTTGGCGCACCACAGCACGTGCTCCTCGAGCGGCATGGTCTGGATCGCCGCGAGCGTGGCGGCGTCGTTCCACGAGAAGTGCGTGTGGGCCTCGCACATGCCGGGCATGAGCGTGGCGCCCGCGCCGTCGATCACGGTGGCGCCGCCGGGCGCGATCGGCGCGGTGCTGCGGCCGACCTGGCGGATGCGGTTGCCGCGCACCAGCACGCTGCCGCTGTAGGGGTTCTGCCCCGTGCCGTCGAGGATGCGCACGTTGGTGAAGACGACGTCGGCCATGCGGTGCTCCGGTCGGGGTTCGGCGGGCCTAGGCGGCCCAGCGGGTGGGAGGGGCGACGCGCAGGCCCTGCGCCTGGCGCAGCGGCGGGGCGCGGTGGAACTCGCCGTCCTTCATGACGGCGAGGATGCGCGACTTGTCCTGCAGCACCGTGATGTCGGCCAGCGGATCGCCGTCGACGAGCAGGATGTCGGCCAGGTAGCCCTCGCGGATGTAGCCCAGCACCTTGCCCATGCGCATCATCGGACCGCCCCAGGCGGTGGCCGACAGCAGCGCCTCCATCGGGCTCATGCCCACGTACTTCACGAAGTACTCGAGGTCCTTGGCATTGGTGCCGTGCGGCGTCCAGGCAAAGCCGTAGTCGCCGCCCGGCAGGATGCGGATGCCGCGCTTGCGCATCGCGCGCATGCTCTCCACCGCGGCGTCGAGCTCGCGGTGATAGCCCATCTTCGTGGTGACTTCCTTCGTCAGGCCCCACTGGCTCGCGTGGTGGCAGGTGTTGATCAGCCACGCGAGGCCGGGCGCGATGAAGTGCTCCATCTTGTGCGCCTCGAGCAGGTCGAGCGCCTCGCTGTCGGTGAAGCTCGCGTGGTAGATCACCTCGATGCCGTGCTTCACGCACTGCTTGATCGACCAGGTCGAGCGCGCATGCGCGGCCACGCGCTTGCCCCAGGCCTTGGCCTCTTCCACGCAGACGCGGATCTCCTCCTCGGTGAACTGGCTCATCTCGCTGGGCATGCCGGTGATCGACTCGCCCGAGAGATTGATCTTGAGCGAATCGACGCCGTACTTGGCGAACATGCGCACGCAGCGGCGCATCTCCTCGGCGCCGCTGACCACCGCGCCGAAGGCGAACTCGGGCTGCGGCAGGTGCGGCTGCGTGGTGTCGCCGAGCCCGCCGGGCACCGTGATCTCCTGGCTCGCGGCCAGGTAGCGCGGGCCGACGATGGTGCCGTCGTTGATGGCGTTGCGGATCACCACGTCGAGCCGCGGCTTGGCGGTGGCGGCGCCCACGCAACTGGTCCAGCCCATGTCGAGGTAGCGCTTCGCGACCTCGGCGCACCACAGGATGTGCTCCTCGGGCGGCATGCGCTGGATCGCGTCGAGGCTGGGCTGGTCGTTCCACGAGAAATGCGTGTGGGCCTCGACCATGCCGGGCATCAGGAAGGCGCCAGCCCCGTCGATGACCTGGGCGCTATGCACGGGCGCGGAGCGCGCACCGTGCGAGGTCTTGACGACGCGCGCGATGCGGTTGCCCTGAACCAGCACGTCGCCGGTGAAGGGGGCTTCGCCGCCGCCGTCGAAGATGCGGACGTTGGTGAACAGCACGTCGGCCACGGTCAGCTCCTCGCCTGCGCCGCCAGGAATTCGCGCAACTCGCGCTGGCACTCGTCGGGGCGCTCGACGGGTGTCCAATGGCCGCACTTCGGCAGCACCACCACGCGCTTGCTGGCGGCACGGTGCAGCCGGTCGGCCATGGCGCGCACGGCCTGCGGCGGCGCCACGCCGTCCTCGTCGCCGGTCACCAGCAGCACCGCGGCCTCGATGTTCTCCACCGCCGCGGGCTGCGCGCCGGCCAGGGCCTCGCAGCTGCGGGCATAGGCTTCGCCGTCCTGGCGCATCAGGCTCTCGCGCACGAAGGCCGCCGTCACCGGCAGCCGCTGGCGCGTGTCGGCCGAGATCGCGCCCTGCAGCAGTGCCTGCGTGATCTCGTGCATGCCCGCCGCGCCGCCGCGCGCCTTGTCGGCGCGGGCCTTCATCGCGGTGCGCGCCGCGTCGGGCGGCGCGATCAGCGGGCCGAACAGCGCGAGGCTCGCCACGCACCTGGGATGCGCCGCGGCGATGTGCTGGCAGACGATGGTGCCCATCGAATGGCCGACCCAGTGCGCGCGCTGGATGCCCAGGCGTTCGCAGACCGACAGCACGGTCGCTACGTAGCGCTCGATCGAGAGCGGCCCTTCGGCGCGCTGCGAGCGGCCGCTGCCGGGCAGGTCGATGCGCACCACGCGGTGGCGCGCCAGCGCGGGCATCAGCGGCGTGTAGGTGTTCGAGCTGCCGCCCAGGCCATGCACGCAGACGACCACCGGGCCTTCGCCCTCGTCCTCCACCGCGATGCGGTCGATGAGCTGGAAGCTCATGCCAGGGCCTCGAAGCGGTTCTCGATGACGCCGATGCCGTCGATCTCGATGCGCACCGTGTCGCCCCGGCCCAGCCATTGCGGCGGGTTCAGGCCCATGCCCACGCCCGAGGGCGTGCCGGTGGCGATCACGTCGCCCGGATGCAGCGTGATGCCGCGCGAGCAGGTCTCGATCAGCGTCGGGATGTCGAAGATCATGTCGCGCGTCAGGCCGTCCTGGCGCAGCGCGCCGTTGACCCAGCCGCGCACGCGCGTGGCGCGGCCGTCCATCTCGTCGGCGGTCACGATCCACGGGCCCATCGGGCAGAAGGTGTCGAAGCTCTTGCCGAGGTCCCACTGCTGGTGGCGCATCTGCACGTCGCGCGCCGTCACGTCGTTGACGATGGTGTAGCCGAACACGTGCTCCATCGCCTGCGAGCGCGGAATGTCGCGCCCGCCGCGGCCGATGATCACCGCGAGTTCGGATTCGTAGTCGATCTGCACCGACACCGAGGACCGCGGCAGCCGCACCGGATCGTGCGGCCCGATCACGCATTCGCCGAGCTTGCCGAACACGATCGGCCAAGGATCGCTCTCGGGCATGCTGCTGCGGAACACCGAGCCCGCGAGTTCGGCCGCATGCGCGCGGTAGTTGCGCCCGACGCAGAACAGGCCGCGCAGCGGGCGCGGCAGCGGGGCGCGCAGGGTGATCACCTCGACCGGCAGCCGCGTGCCCGAGGGCTGCGGCAGCGGTTCGTTGCGTGCCAGCGCCTCGATCAGCGGCAGCACGCCGCGCGAGGCGTCGCCCACCGCCAATGGCGTGGCTTCCCGGCCGTCGGCCGAGATCGTGCCCGCATGGTTGCGGCCACCCCAACTCCAGCTTGCGAAGCGCATCGACTTTGTCTCCATATGGCCCCGAGGTCGTCGCGCTGTGCGCCGATCGCCTCGGTGGCTCCGGAAGTCATCTAGGGATTTTTGAGACTTGCGTCTCAAATCTGGGTGCGCGGATCATACGAGCCGTGTCACCATCTCCACAAGACGACTTCCGCATTTCCGAACCCCGTACAAACCCGATGGCAAGACTCAAGCACACACCGAGCGAGGCGCCGCGCGCGCCGGAACGCGGCGTTCGCGCCGCCACCTTCCGCCAGCTGCTGCAGGCCGCGATGGACATCATTCGATTGAAGGGCCACATCCCCTCGGTGGCCGAAGCGGCGGCGCGATCGAACGTGTCGCGCGCCACCGCCTACCGCTACTTTCCGAGCCGCAGCGCGCTGGTCACCGCGGTGGTCGACAGCTCGCTGGGCCCGGTGCGCCAGATGGCCTCGGACAACCCGAACGGGCGCGAGCGGCTGCACGAGCTGTTCTGCCAGACCTTCCCGCGCTTCAAGGAATTCGAGGCACCGATGCGCGCCGCGGCGCAGCTCTCGCTCGAGCAATGGGGCCTCGAGCGCGCGGGCCTGCTGGCCGAGGAACCGTACCGCCGCGGCCATCGCGTGCGCATCCTCGAGCACGCGCTCGAGCCGATGTCGCCGCTGCTGAGCCCGCGCATGCGCGACCGGCTGCACCATGCCCTCTCGATCGTCTACGGCATCGAGCCCTACGTGGTGCTCAAGGACATCTGGGGCCTCGAGGACCGCGAGGTCGAACGCACCGCGCTGTGGATGGCCGATGCGCTGGTCGACGCGGCGCTGCGCGACTCGGCGGCGAAGCGCGCGGCGGCCGAGGCGGCCGCGGCATCGACGCCGCCGCCGGCGCCCGAATGGTTCGATGCGCAGTACAACAACCGCGCGCGCATTCCCGAGCATCCGTCGATCCTGAAGTACTGGGCCGATGCATCGGCGCAGGCGCTGCAGCGGCCCGAGTGGATTCGCGATCTGGCCTATGGCGATGACGAGAGCGAGCGGCTCGACATCCTGCCGGCCGCATCGGGTGCCGGGAAGGCGCCCGTCTTCGTCTACATCCACGGCGGCTACTGGCGCGCGCTCGACAAGCGCGACCATGCCTTCCTCGCGCCGCCGCTGGCCGATGCGGGCGCCACCTTCGTGCAGCTCAACTACGCGCTGTGCCCGGCGGTCGACATCGAGCACATCGCGCGGCAGATGACGCAGGCGCTGGCCTGGGTGCATCGCAACATCGCGGCGCACGGCGGCGATCCCGCGCGCATCGTCGTCGCGGGCCATTCGGCCGGCGGCCACCTCGCCACCATGCTGCTGGCCTGCGACTGGCAGCGCGTTGCGCCCGACCTGCCGCGCGATCTCGTCAAGGCGGCGCTGCCGATCTCGGGCGTCTACGAGCTCGAGCCTTTGCGGCACGCGCCTTTCCTCGCGGCCGACATCGGGCTGACCGAGGCCTCGGCGCTGCGGCTGAGTCCGGCCGCGATGCCCGCGCCGAAGCAGGGCACGCTGGTGACCGTGGTCGGCGGCGACGAGAGCGAGGAGTTCCACCGCCAGGCCGAGCTGATCGCCAGCGCCTGGGGCCGCCGCGTGGTGGTGGGCGCCGAGCGGCCCGCGAACCGCAACCACATGAGCGTGCTGGCCGATCTCGCGGACCCGGCATCGGGCACGCACCGGCAGGCGCTGGGCCTGCTCGGGCTCGCCGATCCGGCGCGCTGAGCCCCGGTCCTCGCGCGGGCCGCGCCACGGCGGGGGTCTGGAAGCCCCACGACGTGGCGCGCCCACGTCCGACAAACCACCGGGGGGCCTCGCGTCGTACAAGTTGCTCAACCTGCTTCAACTTCATTCCCAGGAGAGCAATCGATGAGCGACAAGAAGCCGAATCCCGTGATCAATGCGGTGTCCAACGTCGTGGCGGCCCTGCGCGCCGATGACGACCAGATCGCGGTGGCCAAGGCCCACGAATCCCTCGAGCCCGAGGCGATCGAGAAACTCACGCCCGAGGAGGCACGCCGGCAGCCGACCGTGGCCGATGCCGTGAAGAAGCTGCTCGAGCAGCAGAACCGCTCGGCCGTGCCCGAGACCCTGGTGCCGGGCGTCACCACGCGCGAGCTCACGGTCGATGGCGCCACCGGCCCGCTGGCCGCCACGCTCTACACGCCCGCGGGGCAGGGGCCCTTCCCCGTCGTCCTGTATTTCCATGGCGGCGGCTGGGTGATCGCGAACCGGCAGGTGTACGACGGCGGCGCGCGCGGGCTCGCCGCCGCCGCACGGGCGATGGTGCTGTCGGTCGACTACCGGCTCGCGCCCGAGCACAAGTTTCCGGCCGCATGGGACGACGCGCTCGCGGCCTACCGCTGGCTGATCGAGCACGCGGCCTCATTCGGCGGCGATGCCACCCGCCTCGCGCTCGCGGGCGAATCGGCCGGCGGCAATCTCGCGGTGGCCACGGCGATCGCCGCGCGCGACGCCGGCCTGCGCGCGCCGCGCCATGTGCTGTCGGTCTACCCCGTCACGCAGACCAGCCGCAACACCGAGTCCTACCTCGAGAACGCGATCGCCAAGCCGCTCAACCGCGCGATGATGGACTGGTTCTTCACCCACGTGACGCGCAGCGAGCAGGACCTCGACGACCCGCGGCTGTCGCTGGTCGACGCGCAGCTCGCCGGCTTGGCGCCGGTCACCATCGTCAATGCGCGGCTCGATCCGCTGCGCAGCGATGGCGCGAGGCTCGAGAGCGCCCTGATCGACGCGGGCGTGGAGGTCGCGCGCAAGGAATTCGAGGGCGTGGCGCACGAGTTCTTCGGCGCCGCGGCGGTGCTCGAGAAGGCCAGGGACGCGCAGGCCTTTGCGGGCGAGCGGCTGCGGCGATCGTTCGCGCCCTGAAGGCCGGACCCACACGATGGCGAAAACACCATGAGCCTGACCGGTTACCTCGTCGAGGACAACCCCCTGATTCGCGACAGCCTGATCGCGACGCTGGAGGAGCTCGCGCCCGTGCACATGGTCGGCAGCGCGGAGACCCAGGCCGAGGCCGTGGCCTGGCTGCACGATGCCGATGGCCAATGGGACGTGGCCGTGGTCGATCTCTTCCTGCGCCACGGCACCGGCTTCGGCGTGCTCATGGGCTGCAGGGATCGCCTGCCGCGCCAGCGCATGGTGATCTTCTCGAACTTCGCGACCAAAGACATGCGCGAGCGCGCGCTGCTGCTGGGCGCCGATGCGGTGTTCGACAAGTCGACGGAGATCGAGGGCCTGCTGCGCTTTCTCGAGGAGACCGAGCGCGCGGTCGACCGGTCCTGAAGCGGTGCGCTACAGCGCCTGGATGTCGGGCAGAACCCAGGAGCGGTCGAAGTAGGCCGCGAGTGGGCCGAAGAGACGGAAATAGACGTACCAGGAATGTCCGGGCGTGGTGGGGATCCAGTTCTTCTCGAGGCCCGGTGCAGGCGTCGGACCCAGCACGATGTCGACCGACCCATCGGCGTTCTTCGCCAGGTCCTGGCGAGAGGAGCGGTCGACGATCTGCTGCGCGTTCTGGACCAGGCCGCGGGTCTGCGTGTCGTACAGCGTGGCCGACCAGAACAGCCTGGCGGGCACGTCCGCCGGCACGCGCAGGCGGTAGCTGCGCGCACCGTCGAACGGGGCCGCCTTCGCGTCGTAGTAGGCGGCGAGATAGGCCGCGCCGACGCCGGGCGTTCGCGTCAACACGGCCGCCGAGGTGCCGGTGACTTCGTAAAAGAAGGCCGTGCGCTCCTCGAACAGCGTGCCGCCGGGCACGTCCTGCGCGTTGTCGAAGCCGGGCGCGATCAGGTATTCCCAGTGGGTGTCGGGCCGATAGCGCATGCCGGGGATGCGCTTGCGGAAGGCGATGGCCTTGGCCGTCGCCTCGCCCACGATCGCGGCCTTCTCCAGCACGGCCTGTTGCCGAGCATCGGGCGCGAAGGGGCGATCGAATTTGATGCCGAGCGGCGCGAGCAGGGCGGCGAAGAAGCGGTCGCGATCCTCCACGGGCTCTCCCCGCAGCGCATTCGCCAGCCGTTGCCAGTAGGCGAGGCCTTGCGGATGCGCCATGCTCGTCAGTTCGCCCTCGGGCTTGAAGCGCAGCAGGCGTGTACTCGCCGCGGCAGGCTGCTGGCCGGGCGGATGGACCCGCAGGGCCGAGAAGACCGTTTCCACCTGCGCCAGGTCGGCATCGAGTCCGCGGCAGAACAGCAGGACCTTGAAGGTGCGCGATCGCAGCAGCTGCGCGCCGGCCGGCAGCTCGCCCGGCGCCTGCTGCCCCGGACCGAGCAGCACGAACACGGCGCCTCGGCCCGCATCGGGCCCGGTGATGCCGACATCGCACAGGGGACGGTCCCACCAGTCGATCAGCGAGCCCGCGGTCGCGCCCGGCGGATAGTGCAGCACCAGCGGTTGCCGCGAAAGATCGAAGAAGGCGAAGACATAGGGCGTGGTGACGTTCGAGCCGAGCATCGCGCTGACGTCGCGGTAGCCCGACACCCGCACGAAGTCGCCGCTGCGGGCGCCCGCGTTGTCGACCAGCATCTGCCGCGCGCTTTCCATGCCGACGATCGGGATGGCCCAGAGATAGCTCATCACGGCGCTCTGATGGTCGAGCGCCTGGTAGAGACTGTCCACAGTGCGCGCCGTGGGCATGCCGAGCTCGAACTCGAGCGCGCCGGCCTGCGTGTCGACCGCGGCGCGCGTGCCCGCGCCCTGGCCGGTGCCCGCGGCCGTGGGTTTCGAACTCAGCAGCGCCAGGGTCGTGGCCAGCTTGAAGGCGCCTCGTCGATTCAATGCCATGAACATCGGTCCTCGAAAGCTTGCAGCCTGCGTCAGTCGGGAAAACGCAGCACGGCCTTGATGGTCCGGCCCTGCTCGCCGTCTTCCACGGCCTCGTTGATCTGGTCGAAGGCATAGAACCGGATCAGCTTGTCGAAGGGGAAGCGCCCCTGCCGATACAGCTCGACCAGCTTCGGGATGAACAGGTCGGGCACCGAGTCGCCTTCGCAGATGCCGCGGATCTTGCGGCCCAGCAGCAGGCCCCAGGTGTCGAGGCCGATCTCGCTGCCGAAGGCGGGTGCGCCGATCATGCCGCACTCGCCCATGATCTGGATCGAATCGACGGCCTGGCGCAGGGCCGTGAGATTGCCCGAGGTCTCGAGCGAGAACTGGGTGCCGCCACCGCCGGTGATCTCCTGGATGCGCCGCACCGGGTCGGTGGTCCGCGGGTTGACCACATGGGTGGCGCCGAGCTCGAGCGCGAACCGCAGGCGCGCCTCGTTCGGGTCGACGCAGATGCGGATCGCGCAGCCGGTCACATTGGCCGCGAGCAGCGCCGAGAGGCCGACCGATCCCGCGCCGTAGATGGCGATCGAATCGCCGGCCTGCGGGCGCAGCGAGTTGATGACCGCGCCCGCGCCGGTCTGCACGCCGCAGCCCAGCGGCCCCATGATCTCGAGCGGCACGTCGGACGGGATCTTCACCACGCTGCGTTCGGTGCCCAGCGCATAGGTCGCGAACGAGGACTGGTTGAAGAAGGCCCCGTGCACGACGTCGCCGCCCTGGCGCATGGTGGGCGTTCCGTCCATGCGCGCGAAGCCGAAATTGGCCTTGAAGAAGTGCCGGCAGTACATGGGCTTGCCGGTCTGGCAGGTGTCGCAGTGGCCGCAGAAGTTGCAGCTCATCACGACGTGGTCGCCGGGTTTCAGCTTGCTCACGCGGCTGCCGACCTGCTCGACGATGCCCGCGCCCTCGTGGCCGTACACCGCGGGGAAGGGCGCCGGCACCACCTGGTCGCGCGGGAGGGTGTCGGTGTGGCAGACGCCGCAGCTCTTCATGCGGATGAGCACCTCGTCGTCGCGCGGCGGCTCCAGTTCGATGTCCTCGAGGGTGAACTTGCCACCCTTCTCGCGCATGACGGCGGCTGTGATCTGCATGGGATGACCTCTTTGGATGTAGGGGGTGGGGGGAGGGCGAAGCGCTGCGTGCCGCGGGCTCAGGCCCTGGGGGCGAACCACGGGGCCGCCACCTGCGTCTGGACCGTCACGGCCTTGAGGTGCGTGTACATGTTGAGCGTCTCGTGGCAGTACTCGCTGCCGATCCCGCTCTCCTTGAAGCCGCCGAAGGGCGAGCCGCTCGCGAGGTTGAAGTAGTGGTTGATCCACACCGAGCCGGCCTGCAGCCGGTCGGCCGTGTCCCAGGCGTTGCGCAGGTTGCTGGTGTAGAGGCCGGCGGCCAGGCCGTAGCGCACGCCGTTGGCCTCCTCGATCATCCGGTCGTGGTCCTTCCAGCGGATCACGCTGAGCACCGGGCCGAAGATCTCCTCCTGCGCGATGCGCATGCGGTTCTCGGCCTCGAACACGGTCGGCGCGATGAAGTGGCCGTGGGCCTGCCCCTCGACGTCGATGCGCTGGCCGCCGGTCATCAGCCGCGCGCCCTCGGCCTTGCCGATGTCGATGTAGTTCATCACGCGCCGGCCCTGCTCGGGCGACACCAGGTTCGAGAGCACGGTGTCGGGCGCGAGCGCCGCGCCGACCCGCACGCGCTCCATGCCGGCGACGAGGCGGTCCATCACGGCGTCGTAGACCGCGTCGTGCACGAACAGCCGGGTGCCCGCGAGGCAGGACTGGCCGTTGCAGTACAGGGTCGCGAACATCGCGTTGTCGACCACCGCGTCGATGTCCTCGATGTCGGGAAAGATGATGTTCGGGCTCTTGCCGCCCAGTTCCAGCGACACGGGAACCAGCCGGTCGGCGCCGGCGCGCGAGATGATCCGCCCGACCTCGCTGCTGCCCGTGAAGGCCAGCTTCGCCACGCCGGGGTGCGCGGTCAGCGCGGCCCCGGCCTCCTCGCCGAAGCCGGGCACGATGTTGATGACGCCGGGCGGAAAGATCTTCGCGATGTGCCGGCACAGCTCCAGCGTGCTGAGCGAGGCGTTCTCGTCGGGTTTCAGCACCACCGTGTTGCCCGCCGCGATCGCCGGCGCGATCTTGAAGGCCGCCATGATCGCGGGCACGTTCCACGGAATGATCTGGCCGCACACGCCATAGGGCTCGCGCCTGGCGACCAGGTAGCCGCCGGGGATCGGGCGGCCGAATCCCTCGTGCGTGAGGGCCGCGGCCGCGAAGTAGCGGTACTGCGAGATCGCGAACTGGTGATCGAGGCCGGTCTCGAACAGGCGCCGGCCGATGTCGATCGAATCGATGCGCGCGAGGCGCTGCTGGTCGGCTTCCACGGCCGCCGCCAGCTTCAGCAGCAGGGCCGAGCGCTCCTCGGGCGCGGTGGCGCGCCAGGCCGGGAAGGCCCTGGCGGCGGCCCGCACGGCCGCATCGACCTCGGCCGCGCCGCAGCGCGCGATGCGCGCGACCTGTTCGCCGGTGCCCGAATGCCGCGCCTCGAAGGTCGGACCGTCGATCGGCTGGAACGCGTTGTCGATGAAGGCACCGTAGGTTTCGGAAAGACCGAGGTCGTGGATCGAGCTCATCAAGGGACTCCTGTGCATGGATGGATGGGGGCGCGACCGGCCTGATGGGCACGGTCGGCTCGGCTGGCGCCAGTCTTCAGGAAGACGCGCCGCGCCGCGATCCGGAATGCGAAGCGCTATCCGCGATGCGCAGGACGGGGGCTCCGGGCGTTCCCGCATCGCGCCGCTCAGCGAGGGAACGCGAGGGAACGCGAGGGAACGCACCCCTAGAATGCGGGCCCGGCGGCAGCACGCAGAAGCTGTCGCGCCGTCTGTGGAAGGGGCGACCATGCACTATCGGACCCATGATCTCGACGAAGCCATCCACGCCGTGGGCGCCGTGTACTGCCCGCACGAGCTCCACCTGGATCGCCGGGCCAAGGCCCTGGACACCCGGCTGAGCGCGACCGAGGCGAGGCCGCTGGCGCTGGTCCAGCTCGCCTACGGCGCGCGCGTGGAGGTCGACGCGGGCGAGTTCCCTGGCTTGTTCCTCTTCATGCGCTGCACCGCCGGCGAAGGCACCGTGTCGCAGGGCAACCGCAGCGCCACCTGGCGCGCGGGCACGACGATCCCCGTATCGGCCGGCCGGCCGACCCGCTTCGATTTCGGTGCCAGCTTCGAGCAGATCACCTTCCGGCCCGACACGGCGACGCTGGAGGCGTGCTGCGCCAGCCTCGTCGGCCGTCCGCTCGACGACGGGCTGAAGTTCGACCCCGTGCCGTTCACGCCGGCGCTCGAGCGTTCATGGTCCGGCGTGTGGGACCTGGTCGACACCTTGCCCGCGGCGCTGCCGGCCCCGGCGTACCGTTCGCTCGAGCAGTTCGTTCTGATGTCCCTGCTGCACGGGCATCCGCACAACTACACCGGCTGGATGCGCGGAGAGCGGCCGGCATCGCGGCCCGCGCGCCTCGCGGGCCTGGCCGAGGCGCTCATTCACGACCGCATCGCGGACCTGTCGCTGACGGTGTCCGACATCGCCTCGTCGCTGGGCGTGGGCGTGCGTGCCTTGCAGCTGGCGTTCCAGGCGCACCGGGGGATGACGCCGACGGCCTACCTGCGGCGGATCCGCCTCGCGCAGGTGCGCGAGCGATTGCTGGACGGCGCGGACGACGACACGGTGACGGACATCGCGTTCGCCCACGGCTTCTTTCATCTGAGCCGCCTCGCGCAGCAGTACAAGGCGCAATTCGGCGAGGCGCCATCGGACACCCTGCGCGCGCGCCATCGCCGGACGGCATGATGGGCGCATGCCTCGTTCCAACCCCTCATCCATGCCAGAACCCGTTTTCCGCCAAGCCCTTCCTTCCGATGCCGAACGCTGCTACGCGATAGAGATCGGCGCCTACGAGGGCGACGAGGCCGCCACCCTCGCCAAGATCCGCACCCGCATCGAGCAGTACCCGCAAGGCTTCCTCGTCATGGAGCTCGAGGAGCAGCTCATCGGCTTCATCAACAGCGGGTGCGCGCACGAGGTCGTGATGTCGGACGAGGCCGTCAAGGAGCTGGTCGGCCACGACGCCGCCGCGCCCAACGTCGTGATCATGTCCGTGGTCATCGATCCCCTGTTCCAGGGGCGCGGGTATGCCAGCGTGATGATGAAGACCTTCGTCGACCAGATGCGGCAGGCCGGCAAGCAAACGATCCACCTGATGTGCAAGGAGCGCCACGTGGCGCTCTATGCCCGGCAGGGGTACGGCTACGTGAGGCCTTCGCCGTCCGGCCATGGCGGGATGTCCTGGCACGAGATGCTGATGGTGCTCTAGCGGGCACCATCAGCGCGCCGCAGGCTCTCAGCCTTCGTTGGTCGGAGGCAGGAAGCAGAAGGCCATCGGCGTGTCCTTCTGGTAGTCCAGCGCCACGCCGTAGCAGTCCTCGGTGTTCCACTGCTGGGCGCCCCAGTCGAAGAAGGCGCCATCGACGTTCCCGTCGATGGACCCCAGCTGTCCCGGCATGGCGCCGCTGGACGTCGCGGCCACCGCGATGGGGGTGTCGCCGTTGCCGTCGAGGCCGTCCAGCCGGTCCCGGTCGCTGCCGAGCATGTTCGTGAACATCATCGGCTTTCACGGCGTGGGCATCATCTTGTTGTCGCGGTCGGGTTCGACCTGGCCGACGTTGAACGAGACGAGCAGGACGTCCTTGCGCGCGTCGGCGATCTTCGTGTCGAAGTGGATGGCCTTCTGGCTGCCCAGCACCTTGTCGATCGAGTAGGCGGGCGTCCGCGGGTCGGGGTTCATGGAGTTGTAGAAGTTCAGTTCATCGCCGGCGAGCATTCTCGTTTCGTCCAGCAGCGCCTTGTTGGCGTCGTACAGGCGCTGGAGGATGGTGGCGGAGAGCAGGCCGCGGATGCCGCCGCCAACGAACGAGAGAATTGTGTAATGGCCGGGAAGCGTCGACATTGCGAAAGCTCCTTCAGGTGAGTTGATCCCATGCGGGGAGTTGCAGTGTCGAGTGCCGCTATTGCAATTGCACCTTGCTTTTTTTGCAGTGGATATCTCGATGCAATGGAGAAATTGCCAATTAGGCCTATTGGTTGACAACGGATTTCAGTGGGGAATGGCGGAGGTTGCGGGGTCAATCAGGCGCCCGCGAAGTTCGCCATGGATCGGGCACCGGAATCGGTGAGGCAGGAAGTTTCGGGGTGTCGCGGCCTCGGCCACCCATGGCCATGGAGTGCGAAGCGCCATTCGCACGTTCTTGCCGCCGCGTCGGCGGAAATTTCTTCGAAGTGCCGCTAGTCGCCGAACCAGAAGATCACCCAGAGGCCGACGGAGCTGTATGCGACGAACATGGCCAGCATCTCGCGTTGAAGAGCCAGGCGCGCGTACTGCAGGCGAATACGAACCATCATGTCGACCTCCTCGCTCCACGGCCGCTCCCTTCGGCGGAGATTGCGCGGGGCTTGTCCATTCGTCAAGCCGAAATTAGTTCACGCGGAGAGCGGCGACATAGAGATGCAATTGCGTCGCAATAGCGAGCTAATTGAACAGGGAGTCGCACAAAACGATTGGCCCTCAGGTGCCCGCTGAAATGTTCAACGAATGCGTAGCGTTGACCGCTCCAGACTCAGTTCGATCCCCGCGGTGAACTCTGGAGGGCATCGACCAGGAAGTCGACCATCACCCGCACCTTCGCGCTGAGATGGCGACGGCTGGCGTAGATCGCGAGGATGTCGATCGGCGGCATGCGATAGCCCGGCATCACCTCGACCAGTCGACCGGCCTGCACGTCCTCGCCAATCACGAAACTCGGTTGCCAGATGACGCCGGCGCCGGCAAGCGCCGCCGCACGAGCGGTTTCGCCGTTGTTGGCCCGCAGGGCCCAGCGCACGCGAACCGATTCCAGCGACCCGCCGGGGCCGGCGAACTGCCACTCGTCGGAGGTCGCGCCGTAGGTATAGCCCAGGCACAGGTGCCGCGACAGGTCCGCGGGCACCTCGGGCATGCCATGCCTCGCCAGGTAGTCGGGCGAGGCGCACACGAGGTTCTGCGAACGGCCCAGGTTGCGCGCGATGTGATTGCCCGAGGTGGTCCGCGAGATGCGGATCGCCAGGTCGTAGCCTTCCTCGACGATGTCGACCACGCGGTCGATGAGCGCGATGTCGAGTTCGACATCGGGGTACTTCGCCATGAACTTTGGCCACAGCGGCGCCAGCACGAGGCTGCCGAAACTCAGCGGCGCATTGAGGCGCAGCCGCCCGCGCGGCTGGAGCGACGCAGTGGTCGCGAGCGCCTCGGTCTCCGCCACCTCTTCGAGGATCGACTTCGCCCGGTCGAACAGGGCCTCGCCGCCCTCGGTGAGCGACAGGCGGCGCGAGGTGCGGTTGATCAGCCGCGTGCGCAGGTGGGCTTCGAGCTCGTTGACGTAGCGCGTCACGTTGGCCGGTGAGGTGTCGAGCGCGTCGGCCGCCTTGACGAAGCTGCCGCGCGCGACCACGGTCACGAACACCTCGTACGCACGCAATCGGTCCATGGCCTCGGGCTCCAATCATTCACAAAAGCTGAATGAGTAAACCACTTTTGGGGCCTTTCTGGAAGTGAAGCTGAATCATAAATTCGCTTCACCCCAAAACACGGACCGAAAGGCCTAGACATGAACACCCTCCATCCCGCCCCCACCCGCCGCGCGCTGATCGCCGGCGCCGCCGCATTCGGCGCCACGCTGAGCTTCGGCTCCGTGGCGCACGCCGCGCCCGCCGTCGACGCGGTGCCGGGCTTTCGCGCCGGCAGCGCCGAGGTGAACGGCACCCGCATCAACTACCGCATCGGCGGCACCGGGCCGGCCATCGTGCTGCTGCACGGCTATGCCGAGACCGGCCACATGTGGAACCCGCTGATGCCGTTGCTGGCCAAGACGCACACCGTGGTCGTGCCCGATCTGCGCGGCGCGGGCAACTCGTCGAAGCCCGAGAGCGGCTACGGCAAGAAGAACATGGCCGTCGACATCCACGAGCTCGTCAAGTCGCTCGGCATCCGCAACGTGAGCATCGTGGGCCACGACATCGGCCTGATGGTGGCCTACGCCTATGCCGCGCAGTTCCCGTTGGAGACCGACAAGGTGGTGCTCATGGACGCCTTCCTGCCCGGCATCGGCCAATGGCAGAACGTCTGGCTGCTGCGCGACCTCTGGCACTTCCATTTCCACGGCGCGACGCCGCTGGCGCTGGTGCACGGACGCGAGCGCATCTACTTCGAGCATTTCTGGAACGACTTCGCGGCCGACCCCAAGCGCTCGGTGCCCGAGGCCGATCGCCGCTTCTATGCCAAGGCCTATGCGCAGCCCGGCGGCATGCGCGCCGGCTTCGAATACTTCAAGGCCTTCGAGCAGGACGCGGCCGAGTTCGCCGAACTGGGCAAGACGCCGCTGCCCATGCCGATGCTGGTGCTGTCCGGGGAAAAAGCCGGTGGCACTTTCCTGATCGAACAGGGCAAGATGGTCGCAACCAACGTGCAGGGCGTGATCGTCAAGGGCTCCGGTCACTGGCTGATGGAGGAGGCGCCCGATCAGGTCATTCCCGCGCTGGTCAATTTCCTGGGCTGACAGGCAACCCATCTCGTCATCGACACAAGGAGCATCGACATGGATCTTCAACTGAAGGGCAAGCTGGCCCTGGTCAGCGGCAGCACCGCAGGCATCGGCTATGCGATCGCGCACACGCTGGCCCAGGAGGGCGCCAGCGTCATCGTCAACGGCCGGTCGCAGACCGCGGTCGACGAGGCGGTGGAGCGCATCCGCTCGCAGACGCAGGGCACGGTGGTCGGCTACGCCGGCGATCTCAGCCGCGCCGACGCCGCCGAGGAACTCGTGCGCCGCCATCCCGGCATCGGCATCCTCGTCAACAACCTCGGCATCTTCGAGGCCAAGGCCTTCGAGGACATTCCCGATGAGGACTGGCTGCGCTTCTTCGACGTCAACGTGCTGAGCGGCGTGCGCCTTGCGCGCCTGGTGCTGCCGGAGATGAAGCGGGCGAACTGGGGCAGGATCATCTTCATCTCGAGCGAAAGCGCGGTGCAGATACCGACCGAGATGATCCACTACGGCGTGACGAAGACCGCGCAGCTCGCGGTGTCGCGCGGGCTCGCGGAATCGGTCGCCGGCACGAACATCACGGTGAACAGCGTGCTGCCCGGACCGACGAAATCGCGCGGCGTCGGCGACTTCGTGGAAGGCATGGCGCGCTCGAGCAGCAAGAGCTTCGAGCAGGTCGAGGCGGAGTTCTTCGACCATGTTCGCCCGACCTCGCTGATCAAGCGTTTTGCGTCGCCGCAGGAGGTGGCCTCGCTCGTGGCCTATGTGGCGAGTCCGCTCGCGTCGGCGACCACGGGCGCGGCGCTTCGCGTGGATGGGGGCGTGGTCAAGAGCGCCTTCTGAGCTCGCTGGCGCGGGGCGCTCCTCGAGGCCGTCTTTGGTATCGTGCGGTCGAATCGCAGGGTGGTGGACGCCGCCTGGTGATGCGGGCTCGACACCCGACGACGGGTTCAACGATCGCGAGGAGACGCGCAATGGTGGTGTGGCAGTGGTGAGCGAGCACGCAGCGACACGGCCGCCGATCCGCATCGGGCGCCTTCGGCGTGCGTCGTGGATGGCCGCGGTGGCGGTGCTGAGCCTGGGCGCCGGCGTCTGCCGGGCGGACGGCTTGACCGACAAGGTCTTGCGGGCACTGCGGAGCGAGGCCCCGGAGATCGGCGTGACCGTCGTGACCGACAACGAATTGAAGATCGCGAGCAAGAGCGCGTCGACGGTCTATCTTTTCAATGTCCGCAAGTCCTGCGAATCCCGTGCCGATCGCTGCGACGAGGAGATTGCGAACTTCGTCCGGGGCGTTGTCTCCGTCGCTTCGGTGGACTCGGCGCAGCGTGCGTTCGTGGGCGAGAAGGTGTTCCCGGTGCTGCGCCGGTCCGGCTTCGGAACACGGGCCACCGAGCGGATCAAGGAGCCCGACAAGCAGCTGGTGGTCATGCCCTTCGCCGAAAGCATCGAGACGCTCTTCGTCGTCGACAGCGAGAAGACGGTTCGGTTCATCAACCTCGACGACATGGCCCAAGCCGGATTGACGGTGACAACACTCGCCGAGCTGGCGTCGCGCAACGCCGCGCGCCTGCCCGCGTTGAAGGCCGAGCCCATCAAGGGGATGGAGGGCGTCCATTTCATGCCCGCCAACGATGGACTGGGATCGTCGAGGGTCTTCGACCCCGCGCTCTGGACCAGGCTGGAGGCCCTGGCCGGCGGACCCGTGGCCATGGCCGTGCCGACCGGGGACTGGATTTTCTTCACGCGCGCAGACCAGCCCGACCAGGTGGCGAAGTTGCGTGGACTGGTCGCGCGTGTCGTTCGCGGGGAGCCTTATTCGGTGTCCGATGCGGTGCTGGTCAGGGATCGGGGCGGCTGGAAGGCGTTGCGAACGCAATGAGTCTGGAACCGCGTTGTCCAGCGAGGTTTCGAGTTCTCGTGCAGCGATCGCCACGAGCCGCGCCGCCATCCGCGCGGCCGTAGGATCGCAGGGATCGCCCCAGCGCGCGATGGAGGCGTCGATGTCGCTCCCACTTCAACGCGGCACCTGGGCATCGGCTTCCTTGACCGGACATGCCGAAGCATTGACGGACTTGCCGGGCGCGATGACGCCGCCTTCGTACACGCAACGATGCAGCGGGCGATCGGGCCAGCGCGCTTCGTACCACTGCACGCGGCCAGCGACGTAGTAGGCGGTGATGACCTTCTCCATGGTGGACGGCGCATTGCCATCGCCGATCCAGCCGTACTGGCAACCGGTGAACGAATTCGGAACCGGCTGGGGATCGACGATGAAATCGAAGCCGTGCGTGTGGGTGACTTCGGCGCCCGCGCGCGGTGAAGCCCGGGAACAGAGTTCGGCCGCACTCGCGACCCCCGCGCACAAGGCGGCGGTCGAAACGATCATCGGGATGAACAGCCAGTACAGGCGCATGGGTCGATTCCTTGCATGACGGGTCATGCCGGCCTCATGCATCGGCCGGCGCGCAATTCTCGTCCAAGGCCGGGCATCAGACCCGGAACCAGATCTTGAACGTCACGTACAGCGCATACCCCAGCGCGAGAACGAGCCACACCATGTAGAAGACGTTCGACCAGTACTCCCCCGCATGCGTCGCCAGCGCATACACCTGCCCCGAGCAGGCCTTGCCGAGGCACGGCACCTCGCCCCGGATCAGCGCGCGCAAGGTGGAGACGAAGAGATAGCACGCGATGGCGCCGGCCACGAGGAAGCCGACCGGTCCGACGAAGCCCTTGGTGAGTTCGTCGTTCTCGTCGCGATTGCCTTTCTTCAGCAGGCTCTGCCCGAAGCGGTACCAGGCGAATCCCAGCAGGAGCATCAGCGAGTAATAGAGAAAGTCACGCATGGCATCGAAGGGGCGAGGGCGGTCGAAAGCACGGATTCGTCACGAAGCCGTCGCGGCCACGGCGTGGCCTCCGCCGCATTTTCCGACAGCCGGCTCCTCGGTTGTCCCGATGCCGTCCGCGCCATTCGGCCTGGCCGCGGTCCATGCGCGAGCGCCCAGGCCTTTCGGGGATGAAGTGGATCGAGCCGGCGTTCAGCCTTCGCAACGCCTCGACGGAAGCGCGTCCATCCCCCTTGTTTCTGTCAGCCCGCCTTGGCAGGCACCGGCGTGTTGAGCAACTGCTGCTCCCAGAGGTACGCGATGCCGCTGCCTCCCGCGTGTTGCGTGATCACCTGGGTCAATGCAGCGGCGCTCTCGGTGCGTGCCCAGTCGCGCTGCCATTCCGAGGCGACCGCGAGCCAGGTGAGCATGTTCGCGCCGGCCGCGATCATTCGCTGGATCGCGACCTGGTGCGACTCGACGGAGACGCCGCCGGACGCGTCGGTGACCACGGTGACGTCCCAGCCTTCGCCGAGTGCCTGGATCGTCGGCATCGCGACGCAGACCTCGGTCCACAGGCCCGCGATGATCAGTTGCTTGCGGCCCGTGGCCTTGACCACATCGACCACCGCCTTGTCCTGCCAGGTATTGATGAACGTACGGTCGATGACCTCCTGGCCGGGGAAGACCTCGGTGAGCTGGGGGAAGAGGAGGCCGCCGCGTTCGGCGATCACGCTCGTCAGGATGGTGGGGACGCCGAAGGCCTTGGCGGCCTTCGCGAGGCCGACGGTGTTGTTGATGACCATCTGCGGTTCGTGACTGTTCAGGTTCGCGAGCTGGTAGGGCTGGTGGTCGATCAGGACGAGGACCGAGTCTTCGGGACGAAGAAGCGAAGAGAGGCCGTTGCGAGAAGTCATTGCTGGTTCCTGTGTTGCCGCTGTCAGCGGGAGGGGTTCTGGACGACGGAACCGCTCGTGGCGATGCCGTCCGCAGGGAGTATTGCGATCCCGCTCTTCGCCCGGTAGTACCATTCTTCGGCGAACTGTGTCGCGATTGGAGGAACGCCAGCTTGGACATCGAGGACCTGCGTACATTCGTCGAAGTGGCCAGTGCCGGAGGGGTGTCGCCGGCGGCGGTGCGACTGGGCATCTCCAAGTCGATGGTGAGTCGGCGACTACTTCGGCTCGAGGCGGAACTGGGTGTTCAACTGCTCGCGCGATCCACGCGCGGTGCGGCGCTCACGGAAGCGGGCAGCACGTTCCGCGACTACGCGGCCAAGGTCTGCGTCGACATCGACACGGCCATGGAGACGATCCTGCCCGCGGGCGAGCTTCGCGGCCGCCTGAGGATCGCGGTGCCATTGAGTTTCGGCCCGACGCACTTCGCGCCCATGCTCGCCGAGATGGCGAAGCGTCATCCCCAGCTCCACATCCAGACCTGCTACAGCGACAGATTCGTCGATCTGATCGCCGAAGGCTTCGACTGCGCGATCCGGGTCGGCTATCTCGAGGACTCCAACCTCATTGCAAGAAGCGTCGGACCGATCTACGGCAAGCTCGTGGCGAGCCCGAGCTATATCAGCGCGCACGGGTCGCCCGAGACCCCGGACGAGCTCGGTGCCCATGAAGCGCTGATGCAGGGCACCGAGGCCTGGCAACTGATGGATGGCGACCGGATCATCACGGTCCGGCCGCAGGGACGATTCAAGGCCGACAACGGCACGGCGCTGGTCGCCGCCGCGGTGGCGGGCCTCGGGATCGCCTATGTGCCGGACTGGCTCACGCATGAATACGTGGCCGCCGGTGCATTGGTGCCGGTCATGACGCGCTATCCACCGCCCCCCGCGGGGGCTTACGTCATCCGGCCGCCCGGCCAGCATCCGGCCAGGAAGATACGCGTGCTGACCGAACTGCTGATCGAGCACTGCGAGCGGTTGTCGCATCCGGCGTGAGCGGGTGCTTTGTCGTTTTCGTCGCGCTTGCCGTGCGGCGAGCGAAGCGGCGTGTCTCCGTTCTGTCACGTACATGTAAACAAATCGAACTAGCCTCCTCGACAACTTGCTGAGCGGTCTGCCTCGGGCACTTCATTTCAACTTCCGGACGTGTGCGATAGCAGATGACAGCTAACCCGGCATCGGTCAGTGTGCTGGCACTGACAGGGTACCTGCTGTGGGGCTGCCTCGCGTTCATGGGCACGCTGCTGGTGGCTTCGGAGGCCCGGGCGCAGGTGCCGGCGGCAGCCGATGGTGCAGCCGTGAGTCCCATCCCTTTCGACATTGCCGCCCAGGACCTGGGCAGCGCGCTCAACGCCTACAGCCGCCTGACCGGCCTGGCCGTGATGATCGACAGCGCCGACGCGAAGCGCCAAGCCGGCGCGGTGCAGGGCAGCTTCGGCGCGGACGAGGCGCTGCGGCAACTGCTGGCGGGAACGGGGCTGCGCGCGCGTCATGCCGATGCGCAGTCCGTCGTGATCTCCGCAGCGGACGATCCGGCGCCGGCCACCGCGGTGTCGCCGGTTGCGACGGCGGGAGGCCCCGACATCCCGGGCGTCACCGGTAGGAACCCCGACTTCATGGCTTACATCGCGCGGGTGCAGCAGAGCCTGCGCGATGCGCTGTGCGCGTCGCCGCAGACCCGGCCCGGCCCGTACCGGCTGGCGTTGCAGCTTCGCCTCGATGCGCGCGGCATGGTCGAGCGCTTCCGGCTGCTCGACACGACGGGGCAGGCAACACGCGACGCGGCGATCGCCCGGGTGCTGCGGCGCATGGCCGTGGGCGTGCCGCCGCCCGCCGCGATGGCGCAGCCGGTCTCGATCCTGCTGCTGCCCGAAGGGCCCTCGGCGCGCCCGCAATGCCCGTCCGCCATCGAGGGCGAAGGGGAGGGCGCGGCCCTGACGGCCGCGCGCACGCCGGACGCGTTCCGGATCGTCGGGCCCTGAGCCACGCCATGCCGGACTCGCTTCGCTCCACGCTGCGCCTGCGCCTGACCGCGCGCTATGCGGAGCTGCGCCGCAGCCTGGAGCGCATCGTGGGCTCGCGCGACGACGCCGCCGATGCGCTGCAGGAGACCTGGGTGCGGCTCGAGGCGACGGCCACGGCGGGCTCGGTGCGCAATGCCGATGCCTACCTGCTGCGCATGGCCGCCAACATCGCGATCGACACGCACCGCCACAACAACGTGCTGCTGACCGATGGCGACGTGGAGGCGCTGATGAACATCGCCGACGAGGTGGGCGATCCGCTGCGCACGGTCGCGGCGCGCAGCGAGCTCGCGACGCTCGATGAGGTGCTGGCGGAGATGCCGCCGCGGCGCCGCGCGATCCTGATCGCGGCGCGCATGGACGGGCTGCTCAACACCGAGATCGCCGAGCGCTTCGGGATCTCCGAGAGCTCGGTGGAAAAGGAGCTGCGCCACGCCATGCGCCATTGCCGCGAGCGCATGGCGCAGTCCGATGCGGTCGAGCGTTCGAACGTCGCGGGCCGTCGGAGATACTGATGTTCATGAGCGCCGACCGCAACGCTCACGCCTCGATCCGCGAACAGGCCGACGCCTGGTGGGCGCGGCTGCGCTCGGGCCGGGCCACGCGCGCCGATGCCGAAGCGCTGCGCCAGTGGTGCGCGCAGAGCGCCGAGCATGCACGGGCCTGGCGCGAAGTGAAGAAGGCCTGGGAGGCGCTGGAACCGGCCGCCGCGCGGGCGGTGCAGGCGGATCCCTCGGCGGCGTTTCCCGAGCGGCCGCGGCGTGTGGCCGCACCGGCCGATCGGGCTTACCGGCCCGGCCGGCGTGCCTTCGTCGCGGGTGCGGTGGCGGCGTCGGCCACCACCTTCCTGGCCTTCAGGCCGCCGCTGGGGCTGTGGCCGTCGGTCGCGGAACTGGGCGCCGACTACCGCACGGGCACCGGCGAACAGCGGCAGGTGGCGCTGTCCGACCAGGTCAGCGTGCAGATGAACACGCAGACCCGCATGAACCTGAAAGCCGGCGAGGCCGGCGACGGCATCGAGCTGGTGGCGGGCGAGGCCGAGATCCTCGCGGGCCCGCAGCGGCCGTTCGCGGTGTATGCGGGCGCCGGGCGGCTGCTGGCGCGTTCCGCGCGCTTCAACGTGCGCCACACCGGCCCGCAGGTGTGCGTGAGCTGCCTAGAGGGCACGGTCGACGTCGACCTGGCGGGCCAGCACCGCGTGCTCGAGCGCGGCCTGCAGCTGGTCTACGACGCGCAGGGTGCGCGCCCCCCGGTGGCCGTCGATCCGGCGAGCGTCAGCGCCTGGCGCAGCGGCGCGCTGATCTTCACCGACGTGCCGCTGGCCGAGGTGATCGACGAGATCAACCGCTACCGGCCGGGCCGCGTCATCCTGCGCAATGCCGAGATGGGACGCCGGCCGGTGCAGATGCGCTTCGCCATCCACCAGACCGACACGGCGCTGACGATGATCCGCGAGCTGTACGGCGCCAAGCTGACGGCGCTGCCGGGCAACATCGTGCTGATGAGCTGAGCGGCTTCACCGCTCTTCAACCGCGGTAGCGGGGGCCCCGGCGCGGGTGCCGCGCGAAATTCCAGAAAAAAAGTTCGAGAAGCATTGCGACTTCTTTCGACGAGGCACGTCATCGAGGCATGGATGTCCTTTTCCCATGCGTCGCGTGCCCGGGGCCGGCGTCCTTCGTCACCCTTTCAAACAGTTCCAGGAAAGTACCCTCATGAAATCGTTCCATGCAGCGGCGCGCCGCAAGGCCCACGGCAGGCCGCCCGCGTCGTCTGCGCCGGCCTCGCAGGGGCTGGGCTGGCGCCTGACGCCGCCGGCATCGGCCGTCGCCGCGCTCCTGATTGCCGCGGGCGCGGGCGGCAGCGTGCATGCGCAGCACGCCTTCAGCGCGGGCTGGATGGCGCAGAAGAACATGGCGCAGAGCACGGCGATGGCCACGGGCCGGCTGCCCAACGGCATGCCGGCCTCCACGCTGACCAACCCGCAGGCGCAGCAGCAGCAGGCCAGCGCGCAGTTGCAGCGTTCGATCGGCAACCTCAACCTGGCCGCGCAGGCGATCGCGGCGCAGCAGGCGGCACAGGCGGCCGCGCGCCAGGCCGCGCAGAACGATCCCTCGTCGGTGCCCGACGGTCTCGCCGACGGTGGCTTGAAGGTCGATACCGATTCGCTGACCGCCGGCTGGCTCAATGCCAATGCGCCCGTGCAATCGCAGGTCGGTGGCCGCACGCAGGTCGCGATCCAGCAGACCGGCGACAAGGCGATCCTCAATTGGGAGAGCTTCAACGTCGGCAGGAACACGACGGTGCAGTTCCAGCAGCAGCCCGATTGGGCGGTGCTCAACCGTGTCAACGACCCGCAGGCACGGCCTTCGCAGATCCAGGGCCAGATCAAGGGCGACGGCACGGTGTTGATCGCCAACCGCAACGGCGTGGTGTTCTCGGGCAGCAGCCAGGTCGATACACGCAACCTGGTGGCGGCAGCCGCGAAGATCGGCGACGAGCAGTTCAAGGCGCGCGGCATCTACAGCGCGCAGCAGGACGGGACCTATGCGCCCAGCTTCACCGACGCGCTGGGCAGCGTGAAGGTCGAGGCCGGCGCGCGGATCGCGACCACGGCGCCCGCCTCCGTCACGCAGGGCGGCGGCTATGTGCTGCTGCTGGGCACCGAGGTCGGCAATGCCGGGCAGATCAGCACGCCGCGCGGTCAGGTCCAGCTGGCGGCCGGCGATTCCTTTCTCATCCGCGCCGGCCAGGCCACGACGGCGAATGCCTATGCGACCACGCGCGGCAACGAGGTCTCGCCGCAGTTCAAGGTCGACAGCACGGCGGGCGCGGTGAGCAACACCGGCCTGCTGCAGGCGCCCGAAGGCGACATCACGCTCGCGGGCCGCCAGGTGGTGCAGGACGGCGTCGCGCTCGCCACCACCACCGTCAATGCCCGCGGCAGCATCCACCTGCTGAACTCGGCCAGCGATGCGCTGGGCAGGGTGACCATCGGCGCGCACGCCACCAACGCCATCGTGCTCGACGACAGCGCCGGCAGCGCGCTCGACAGCCAGCGCGACGCCTTGATCAGCGAGTCGGCGAAGCAGGACCTGGCGCGCATGACGGTACCCGTCACGCCCGGCGTGTTCGACAACCTGGCGCGCATGGACGACCGCCGCGACCTGTCGCGCTTGGAGATCGTCTCCGGCGGCGACGTCGGCTTCGAGGGCGGCTCGCTGACCCTGGCCACCGGCGGCCAGGTCGCGGTGAGCGCGAAGGGCCGCAGCAATGTCGCGAGCCAGGCCCGGCTCGACGTCTCCGGCGCGGTCGGCGTGCAGGTGGCGATGGCCTCGAACAACGTCGAGATCAACGTGCAGGGCAACGAGCAGCGCGATGCGCCGCTGAACCGCGACACCACCCGGCTCAACAACGCCAACGTGTGGATCGACCGCCGGAAGCTGCTCTACGTGCCCGCCGGCGTCGGCGGCTACGACAAGGAACGCTGGTACACGCAAGGCGGCCTGCTCGAGGTCGGCGGCTACCTGGGCCTGCAGGGCCACGGCATCGGCGAGTGGGCCGCGCAGGGCGGCAGCATCGCCTTCGCGGGCGGCGAGCTCGTCACGCAGAAGGGCTCGAACCTCAACCTCTCGGGCGGCACGCTGGACGTGCAGACCGGCATGCTGCGCCAGAGCTGGCTCAAGGGTGCGGACGGGCGGCTCTACCGCGTCGACGATGCACCGGCGGACGTGCAGTACCAGGGCCTGTACAAGGGCTACGAGGACGCGCACCCGCGCTGGGGCGACGAGAACACGGCCTACTACTACAACCCGCTGATCGGTCCGCAGCAGCGGCTGGAGAGCGGCTACACGATCGGCCGCGACGCGGGGCAACTGATCGTGGCCACCGGCGCGGCGGTGCTCGAGGGCGATGTCACGGCCACCGCCTACCAGGGGCCGCGGCAGGTGCAGAAGCCGCAGGCCGGGCTCGACGGCTACGGGCAGTCGCAGTTCGCGGCCGCGCGCGCGGCGCAGTGGATGCTGGGCGACTGGCGCACGGCGCTGAACACCGACGCGAAGAACGGCCCGCTGGGGATCTTCCACAACCTGGCGCCGACCTCGAACGAGATCGTGTTCGCGCCCGACACGGCCGCGGTCGCGGACAGCCTGCAGGGCGGCAGCCAGGCCGCGCCGCTGCCCGAGGAACTGCAGGGCAAGGTGGTGGTGGACAGCCGCCTCGTCGACGGCTTCGGCCTGGGCACGCTCATGGCCGCCGCGAAGAACGGCGTGACGGTCGACGGCGAGCTCGCGGCGACGCCCGGCGGTGCCATTCGGCTCTACGCGCCGCAGGTCGACGTCAACGCCGACCTCACGGCGCGCGGCGGCGAGATCGCGCTGGGCAACGTGCGCACCGTCACGCTGACCACGGGCCGGACCGTCGACCAGGCGATCTATGCCGCCGCGGGCAAGACGACGCAGGTCACGGTCGGCGCGGGCGTGATGCTCGATGCGCGCGGCCTGTGGAGCAACCTGCAGCAGGACGCCGGCGACATCGCGTTCGCGCCCTACATCGACGGCGGCAGCGTGTCGATCCGCAGCATCGGCGACGTGCGGCTGGGCGCGGGCAGCGTGGTCGACGTCTCCTCGGGCGCCTCGGTCGGCCAGAGCGGCGCATTGACCGGCGGCAGGGGCGGCGACATCGCGCTCGCGGCCAGCATCAACCTCAACGACGGCAGCAACCGGGCGCCGGGCCATGCGGAACTGCAACTCGGTGGCACGTTGCGCGGCTATGGCGTCACGGGTGGGGGCAGCCTCAGCATCGAGTCGGGCACGGCGATCGGCATCGGCGGCGAGGTGCTGCGCAACCCCGGCGAGCTGATGGCCGGCGAAGGCGCGCAGGTGAGCCTGCGGCTGCTGCACGACTACGTGATCCAGCCCGGCGAGACGGTGCCGGTCGACCAGATCACCGTCAGCCGGCTCGCGCCGGGCGAGCAGGTGCAGGCCACGGTCGTGCCCGCGCTGAGCTACGGCACCTCGGTGGTGGTCACGGCGGCCGCGTGGCGCCTGGGCCCCGGCCAGGTCGCCTATGGCATCGACGCGCGCGGCGCCACCAGCCTGTTCCAGTCGGGCAGCGTGGTGCCGGCCGGCATCAGCCTCTACTACATCTCGCAGTTCGCGGCGGGCGACGTGGTGCCCGCCGATGCCTTCCCCGACGGCATCCCGATCCCGCCCAGCACCCAGCACTACGCGCCCGGCAGCGTCGCGAGCGCGCCGATCCGGCTCGCGGCCGGCACGCTGCTCGCGCCGGGCGTGGTGCTGCAGCGCGACAGCGCGGTGCAGCCGGTGCTCGGCCTCGATCCCTCGCTGTTCCGCAGCGGCTTCTCGCACTACACGGTGACGGGCCACGACGGCGTCGCCGTGCTCGACGGCACGCAACTGGACGTGCGCATGCCGGTCTACCGCTGGGACGGCAGCGCGCCGCTGCCGCCGACCGGCACCGAGACGGCGCGCGCGCTGCAGCTGTGGACGCCGCCGCTCTACACCGAGGACCCGTTGCACGCGAAGCTCGCGCAACGCGGCGGCGCCAGCCTGGCGCTGGGCTCGCAGGTCGCGGGCACCACCATCGGTGCGGTGTCCGACGTGGTGCCGCTGTCGATCGGCGCGGGCGCGGTGGTCACGGTCGATCCGGGCCAGGAGATCGCGCTGCTCAGCAGCGGCGGCCAGGTCACCATCGACGGCACGCTCAACGCCTGGGGCGGCCGCATCTCGGTCGCGTCGCTGAACCTGGCGGCCGGCGGTCCGGGCACCTCGATCTGGATCGGCGACGACGCGCGGCTCGACGTGGCGGCGCGGCCCTACGTGGCGCGCGACACGCTGGGCCGGCCCTACGGCATCGCGCCCGATGGCGGATCCATCGAGCTCGGCCTGGCGCAAGCCTTCATCGTGGTGCGGCCCGGTGCCGTGCTCGATGCCTCGGGCAGCCAGGCCGGCATCGATCTCGCGGCCGGCGGCGCCGCGTCGGCGCCCGCGCATCCGGTGCAGATCGCGGGCGACGGCGGCAGCATCGCGCTGCGCTCCTACGACGGCATGTTCCTCGACGGCCAGCTGCTGGCGCGTGCCGGCGGTGCCGGCGCGGCGGGCGGCACGCTCACGCTGGAGATGAACAACCGCATCTACGACACGGCCACCGACGACGACCAGGTGCTGCACCGCATCACGCTGTCGCAGCGGCACGTGCCGACCGCGCTGCCGTCCACGCTGCGGCCCGGCCAGGCCGATGCGGCGCTGCGCTGGGGCAATGCGGCGCTGGGCGTCGACCAGATCGAGGCCGGTGGCTTCGATGCGCTGACGCTGTATGCGCACGACCTGATGGTGTTCGACGGCGACGTCGATCTCTCGCTCGGGCGCAGCCTCAACTTCAAGAGCGGCGTGTTCACCATGGCCGACGGCACGCCCACGGCGCAGGTCCGCATCGCGGCACCCTACATCCGGCTCGACGGCGGCGTCGACTGGACGCCCAACGGCAGCCGCTACCAGCCCGGCCTGGTCGGGCCGACGGCCGGGCCCGGTGTCTCGAAGGGCAGCCTGCTGTCGCTCTCGGGCGACCTGATCGACATCTACGGCCAGGTGCTCGACGGCATGAGCGTGTACCTGGGCGGCGCGGGGCCGATGGTGCCGGCGCACACGGCCTCGGCGCTGGCCTTCGACACGACGGCGCTCACCAGCAGCGGCGACATCCGCTTCGCGGGCGCGGTGACATCGAGCGGCGACATCGTGGCCACCGCGGCGCAGCTCTATCCGATGAGCGGCAAGTACGGCGGTCTGCTCGCGGGCGCCAGGGGCAACGGCACCAGCGGCGGCATCGATCCCGACAGCGTGCTCGCGATCCGCTCGAACGGCAATGCCGCGCCGGTGCCGGCCTCGGTGTTCGGCGCCCTGCTGCTGGCCGGCGGCACGGTCGACCAGGGCGGCGTGGTGCGCGCGCCGCTCGGCGTCATCGCGCTCAACGAACTCGGCGGCCCGCTCACCAACATCGCCTGGCAGACCGCGGCCGGTGCGAACCGCCTGTTCGACGGCAAGGTGGTGCTGCGCGACGGCAGCCTGACCTCGGTCAGCGCGCAGGGGCTGGTCATGCCCTTCGGCGGTACCCAGGACGGCCTGACCTACCAGGGCGCGAGCGGCACGCTGTTCGACCTCGCGCAGGCGCAGGTCAACATCGCGATCGCCGGCAAGTCGATCCAGGTCGAGCCCGGCGCGGTGCTCGATCTCGCGGGCGGCGGCCAATTGATGGGCGAGGGCTTCGTCTCGGGCCGCGGCGGCTCGGTCAACGTGCTGGCCACGCCGCTGTACAACGCCAACCCGGCGCTCAACCGCTACAGCAGCGCGGGCAACGCGGTGTATGCGGTCGTGCCCGGCTATGCCGCGGCCTATGCGCCGACCCTCGCCGACAAGGGCGCGGGCGACCCCGCCATCGGCCAGCAGGTGACGGTGGGGGCCGGCGTGCCGGGCCTGCCCGCGGGCACCTACACGCTGCTGCCGGCCAGCTATGCGCTGCTGCCCGGTGCCTTCCGCGTCGAGCTCGGCGCGCCGCAGGATGCGCTGCTGCCGGCGCGCCAGTCGGGCCTGGTGGCCGTGCCCGGCGGCTCGTGGCGCACCGAAGGCACGCTGCAACTGGCCGGCACCGGCATCCGCGAATCGCTGCCGCGCGAACTGCTGCTGACGCCCGGCCAGGCGGTGCGCAGCTACACCCAGTTCAACGAAACCAGCTATGCCGACTTCGCGCTCTCGCAGGCGGCGCAGTTCGATGGCCGGCGCGCGCGGTTGCCGTCGGACGGCAAGACCCTGCTGCTGGACTTCCGGCAGAGCGACGAGGTGGCCGCGCCGCTGCGCTTCGGCGGCAGCGCGCGCTTCGACGCCGCGGCCGGCGGCATCCCGGGCCAGCTCTTCGTGATCGGCAATGCCGACATGGAGATCACCGGCCCCGGCGCGGCACCGGTGCCCGGCGCGATCTCGCTCGCGGCCAGCGAGCTCAGCGCCTTCGGCGCCAGCACGCTGGCCCTGGGCGGCTGGTACACCTACTTCAACGGTCTGGATTCGTCGGGCGACGGCGCGCGCCTGTACTTCACGCAGGTCTACAACGGCGGCAACGCGCTGCACGTGCGCGACGGCGCCACCCTGCGCGCGGGCCAGATCTTTCTGCTCGGGCGCGACGAGGTCACGGTGGACGGCGGTGCCACGCTCGACACGCGCGGCTTCGGCTCCCCCGGCATCGACTCCGACCTCGGCTACATCTATGCCAACAACCTGCGCAGCAGCGCCACCAGCGACACGCCCGCGGTGCTGGCGGTGGGCAACGGCTGGCTCGACTTCCTGCCGTCGGTGGGGCCGGGCCGCGTCACCGTGGCCGACGGCGCCACCTTGCTGACCGAAGGCACCATCGCCTTCGCCGCGCCCGGTGATCTGGTGCTCGGCGATGCGCGGCTGGGCGCGCGCTATCTCTCGGTGTCGCAGAACCAGATCAACATCGGCACTGCCGATTCGCTCGCCGCGGCGCGGGCCGCCGGTGCGTTGCCCGCGGGCTGGCAACTGACCCAGGACGTGCTCGACCGGCTGCTGCGTCCGGCCGCCGACGCGGGCGTGCCGGCGCTCGAGCGGCTGAGCCTGTCGGCCGGCGGGGCCTTCAATTTCTTCGGCTCGCTCTCGCTCGACACCGGCAACGCGCAGGCCCAGTTGGTACTCAACACGCCGGCCTTCTACGGCTGGGGCGACAGCGCGGACACGGTGCGCATCGCGACCCGATCGCTGGTGTGGAACGGCGTCGCGACCGGTGCCGGCACCGTCGCCAGCCCCTACGCCAGCGCGCTGCCCGCGCCGGTGCAGGCCGGCGGCCCGGGCACCGGCAGCGGCCGGCTGGTGATCGATGCGCAGAGCGTGCAGTTCGGCTACGACGCGCTGAGCCGGCCGCAGGCGCAGGCCACGCTCGACCGCGTCGCGCTGGGCTTCGCCGGTGTCGAGATCAATGCCAGCGACAGCATCGTGTCCAACAGCGCCGGCTCGCTCTCGGTCGGCCATGCGCGCGGCGCCGACGGCCGGCTGGTGGACGGCGACCTGCGCATGAACACGCCGCTGCTCGCGGGCCAGGCCGGCTCGTCGATGCGCTATGCCGCGGGCGGTGCGCTGCGCATCGCCACGCCCGAGGGCGTGGCGGTCGCCGACACGGCGGCCTTCGACGAACTCGGCGGCCGCATCGCGCTGCAGGGGCGCTCGGTGTCGCTCGACACCGCCGTGGCACTGCCCAGCGGCAGGCTCGACGTGCAGGCCGAGGGCGACATCGCGCTCGGCGACCACGCGCAGATCGACCTGGCGGGCCGCGGCATCGCCTTCTTCGACCTCACGCGCTACAGCTGGGGCGGCAGCGTGACGCTGACCAGCACCGGCGGCAGCATCGCGCAGGGCGCGGGCTCGCGCATCGACGTCTCGGCCGCGCACAACGACGCCGGCTCGCTGAGCGCGAGCGCGCTGGGCGCGGGCGGACAGGTCCGGCTCGGCGGCACGCTGCGCGGGCAGGGCGGCGGCACACAGGAGGGCCGCGGCTTCGCGGACGGCCGCTTCACGCTGGCAGCCGACCGCTTCGGCGACGCCGACTTCGCGGCCTACAACACGCAACTCGATGGCGCTGGCTTCTTCGGCGCGCGCGACTTCACGCTCGGCAGCGGCGACCTGCGCGTGGGCAGCCTGCGCGCGCACGAGGTCAGCATCACGGTCAATGGCGGCAGCCTGGCCATCGACGGCCGCATCGACGCCTCGGGCCCCGACGTCGGCAGCATCGCGCTGGCGGCGCGCGACGATCTCTCGCTGGGTGCCGGCGCGGTGCTCGACGCGCACGGCACGCGGCTCGCGGTCGACAGCCAGGGCCAGGCCATCGATGCCTCGAACCGGGCCCGGGTGTCGCTCGCCACCACGGCCGGCACCCTGCGGCTGGCCGGCGGCGCCAGCGTCGATCTGCGCGCGGCCGACGACGTGGCGCGTGGCCAGTTCGGCCTCGCGGCGCCGCGCATCGGCGAGACCGCCGGCGACCTCAGGATCGAGGCCGGCGGCGCGCTGTCGGTCAAGGGTGCCGCGAGCATCGCGCTCGATGCCTTCTGGACCTACACGCCCACGGATGCGAACGGCACCGTCACGCAGGACAACGGCGACGCGGCCGGCGGCGCGGTCGGCGCCAACGGCAAGGTGGGCCTGAACCAGGTCGACCGGCGCAACGCGGCCTTCATCGACGCGGCCTGGGCCAACGCCGCGCTGCGCGGCCGGCTCGCGGGGCTCACGGCCTACGGCGATGCCTTCCACCTGCGTCCCGGCGTGGAGATCCGCGCCAGCGGCGACCTGAGCACCGAGGGCGACCTCGATCTCTCGGGCCTGCGCTACGGCCCGAAGGCCGATCCCGCGCGGCGCGGCGCGGGCGAGCCGGGCACGATCGTGCTGCGCGCCGCGGGCGACCTGAACATCCGCGGCAGCATCAACGACGGCTTCGCGCCACCGGGCGCCACGCCCGACGACAACGGCTGGGCGGACCGCCCGACCGGTGCCGACGGCACGCAGGGCCGCATGTGGGCGACGGCGCCGATGCTCGCGCCCGGCATGCAGTCGTGGTCGATGCGGCTGGTCAGCGGCGCCGACCTGCAGAGCGCCGACAGCCGCGTCGTGCTGCCGTCGTCGCGGCTCGGCGGCAAGGGCGCGCTGGTGCTCGACGACCTGCACTATGCGGGCACCGCGGGCGATGCGCCCTTCGCCGCGGTGAGCGTGGTGCGCACCGGCACCGGCGACCTCGGGCTCTACGCCGGCGGCAGCTACGTGCAGAAGTCGCCGTTCGGCGTCTACACCGCCGGCACGCAGCTGGCGGACACCGGCCCCGACTCGGGCTACAACGCACCGCGCTCGCTGCAGTCCGACGGCACGGCCTTCGGTCCCTACCAGGACGCCTACGGCGCCACCCTCGGCGCGCAGCGCATGTGGTACGCGGGCGGCGGCGGCGACCTCAGCCTCTGGGCACAGGGCGACATCACGGGCTTCCAGGACGCCGGCACGCAGTCGGTCGGCGAATGGCTCTGGCGCCAGGGCGGCGATGCGCTGGGGCAGAAGACCGGCTGGGGCATCAACTTCGGCAGCTACGCGGTCGACAGCGACGGCTTCAACTACTCGCTCACGCTGCCGGCCTTCTCGGGCATCGGCGCGCTCGGCGGCGGCAACGTGTCGGTGCGCGCCGGCGGCAACATCGGCAGCCCGCACGGCTGGAACGATTCGACCTCCAAGCCCGGCCTGGACGGCATCGCGGTCGCGGTGGGCGGCAGCGGGCGCGTGGTCGACGGCCAGCTGCAGCAGACCGGCGGCGGCACGCTGCGCGTGAGCGCGGGCGGCGGCATCTACGCCGGCGTGTACGCCAACCTGCGCGGCGACACCCTGGTCGACGCACAGCACGCGGGCACGCTCGAGCTCAAGAACTACGGCGCGCGCAACACCGACCCGCGCACGCTCGATCCGCGCACCGCCTATGCGGCCGAGACGCGCGATGCGCTGAACTTCGCGCCCGGCGACGGCACGGTGTCGGTGCGCACGCTGGGCGACCTGGCGCTCAACACGTTGATCGACCCGGGCCGCGTGGGCCAGCACGTCGACACCGCGGTGCCGCTGGACGGCAATCCCACCGGCGGCGCGGGCGCGACCTGGTTCACGCTGTGGTCCGAGGACAGCGGCGCCGAGCTGTTCTCGGCCGGCGGCAACCTCACGGCCTTCGGCACCACGCTCACGCAGTTCCTGCCGCCGGTGATGCGCGCGGTGGCCGCGGGCGGCAGCATCTACAACGCCCCGGCCAATTCGGCCACCCTGATGCTGCCCTCGCCGCGCGGCGCGCTCGACCTGCTCGCCAAGGGCAGCGTGGTGGGCGACTCGGCCAACAACCCGGCCAACAACACCGGGCAGATCGGCCTGCTCGGCAGCTCGCGCGCGACGCTGGCGACGCCGCTGAACCCGGCCTGGCGCGTGATCCAGACGGGCACCGTCGGCGACTACATCGTCGCGAGCAACTACTGGACCGCGCCCTATCCCTTCTCGTACATCGACCCGTTCGACTACACGGCGATCTACGAGCACCTGTACGACTACTACGGCGCCCACGGCTACATGGGCATCGGCGGCACGCCGTTCGTGTTCGGGCCCAACACCCTGACCGACGACAGCGCGGCCGGCAACGGCACGCCGATCCACGTCTATGCGGTGCACGGCGACGTGCTCGGGCTGCAGCTGGGCCTGGAGCTGGTGACCGACACCAGCGCGCCGAACTCGCCGGGGCCGCTGTACTACCAGGCCTCGAAGCCGGTGCGCGTTCTCGCGGGCGGCGACATCGTCGGCAGCCGCGGCCTGATCGTGCACGACGCGACCACCGACGTGTCGATGATCGCGGCCGGCGGCAGCGTGATCCAGAGCAACTTCGACATCGCCGGGCCGGGCACGCTCGAGGTCAGCGCGGGCCGGCAGATCTACCAGGGCAACAGCGCCAGCCTCACCAGCCTGGGCGGCATCGAGAGCGGCGACCTGCGCCCGGGCGCCAGCATCGTGCTGCAGGCCGGCCTGGGCGCCGGGCTGCCTGGGCAGGGCGCGAGCGATTTCGCGGGCTTCGCGGCGCGCTACCTCGATCCGGCCCATGCCAGCGATGCCTCGCGCGCGCTGGCCGACCAGCCGGGCAAGGTGGCCAAGACCTACGACGCCGAGCTGGCGCAATGGCTGCGGGAGCGCTTCGGCTACGCGGCCGCGTCGGCCGCCGATGCGCTGGCCTACTTCGAGGCCCTGGCGCCCGAGCAGCAGCGCATCTTCGTGCGGCAGGTGTTCTATGCCGAGCTCACGGCCGGCGGGCGCGAGTACAACGACGCGAGCAGCAAGCGCTTCGGCAGCTACCTGCGCGGGCGCGATGCCATCGCGGCGCTGTTCCCGGGCGTCGATGCGCAGGGCCGGGCCATCGTGCACGACGGCGGCATCACGCTGTACCAGGGCGCGAACACCAATGCCGGCGTGCGCACCGTGGCGGGCGGCGACATCCAGACGCTGGCGCCCGGCGGCACGACGCTGGTGGGCGTGGAGGGCATCACGCCATCGAGCCTCTCCGGCGTCACGCCCGCGGGCCTCGTGACGCAGGGCGAGGGCAGCATCGACATGTACAGCGAGGGTAGCATCCTGCTGGGCCTGTCGCGCATCATGACCACCTTCGGCGGCGACATCCTCGCGTGGTCGGCCACGGGTGACATCAACGCCGGCCGCGGCGCCAAGACCACGCTGGTCTACACGCCGCCCAAGCGCGAGTACGACACGCTGGGCAACGTGAAGCTCTCGCCCAACGTGCCGAGCACCGGCGCGGGCATCGCGACGCTGAACCCGATTCCCGAAGTGCCGCCGGGCGACGTCGACCTGATCGCGCCACTGGGCACCATCGACGCGGGCGAGGCGGGCATCCGCGTGTCGGGCAACGTCAACCTCGCGGCGCTGCAGGTGGTCAACGCGGCCAACATCCAGGTGCAGGGAAAGAGCGCCGGTATTCCCGTGGTGGCCGCGGTGAACGTGGGCGCGCTGACCAATGCCAGCGCCGCCGCCTCGCAGGCCGCGATGGCGGCGCAGGACACGGTGCAGCGCGAACGCACGGCCGCGCGGCAGGCCTTGCCCTCGGTCTTCACGGTGCGCGTGCTGGGCTTCGGCAACGAGAGCCCGGCGGGCGGTCCGGACGCGCCGGCGAACGCGCCGCGCAGGGAACCCGTCAGCTACGACGCGACCAGTTCGGTGCGCGTGCTGGGCGTCGGCGACCTGCCCGATTCGGCGCGCCGGCAACTCACGCCGCGGGAGCGCGCCAACCTCGGCCTGTAGCGCGCCGGACCGGCGCGCCTTCGGTGGATTCGGGCAGCCGCGACCGGCAGGCCCGGCCGCCGCATGCCTTCTTCACCCGAGCATCACCACCATGACCCCCTCCCTTCATGCGAGCGCGGCGCGTCCGGCATCCGCTGCCCGCTGGGCCGCGTCCTTCGAGCCATTGGCCTTCGGGCGCGAAGAGGACCGCGGCGCGGCGGGCATCGGCCCCGATCTGCAGGTGTTCCTGGTGGCGAACTACGCGCGCCTGCACCGGCGCCTGATGCATCACCTGGGATGCCCCGACCTGGCCAGCGACAGCCTGCACGATGCGTGGATCCGCCTCGGCGATCGAACCTCCGCGCAGGCGGCGCAAAGCCCCGAGGCCTATGTCTACCGCGTCGCCTGCAACGCGGCGACCGACCGGCTGCGCGCCGACAGATCGTGGCAGTACGCGAGCGACGCCGAGACCGAGCTCGAGCATCTCGTCGATCTCTCGCCGGGCCCCGAGGCCATCGCCGATGCGCGCTCCGAACTCGCGGCGGTGGAGCGCGCCTTGCAGCATCTGCCGCAGCGTCATCGCTCGGTGCTGATCGGGTTGCGCATCGAGGAGATGACGCGCGAGGAGGTCGCCCGGCGCTGCGACCTGAGCCTGCGGCGGGTCGACACGGTGCTGCGACGGACGCTGGACCATTGCGCGTCGTCGATCAGCGTCGACAGGCTCTAGAGCGACGCCACCGCCGTCACGGCTCGCTTGCCCGCATTCGCCGCCTGCGGGTGCGCGTGCGCCGCGCACATCGATGCGATCTCGCGCAGCGCTTCGGCCGGACGCTTCGCGATCTCCACCGCGAGCGCTTCCGTCACGAAGAAGTTCTCGTGCAATGCGAGTTCGCGCAGCAGCCCGGTATCGCGCAGGTCCAGCGAGGGAATGAAGGCAACGGCCGCATCCTCGTCGTCCGCGGAAGCGAGCAGCGAGCGGATCAGCGCGCCCAGGCCCGCCTGGTCGTCGGCGGGCGGCGATACCGAGGGATGGAAGTCCTCGACTTCCCGATCGTCGGCGGCGGCGCGCCGGACCGCGTCGAGAAAGTCCTCGACATCGGCGAACACCACGCGCGAGTCGCCGTCATGGCTCAGGTACAGGACCGCGCCGGCCAGCGGTGGCGCGGTCAGCAGCAGGTGATGGTTGCTCGTCTGCGGATCGTCGAGCACCAGGCCGTCGAGCCGCCGCGGTATCGGGAGCGATTGGAGGTCCAGGCTCCAGCGGACGATGTCGGCGGCGGAAAGCAATGACGCGCCGGAGAAGTCCTGGCCGTCGATTCGCGCGAGGTACGCATCGAGCGTCTGTCGCGCGGTCGCCGAGAGGGCCTCGGGCGGTTCCGGGGCGTGGGGATGAGAGGAGGAGGGATCGCTCGGCATGGACCGATGGTATCGGCGGCGACTGCCATCGCGTCCGTATCGGTGACAGGCCGCTCTCGCACGAGCCATCCCATGCCAGTACATACCGAGTGGTATCTATCGAGAAGAGAGGCAATGATAGGCGCTTGATAGTCAAGGGATCGATATAAAACCTGTCCTCGAGCCCGAGGGTCAGCCTCGATTGACTGCGTGCCATACCTAATAGTATGTTTCGTCTGCTGCCGGCAGACGGGACACGACTCCACGCGCGCAGCCCTTCTTTGGCCTCTCTCTTCAAGAAAGCTCCGCCCATGGACAAGCCACGCTGGCAACACCGCCCCGAAGGATCGAACTGGGGCGATTTCGGCCCCGACGACCAGATCGGCCGCATGAACCTGCTGACACCGGCCACGCGCCTGCGCGCCTTCCGCGAGGTCGAGCACGGCACGGCGTTCTGCCTGAGCTTGCCGCTCGACCATCCGGGCGGCAACACGCTGTTCCAGCACCGCAAGGCGCCGAAGTTCGTCTACGAGAAGCGCGGCGACAGCTTCAACTTCAACTACCGGCTGTCGAACGTGAACGACTGCTTCTGCGACGTGATCTCGGACGACGCGGTGCTGATGTTCCTGCAGTACTCGACGCAGTGGGACGGCCTCGGCCACGTGGGCCAGATGTTCGACGCCGACGGCGACGGCCGGCCCGAGAAGGTCTACTACAACGGCTTTCGCGCCGGCATCGAGATCGTCGGCCCCGACGACGCCGAACGCGGCTGGGGCGCGCGCTCGATCGGCATCGAGCGCATGGCCACGGCCGGCGTGCAGGGCCGCGGCGTGCTGGTCGACCTCGAGCGCATCCACGGCCGCGAGCGCGCGCTGGTGGGCTACGACGGCCTGATGGCCGCGCTCGAGGCGCAGGGCGCGAGCGTGGAGCAGGGCGACTTCCTGTGCCTGTACACCGGCTTCGCCGACCTGATCCTCGAGATGAACAAGCAGCCCGACGGCGAGGTGCTGGCGCGCTCGTGCGCGGTGCTCGACGGCCGCGACGAGAAGCTGCTGCAGTGGATCACCGACTCGGGCATCGTCGCGATCTGCGCCGACAACTTCGCGGTCGAGGCCTATCCGGCCCGCCCCGGCGCGAATGGCTCCTACCCGGGACTGCCGTTGCATGCGCACTGCCTCTTCAAGCTCGGCCTGCACCTGGGCGAGCTCTGGTATTTCGCCGAGCTCGCGCAATGGCTGCGCGAGCACAAGCGCTCGAGCTTCCTGCTGACCGCGCCGCCGCTGCGGCTGCCGGGCGCGGTGGGCTCGCCGGTCACGCCGGTGGCGACGGTCTGAAGCGCGCGCATCGACACGCGCGAACCGACGAAGAACCAAGGAGACAAGAGACATGCGAATCCGATCGAAGACCCTGGCGCTGGCCGCCGTGCTGGCCCTGCCGCTGCTGCCGCTGGCCGCGGCGGCGCAGGCCGATGCCGCGGCCAACTGGCCGACCAAGCCCGTCACGCTGGTCGTGCCGTTCCCGCCCGGCGGCACCAGCGACGTGGTGGGGCGCCAGCTCGCGGTGCAGCTCGGCGAGGCGATGGGCGGCACCTTCATCATCGACAACAAGGCCGGCGCGGCGACAGCGATCGGCGCCTCGTTCGTGGCGCGCGCGCCCAAGGACGGCCACACGCTGCTGCTGTCGGCCGGCAGCACCTTCACCACCACGCCGCACCTGATCGACAAGCTGCCCTACAAGCTCGAGGACTTCGCGCCGGTGGCGGCGGTCGCCACCGTGCCCTTCGCCTTCGTGGTGAAGAAGGACTTCCCCGCGAAGACGGTGGCCGAGTACGTGGCCTATGCCAAGGCCAACCCCGGCAAGATCAACAACGCCACCAACGGGCAGGGCAGCATGGTCCACCTGCTGGGCGAGCTGATCGCCACCGGCCTCGACGTGAAGATGACGCAGGTGCACTACAAGGGCGCGGCGCCGGCCACCATGGACATGATCGGCGGCATCGTCGATTCGAACGTGGAGGCGCTCACGAGCGCGCTGCCGAACGTGAACGCGGGCAAGTACCGCGCGATCGCGGTCCTGAGCGCCGACCGCCAGCCGCTGATGCCCGAGGTGCCGACCTTCAAGGAACTCGGCTATCCCTCGATCGTGGGCGAGACCTGGTATGCGGTGTTCGCGCCGGCCGGCACGCCCAAGCCGGTGATCGACAAGCTCAATGTGGCGCTGCGCAAGGTCACGACCTCGAAGCGCTTCGCCGATGCGATGCACAAGATCGGCAACGAGGCCAAGGCGAGCACGCCCGGCGAGCTGATCGAGGTGACGCAGCAGCAGAGCCAGAAGTGGGGCGAGCTCATCACGCGCCTCAATATCAAGGCGGAGTGAGTCCCTGGCGCTGCCTGCCTAGCCGGGCAGGTAGCGCAAGTCGCGCATCGCCTGCAGGTGCTCGACGATGCATTGCTCGGTGTCGATGCAGTCGCCGAAGCCGGCCTGCCGCAGCTTGACGGTGGACACCAGCGGCGGCAGCGCGAGCGGGCGCCGCGCGGCCCAGGTCGCCTCGGCGTACTGCCACGAGAGGCCGATCAGCGCATCGAGATCGCGCTCGCGCAGGCCCTCGCGCTGCGCGATCCGCTGCCACAGCGCGGCCTGCGCGGGCATCTCCTCGCGCAGGCGCGTGCCCGTGGCTTCGCCGAGCGGCATCTCGAAGAAGGCCGCCAGCCGCTCGAACAGGCTGGCCCAGACCACCACGTCGCCGTTGGCGATGTTGAAGGCCTCGCCGTGCGCGCGCGGCTCGTGCCAGGCCCATTCGATGGCCTTGGCGATCAGGCGCGCGTCGGTGCATTCGGTCAGCAGGTGCGGATGGGCGGGGCAGGCCAGCGGCTGGCAGCGCTCGCGCGCGAGCACCGCGTAGGCGCCGATCGCGGCCACCGGGTTCATCGCGCTGCCGGTCGCCACGCCCAGCACGATCTGCGGCCGGAACACGGTCCAGCCGAAGCCCGCGCGCGCCGCGCGCTCGGCCACCAGGTCCTGCTGGTCGAAGTAGAAGTTGGCGTGGTCGCGCACCGCGTCCTGCTCGCGCGCGGGCACGCGCATGGGCCGGCCCGTGTGCACGCCATAGGCCTTGGTGCCCTGCAGCAGCGTCACGTGTCGCAGGGGCGCGCCCTCGAGCGCATCGAGCGTGTGGCGCAGCATGCGGTTGTTGAGCTCGATGTTCTCGCTCGCGCGCCAGCCCTGCAGCAGGTCGGGCTGCTCGTTGAGCGCGGCATAGACCAGGTGCGTGGCATCGCGGTGCGGCGCCAGCGCCTCGCGCGTGGCCCGGGCATCGCGCAGGTCGGCCGAGACCCAGGTCGCGTCGGGCGCGAAGTCGGGCCGCCTGCGCGCCAGGCCCACGGCACGCAGGCCGGGCCGGGCCGCGAAACGTTCCATCGCGGCGCGCCCGACCACGCCGAGCGCGCCCACCACCAGCACCTTGTCCATGGCCTCAGTCCTCCGTGGTCAGCACGACCTTGCCGTGCACGCGGCGTTGCACCAGGTCGTCGAGCGCATCGGCCGCGCGCTCGAGCGGATAACGCGCCGAGACGTGCGGCCGCAGCCGCCCGTCGCCGACCCATTGCATCAGCTCGCGCAGGTTGGCGGCATTGAGCTCGGGCTCGTTGCGCGTGAAGGCGCCCCAGAACACGCCGAGCACCGCGCAACCCTTGAGCAGCGGCAGGTTCAGCGGCAGGCTCGGGATGCGGCCGGCCGCGAAGCCCACCACCAGGAAGCGGCCGCGCCAGGCCATGCCGCGCAGCGCGGGCTCGCTGTAGTCGCCGCCGACCGGGTCGTAGACCACGTCGACGCCGCGGCCGCCGGTCAGCGCCTTGATGCGCTCGCGCAGGTCCTCGGCGGCGTAGTCGATCAGTTCGTCGGCGCCATGGTCGCGGCACACGGCGAGCTTGGCCGGACTCGAGGCCGCCGCGATCACGCGCGCGCCCATCGCCTTGCCGAGCTCCACCGCCGCCAGGCCCACGCCGCCCGCGGCGCCTAGCACCAGCAGCGTCTCGCCGGGCTGCAGCACGGCACGGTCCTTCAGCGCATGGTGCGAGGTGCCGTAGGTCAGCGTGAAGGCCGCGGCGGTCGCGAAGTCCATGCCATCGGGCATCGGCAGCGTGCGCGCGGCCTCGGCCACCACCTCCTCGGCATAGCCGCCCCAGGTGGTGGCGGCGATCACACGGTCGCCGGGCTTGAACCGCGTGACGCCTTCGCCCACCGCCTTGACGATGCCGGCGACCTCGCCGCCGGGCGAGAACGGCAGCTCCGGCTTGAACTGGTATTGGCCCTGGATGATCAGCGTGTCGGGAAAGTTGACGCCGCAGGCCTTGACCGACACCACCAGCCGGCCCGGGCCGGCCACGGGCGAGGGCACGTCCTCCACCACCAGCGAGGAGGGCGGCCCGAACTGCTTGCAGAGCACCGCCCTCATGGCCGCTCCCCCTGCGCGATCGCACCTTCGGCGCCCAGTTCGGCGAGCTCGGTGTCGCCGACCGCGAGCAGCTCGCGCAGCACCTCGTGCGTGTGCTGGCCCAGCAGCGGCGGCGGCCGCTTGTATTCGACCGGCGTGGCCGAGAAGTTGAGCGGATTGGCCACCACCGACAGCGAGCCCGACAGCGGATGCTCGATCTCGCGCACCATCTCGCGATGCCGGATCTGCGGATCGTCGAACACCTGGCGGAAGTCGTTGATCGGCCCGCTGGGCACGTTGGCCTCGCGCAGCAGCGGCAGCCAGTGGGCGAGCGGCTGCCGGCGCAGGATGTCGGCGATCGCGGGCACCAGCGCCTCGCGGTTCGCCACGCGTTCGGGCGTGGTCGCGAAGCGCGGGTCGGCCGGCCATTCGGGATGGCCGAGCACGCGCGCGAGCGAGGCGAACTGCGAGTCGTTGCCCACGGCGATCATCATCGGCCCGTCGGCGCAGGCGAAGTCCTGGTAGGGGCAGGTCAGCTGCGAGCGGATGCCCACGCGCTGCGGCAATTGGCCGGCCACCAGGTAGCTCATCGCCATCGAGGAGGTGGCGGCCACCTGCGCGTCGAGCAGCGCGAGGTCGATGTACTGGCCCACGCCGCTGACCGTGTCGCGGTGGTGCAGCGCGGCCAGGATGCCGATGGTGGCGTAGAAGCCCGCGGTGGTGTCCGACACCGGGTAGCCCGCGCGCTGCGGTCCCGCGCCGGGCTCGCCGTCGGGAATGCCGGTCAGGCTCATCACGCCGCTCATCGACTGGAAGATCAGGTCGTAGCCCGGCATCGCGCTGTAGGGGCCCGACTGGCCGAAGCCGCTGATGGAGCAATACACCAGCTTGGGATTGACGCGCGCCAGCGAGGCGTGGTCGAGCCCGTAGCGCGCGAGGTCGCCGGCCTTGAAGTTCTCCACCACCACGTCGGCGCAGGCCGCGAGCCGGCGGATCAGCCGCTGGCCCGAGGGCTTGGCCATGTCGATGGCGATCGAGCGCTTGCCGCGGTTGAGCGCGAGGAAGGTCGAGCGCTCCTGCGTCTCGCCGCCCGCGCGGTCCTTGAGGCGCGCACCCTGCTGGCGCACGTCGTCGCCGATGCCGGGGCGCTCGACCTTGATCACGTCGGCGCCGAAGTCGGCCAGCATCTGCGTGGCCCAGGGGCCCGAGAGCACGCGGCTCAGGTCGAGCACGCGGATTTTCGAAAGCAGTCCACTCATCGGGTGTGTCCTCAGGCGGTTTCGAGATGGCCGTTGTCGATGACCACGACGCCGCGCGCGGGCACGCTGGCGCGGAAGGCGGCGCGGGTCGGTCCCTCGCGCCAGAGTTCGAGCCGCACCGTCTCGCCGGGGAACACGGGCGAGGAGAAGCGCCCGCCCATCTCGCGCAGCGCGGCGGGATCGCCGTCGCACCAGCGCTTGACGATGCCGTGGCCCGCCACGCCGAAGGTCGCGAGGCCGTGCAGGATCGGGCGCGCGAAGCCGGCCTCGCGCGCGATCGCCGGCACCGCATGCAGCGGGTTGTAGTCGCCGCACAGCCGGTAGATCAGCGCCGACTGCGGCGAGGTCGGCAACTCGATCGCGGCATCGGGCTCGCGCGCCGGAATGGCGTGCGGCGCGGGCTGCGCGCGGCGCTCGCCGCCGAAGCCGCCGTCGCCGCGGCAGAACACCGTCTGGCGCACGGTGGCCAGCAGTTCGCCGCTGTGCATGTCGGCGACCTCGCGCTCGACGAAGATCAGCGCGCCGCGGCCCTCGCCCTTGTCGATCAGGTCGACGATGCGGCTGGTGCCACGCACCGAGGCCTTGGCCGGCAGCGGCCGGTGGATGCGCGTCGAATGCTCGCCGTGCACCGTGCGCACCCAGTCCAGGCCCAGCGGCAGGTCGCGCATCCAGAAGCCGGGGTAGCCCATCACGTTGGCCATGGTGGGCTGCACCTTGAGCCGGGTCTCGTCGACGAAGGCCAGGTCGGCCTCGTCCATCGGGTCCAGGCCCACGCCGATGCCCAGCGCGTAGACGATGCATTGCTGCCAGTCGTAGTGCTGCTCGATCTGCGGGATCTGGGCGGCCAGCAGCCGTTCGGGGTCGATGGTCATGCGGTCCTCACAAGGTGGCGGCCGTGCCGAGGATGGCGGTGGCCTGGCTCGACAGCACGCCGCCGTTGGCGTGCGCGAGCGAAATCTCGACGCCCTCGACCTGCCGCGCGCCGGCGCTGCCGCGCAGTTGCTCGACCGACTCGATCACGGTGAACAGGCCGTACATGCCCGGGTGGTTGCACGACAGGCCGCCGCCGTTGGTGTTGACCGGCAGCCGCCCGCCCGGCGAGATGGCGCCCGAGGACACCATCGCGCCGGCCTCGCCCTTGGCGCAGAAGCCCAGGTCCTCGAGGAACAGCAGCGTGTTGACGGTGAAGGCGTCGTAGACCATCAGGTGGTCGATGTCCTTCGGGCCCACGCCGGCCATCGCATAGGCGCGCTGGCCCGACTCGACCGCGCAGGTGGTCGTGAGGTCGGGCATGGCCGAGATCTGGCGGTGGCTCACGGCCACGCCGGTGCCCAGCACGTAGGCCGCGGGCCGCGGCATGTCGCGCGCGCGCTCGGCCCGCGTCAACACCAGCGCCGCGCCGCCGTCGGTCACCAGGCAGCTGTCGGCCTTGGTCAGCGGGTCGCTGATCATGCGCGAGGCCAGCACGTCGGCGCGGCTCAGCGGATCGCGCGCGAAGGCATCGGGATTGAGCCGCGCCCAGTCGCGCGCGGCCACCGCCACGTCGGCCAGCTGCTCGCGCGTGGTGCCGTACTGGTGCATGTGGCGCGCCGCGGCCAGCGCATAGCTCGACAGCGGATAGCGCGGGCGAAACGGCGATTCGTAGGGCTGCGGATCGGGCATCGAGGCCAGCTTGCCGCCGGCCGTGAGCTGGTTGGAGCCATAGCAGATCAGCGCGACCTCGCACAGGCCGAGCTCGAGCGCCATCAGCGCCGACTGCAGGTGGAACAGGAAGGAGGCGCCGCCGACCATGGTGCCGTCGGCATGCCGGGGCTTGATGCCCAGGCGCTCCGCGACGTTGAGCACCGGCAGGCCCGAGGTCGACATGGCGCAGAACAGCCCGTCGACCTGCGACATGCGCAGGCCGCAGTCCTCGAGCGCGAGCACGGCCGCTTCCTGCAGCTGGTCGAAGGGCGTGCGGCCGGGCGCGTTCCAGCGCCGCGTGTTGCCGATGCCGACGATGGCGCCGCGGCCGCGCAGGGAATGCGTCGCGCGGCTCATGGCGCGTCTCCCTCGGCCGGCGCGAAGACGACGAAGGGTTCCTCGCCGGCCACGATGCGTGCCCGCACGCGCTGGCCGATGCGCACCGCGTCGGGCGCGACGTCCTCCACGCGGCTCATCATGCGCGCGCCGCCCTCGAGGTCGACCAGCGCCACGTTGTAGTCGCCCGCGCGGTCGCGCACGGTGGTCAGCGAATACACGCTGCCCAGTCCCGGCGAGGCGCGCCATTGCAGCCGCGGGCTGCCGCAGGCGCGGCACACCAGCGCGGGCGGAAAGCGCACGGCCGCGCAATCCTCGCAGTGCTGCAGCATCAGCCGGCGTTCCTGCAGCGCCTGCAGGTACTGAGCATCGGGGCCGGGGCCGTCGAATCGGGTGTCGGTGGCCATGGCGTCACTTGCCCTGCCACACGGGCTTGCGCTTCTCGGCGAAGGCGGCAGAGCCCTCGCGCGCATCGGCCGAGCTGAACACGTGCTCGGTCAGCGCGGCCTGGCGTTCCCACAGCTCGGCGGCGGGCCAGTCCTGCGACTCGACCACCACGCGCTTGCTCGCGGCCACCGACAGCGGGCCGTTGGCCGCGATGGTCTGCGCCAGCCGGCGGGCCTCGGCCAGCGCCTCGCCGGGCGCGGCGAGCCGGTTGACCAGGCCGTAGTGGTAGGCGCGCGCGGCCGGGAACATGTCGCCCGTGAGCGCGAGCTCGAGCGCGATGCGGTAGGGCAGCTGGCGCGGCAGCCGCACCAGGCCGCCGGCCGTCGCGGCCAGGCCGCGCTTGACCTCGGGCACGCCGAACTGAGCGTTCTCGGCCGCCACCACCATGTCGCAGGCCAGCACCAGCTCGAAGCCGCCGGCCAGCGCATAGCCCTCGACCGCGGCGATCAGCGGCTTCACCGGCGGCTTCGCGGTCAGGCCGCCGAAGCCGCGGCCCTCGATGCTCGGGCGCTCGCCGCGCAGGAAGCCCTTGAGGTCCATGCCGGCGCAGAAGGTGCCGCCGGCACCGGTGAGGATGCCGATGCGCAGGTCGTCGCGCCGGTCGAGCTCGTCGAGCGCGGCCGCGATGCCGCGCGCCACCGCGAGGGTGGCCGCGTTGCGCGCTTGCGGGCGGTTGATGGTGATGGTCAGGATGCCGTCGCTGCTGTCGACGAGGACTTCTTCGGTCATGGGTGCTTCCTCTGGGGGAGAAGGGTGAACGGGGAGGGCGGGCGATTCAGCGCGGCGCCATGCGCAGCGCGCCGTCGAGCCGGATGGTTTCGCCGTTGAGCATCGGGTTGCTCACGATGTGCAGCGCGAGCTGCGCGTATTCGTCGGGCGTGCCCAGCCGCGAGGGATGGGGCACCGAGGCGCCGAGCGAGATGCGCGCCGCCTCCGAGACGCGCGCGAGCATCGGCGTGTCGAAGATGCCGGGCGCGATGGTGCACACGCGGATCGCCTTGCTCGCGAGGTCGCGCGCCGCCACGATGGTCAGGCCCACCACGCCGGCCTTCGACGAGGCATAGCCGATCTGTCCGATCTGGCCCTCGTAGGCCGCCACCGAGGCGGTCAGCACGCAGACGCCGCGCTCGCCCTCGGCCGTGTGCTCGTTGCGCGCCATGCGCGTGGCCGCCAGCCGCAGCGTGTTGAAGGTGCCGACCAGGTTGATGCGCACGATGTTCTCGTAGGTTTCGAGCGAACCCGGGCTGCCGTCCTTGTCGACCAGCCGCACCGGGCCGCCGCGGCCCGCGCAGTGCACCAGCACGCGCAGCGGACCGAAGGACTCGGCCACGTCGCAGGCCGCGTTCATGTCGACCTCGCTGGTGACGTCGGCGGGCGCGAAGCGGACCCGTTCGCCGAGGTTCTTCGCGATGGCCTCGCCCTGCGAGGAGGGCAGGTCGGCGATCACCACGCTGGCGCCCGCCGCGTGCAGCCGATGGACCGTGGCCAGGCCCAGGCCCGATGCGCCGCCGGTGACGAGCGCGCTGATTCCTTCTGTGTTCATGAGTGCTTGCCTTGTGCAGTTGGGAAGATGCGTCGGTTCATGATACATACCGATGAGTATCGTTGCAACGAGACCGCGATGGATTCGCGTGGCATGCCACCTGTCCCATAGGGTATTCGCCTAGGGTTCTTTCATCGCGATGGCGTTGACCCGATTAAATACTCAATGGTATGTTCGCTCCGCGGCACGACGCGTGCCGCCTGGCCCGACGTCGCGCACCGCGCAAGGAGACGAGATGGATCCGACACGACGCATGTTTTCGATGGCCGCGATCGCCGCGGCGGCACTGGCTTCGGGGGCGGGCGCGATGGCGCAGTCGCCCGCGCCGATCAAGGTCGGCGTGATCCTTCCGCTGTCGGGCGGCGCGGGGCCGCAGGGCCAGCACGTGACCGAGGCGATCCAGGCCATGGCCGCGCTCATCAACGAGGCCGGCGGCGTGCTCGGGCGGCCGATCGAAGTGCTGGTGCGCGACGACGAATCGACGCCGGCGGTCGGCGTGTCGCGCGCCAACGAGCTGATCGGGCAGGGCGTGGCCGTGATCATCGAAGGCTGGAACAGCCCGGTGGCGCTGGCGATGCAGCCCGTGATCGCGCGCGCCGGCGTGCTCGACATCACGACCTTCGCGAGCGCCGATGCCGTGCTCTCGGGCGAAGGCAATCCGCTCGCGATCCGGCTCAATGCCTCCAACTCGCAGGGCGGCGCCGCGGTCGCGCAGGCCATCGCCACCGGCTTCAAGGGCCGGCGCATCGCCTTCCTGACCGAGAACGACGCCTATGGCATCGGCACGCAGCAGGCGATCGAGGCCGGGCTCAAGGCGCTGAACCACGACTACCAGAAGGTGGCCGAGGAGAAGTTCCCGTTCACGCAGTCGGACTTCCGGATCGCGCTGACCAGCATCCGCGCCGCCAACCCCGACGTGACCGTCGCGATCAATGCCAACGAGGGCCTGGGCATGCCCGCGATCCTGCGCCAGTTCAAGCAGGGCCGTGTGCCTGGCCAACTGCTCGCCGCGCTGGGCACGGTGGCGCCGAGCGTGATCTCGGTGGCGGGCGAGGCCGCCAACGGCGTGGCCGGCGTGGACATCTACTTTCCGGATGTCGAGCCCTTCGCCTCCGATCCCGTCAACAAGCGCTTCGTCGCGCGCTCGCAGGCGATGTTCAAGCGCACGCCCGACAAGTTCATGGCGGTGGGCGCGGCCGCGCTGCAGTTCTGGGCCATGGCGGCGAACGAACTCAAGACGCTGGAGCGCGAGCCGCTGGCGCGCCGCATCCGCGGCGGCAGCTTCAAGGGCACGGTGTTCGGCGACGTGAGCTTCGCGCCCAACGGGCAGCTGCAGCTGCCCACCCATGCCTTCACGGTCAGCAACGGCGCGATCGTCGTGCAGAAGCCGGCCGGCCGATAGACGACGAAGAGCCTTTCCCTTCCATAACGAGCTGGAGACACACCATGAAGCTGATTCGGAACCTGATGACGGCGGCGGGCCTGGGCCTCGCGCTGTTCGGCCTTGCCCAGGCGCAGACGCCGCCGACCGTCAAGGTCGGCACCATCTTCCCGCTGTCGGGCGGCGCGGGCCCGCAGGGGCAGCACGTGACGCAGGCGATCCAGGCGATGGCGGCCGTCATCAACGAGAGCGGCGGCGTGCTGGGCCGGCGCATCGAGATCGTCTCGCGCGACGACGAGTCGACGCCGGCCGTGGGTGTCTCGCGCGCCACCGAGCTCGTGAGCTCGGGCGTCGCGGTGATCATCGAGGGCTGGAACAGCCCGGTCACGCTCGCGATGCAGCCGGTGATCGCGCGCGCCGGCGTGCTCGACATCACGGCGGTCTCGAAGGCCGATCCGATCCTCTCGGGCGAAGGCAATCCGCTGGCGGTGCGGCTCAACAGCTCGAACTCGCAAGACGGCGCGGTGATCGCGAACTACATCGCGAAGGTGGTGAAGGCCAAGCGAGTCGCCTTCCTGACCGAGAACGACGCCTACGGCAACGGCGCGCAGGAATCGATCGAGGGCGAGCTCAAAAAGCTCGGCTACGCCTACGAGAAGGTGGCCGAGGAGAAATTCCCGTTCGCGCAGGCTGATTTCCGCGTGGCGCTGACCAACGTGCGCGCCGCCAATCCCGACATCACGGTGGCGATCAACGCCAACGAGGGCCTGGGCATGCCCGCGATCATCCGCCAGGCCAGGCAGTCGCGGCTGCCGGGCGCGCTGGTGGCCGCGGTGGGCACGGTCGCGCCCAGCGTGATCGACGTGGCCGGCGATGCCGCGCACGGGCTGGTCAGCGCCGACATCTACTTCCCGGCGGTGGAGCCCTTCGTCTCGAATCCCGCCAACCAGCGCTTCGTGGCGAAGACGCAGGAGCTCTTCAAGTACACGCCCGACAAGTTCATGGCGCTGGGCGCCACCTCGCTGCAGGTGTGGGCGATGGCCGCCAACGAGCTCAAGACGCTGGACCGCGAGGCGATCGCCAGGCGCATCCGCGGCGGCAGCTTCAAGGGCACGGTGATGGGCGACCTGACTTTCGAGCCCAACGGCCAGCTGCTGTCGCACCACTACCTGTTCAAGGTGGACGGCCGCAAGATCGTGGTGCAGCAGTGAGCCGGGCATGCACAGCGACGCGATGAACCCGGCGACCGGCAACGCCACCGCCCCGCCCGCGCTGCGCGTGGAAGGCCTGGGCGTGCGCTACGGCGCGCTGGTCGCGCTCGACGGCGTGGGCTGGGAGGTGGCGCCCGGCGAGCTGCTGGGCATCATCGGCCCGAACGGCGCCGGCAAGAGCTCGTGCTACGACGCCGTGACCGCGATGGTGCGGCGCGGCGGCCGCGTGAGCCTGCACGGGCGCGACGTGACGGCGGTGCCGCCCTACGGCCTCGCGGGCCTGGGCCTGAAGCGCGCGTTCCAGCAGAACGCCTTCTTCGACGACCTCAGCGTGCTCGGCAACTTCGTCGCCGTGCTCGGCGCGCAGGCGCACGCGGGCCTGTGGTCGAGCGTGCTCAACCCGGTCGGCGCCGCGCGCCGGCGCGGCGAGGCCGAGGACTTCGCGGCGCGCCAGCTGGTGCGCTTCGGCATCCCGGCGCTCTATCACGCGATGAGCCCGAAGGAGATTCCCTACGGCGTGCAGCGCATGCTGTCGATCGCGCTGGCCTACGGCGCGGGCGCCAGCGTGCTGCTGCTCGACGAGCCGGCCGCGGGCCTGGGCGGCGAGGACATGGCGGCGCTGGTCGCGCTGCTGTCCGCGCTCAAGCGCGAGGGCGTGGCGCTGGTGGTGATCGAGCACCACATGGAACTGATCATGGCCGTGGCCGACCGCATCTGCGTGCTCGACCTGGGCCGTCAACTCGCCTACGGCACGCCGGCCGAGATCCAGCGGGATCCGCGCGTGCGCGAGGCCTACCTGGGGAAGGCGCAATGAGCCGCACGGATCAGGACACGGTGCTCGAGGTGCGCGGCCTCGCGGTCTCCTACGCGGGCAACCGCGCGGTGGCGCTCGACGCGCTGCGCGTGGGACGCGGCGAGATCCTCGGCGTGATCGGTGCCAACGGGGCCGGCAAGTCGACGCTGGTGAACGCGCTCGCGGGCTGGTCGCGCGGCGATCCGCGCGTGGCCGGCGAGGTGGTGCTGAACGGCGAGCGCATCGATGCCTGGCCCACGCACGACCGCGTGCGCGCCGGCCTGCTGCTGGTGCCCGAGGGGCGGCTGGTGTTCTCGCGCATGAGCGTGGAGGAGAACCTCTCGACCGCCTTCGCGCCGCTGGCCGCGCCCGGGCGCAAGGTCTACACGCGCGACGAGATCTACGGCCTGTTCCCGCGCCTGCACGAGCGCCGCGGCCACCTGGGCGCGCAGCTCTCGGGCGGCGAGCGCCAGATGCTGGGCATCGGGCGCGCGCTGATGATGGGCCCGCGCCTGCTGCTGCTCGACGAGCCCTCGATCGGCCTGGCGCCGATGCTGGTCTCGCAGGTGCTGCAGACCATGCGAACGCTGGCCCGCTCGGGCCTTTCCATCCTGCTGGTCGAACAGAACGTGCGCGCTGCCATGGAGGTGGTCGACCGCCTCGTGCTGCTGGAGCGCGGCCGCGTGGTCCTCGAGGGACCGGCGGCCGAGTTCGGCAACGACCCGCGCATCGCGCAAGCCTACCTCGGAGCCCACGCGGCATGAACCTGTTGCAACAACTCATCAACGGCATCGTGCTCGGCCATGCCTACGCGCTGGTCGCGATCGGCTGGACCGTGCTGCTGGGCGTGGCGCGCCTGGTGAACTTCGGCCACGGCCAGATGTACATGCTCGGCGCCTTCGTCAGCTGGTGGGCCGTGACGCGCGCCGGCGTGCCCTACGCGCTGGCGCTGCCGATCGCGATGGCGGTGGGCGCGGCCTTCGGCGTGGCGATGCAGCGCGTGATGCTGCGCGCCACCTTCGAGCAGAACCTGGTCTCGATCATGATCATGACGCTGGGCTTCGGCTACGTGCTGCAGGGCGCGGCGGCGCTGATCTTCGGTTCCACCGGCCAGATCCTCGAGACCGCGCTGTCGCAGCGAGAGATCGACATCGGCGATCTCTGGCTGACCTGGCAGGACGCGGCCATCGTGCTGGCGGCGATCGCGGTCTTCATCGGCCTGAAGTGGACGCTCGACGGCACCCGCACCGGGCGGCTGGTGCGCATGGTGGCGGAGGACCCGAAGCTGGCGCAGCTCGCCGGCGTCAACGTGCGGCGCGTCTACTACGGCGTGTTCGCGTTCGAGGGCGCGGCGGTCGCGTTCGCGGCCGGCATGGTCGCGCCGCGCACGCCGATCCTCACCTCGATGGGATTCGAGGAGGTCATCATGACCTTCGTGGTGGTGGTGCTCGGCGGCATCGGCAGCGTGGCGGGCAGCTACGTGGCGGGCGTGGCGCTGGGCATTTTCACGGCGCTGTTCGGCGCGCTGGTCTCGCCGGCCTACACCACGGCCGCGGCCTTCCTGGTGCTGATCGCGGTGCTGGTATTGCGGCCCGGCGGCCTGGGCGCCGGCGCGCGCGGGGGAGTGCACTGATGGCCCGCCTGCATCCGCAGCGCGCCGCGCTGCCCATCGTCGCCGTGCTGGTGCTGTTCGCGCCGGGCTGGCTCGGCGGCGGCGCCTCGGTCTACAGCGCGGCCGTGCTGATCGCGATCCTGGCCGTGCTGTCCTATGGCCTCGACGTGATCGTCTCCGACCTCGGCGAGGTCAGCCTCGGCCACACCGTGTTCTTCGCGGTCGGGGCCTACACCACGGCGCTGCTGTCCACGCGCGCCGGTGCCGGTTCCTGGGCCACGCTCGGCGCCTCGATCGCGCTGGCGTTGGTGTTCGCCGCGGCCATCGGGCTGGTGACGCTGCGGCTGCGCGAGTTCGTGTTCTCGCTCGTCACCTATGCGATGGCGGTGGTGGCGATGACGCTGGCGGCCAACTGGGCCTTCCTCGGCGGCTCCGACGGCGTGCGCGGGCTGCCGATGCTCGACCTCTCGATCGGGCCGCTGACGCTGACCGCGCGCAACGACAAGGAGCTCTGGCCCTACGCCTTCGCGCTGCTGGTGGCGGTGATCTACCTGGTCGACCGCTTCCGCCATTCGCAGCTCGGCGCGGCGGCCATCATGACCCACCTGAACCCGCGGCTCGCGACCATCGGCGGCATCGACCCGGCGCGCGTGCGGCTGCAGGTGTTCCTGTTCTCGGCGCCGATCAGCGCGCTGGCCGGCTGGCTCTACGCCTACCAGCGCGCCTACGTCAGCGCCGACATCCTGGAGAACTACTTCCTGATCCTGATGCTGACGGCCGTGGTGCTGGTCGGGCGCCGGCAGCTGCTGGGCCCGCTGCTGGCGACCGCGCTGGTGCTGGTGCAGGAGAAGTTCTTCTCGCTCGGCGGCTACGTCGACAAGATCGTGCTGGGCAGCGTGCTGGTGCTGATCCTGGCTTTCTTCCCGCAGGGGCTGATGGGCCTGGCGCGTCCGCTGGGCCGCCTGTTCCGCGCGCGCGCCGCCCCGGCCACACCTTCTTTGACCACCCTGGAGACTCCCAAGTGACCGTGATCTGGACCCCATCGCTCGACGACGCCGCCACCCGCTGGCAACAACTGGCCGACCGCCTCGGGCGCGAACGCTTCGCGCCGCTGGCGCCCGAGCTCGACCGCGACCAGCGCTATCCCTGGGAGACCATCGAGGCGCTGGTGGCGCACCGCTTCACCGGCCTGTTCCTGCCCACGCAGTGGGGCGGCGAGGGCCAGAGCCTGACCGCCACCGTGGCCGCGGTCGAGACGCTGGGCATGCATTGCGCGTCGACCGCCGCGATCATGTGCGCCTACCAGCTCGGCGCCTTCCCGATCCTGCTGGCCGGCACCGACGCGCAGAAGGATTTCTACCTGCGCGAGATGACGCAGGGCCGCGCCACCAGCTTCGCGCTGTCGGAGCGCGTGGCGGGCTCGGATGCCGCGGCCATCGAGGCCACGGCGGTGCGCGAGGGCGATGGCTGGCGCCTGCGCGGCGAGAAGTACTGGATCGGCAATGGCGGCGCCTCGCGCTACTACGTGGTGTTCGCCAAGACCGACCCGGCCGCGGGCGGGCGCGGCATCTCGGCCTTCATGGTCGACAAGGAGAAGCCCGGCGCGGTGGTCGACGAGCTGTCCGACAAGATGGGCATCCGCGGCACCCAGACCTCGAACCTGCGCGTCGACGTGGTGGTGCCCGACAGCGCGCGCATCGGCGAGCTCAACCGCGCGCTGCGGCTGGCGCTGCAGACGCTCAACGTGGGCCGCATCATGGTGTCGGCGCAGTCGATGGGGCTGGCGCTCGCGGCCTTCCGCGAGGCCTCGCAGCGCGCGGTCGAGCGCCGCACCTTCGGCCAGCCGATCGGCGAGAACCAGGGCATCGGCTTCAAGCTGGCCGACATGGCGACCGAGATCTCGGCCGCCCGCATGATGCTGTACGAGGCCGCGCGCGCCTACGACGCCGGCGCCGACGTCTCGAACCTCGGCGCCATGGCCAAGCTCTTCACTTCCGAGGTGGCCCACCGGGCGGCGGACAATGCGGTCCAGATCTGGGGCGGCATGGGCTACTGCAAGCCGACGGTCGCGGAACGGCTGTACCGCGACCAGCGCATCCTCGAGATCTACGAGGGATCGTCCGAAATCCAGCGGCTGGTGTTGTCACGCGCCGTGCGCAAGGAGGCGGAAGATCGGGTGAAGTGAATCACGAAAGAGAAGAGGTTGGCGATGGCGAGTGCACAACAGGCAGTGGTGGATCCGGGCGGCAACGAGTCGCGCAACGAGATCCTGCAGGCGGCGGCGGAACTTTTCATGGAGCTGGGCTATGCGGCGACGTCGATCGACGCGGTGGCGCAGCGCCTGGGCGCCACCAAGGGCCGCATCTATCACCACTACCGCAGCAAGGCCGACCTCTTCTTCGACGTGCAGATCGCCGCGATGAACCGGCTCAACGAGCAGGTCGAGCCGATCGCGCGCGGCGCGGGCGACCCGCTCGAGCGCCTGTCCGCGATGGCGCTGCGCCATACCCAGATCCTGCTGACCGAGCTGCCGATGCAGAAGGTGGCGGTGCAGGGACTGGAGCGGCACCTGCTGGGCGCCTCCTCGGGCGCCAAGCGGCTGCGCTCGGTGGTCAAGATGCGCGACGACTACGAACAGATGTTCGTCGAGGTGATCGACGACGGGGTGCGCGCGGGCCTGTTCGTCGACCAGCCGGCGAAGCTCATCACCAAGCCCTTCTTCGGCGCGCTCAACTGGGCCACCGTCTGGTACAGCCAGCGGCGGCTGCAGAGCGCCGAGGCGGTGGACGACATCGCTCATGCCCTGGCAGCCTTCGCGCTGCGCGGGCTTCTCAAGGATCCAAACCATGAAGCAGCAAGAAAGACAGCCCTTTTCCGAGACCATCTGGGATGAGAGGGAGACCTGGTCGCGCGACCGCATCGAGGCCTTCCAGATCGATGCCCTGCGCCGCCAGCTCGAGCGCGTGGGGCGCACCAGCAGCCACTACCGCAAGGTGTTCGCCGAGGTCGGCTTCGAGCCCGGCGACCTGAAGAGCTTCGCCGACCTGCGCCGGCTGCCGTTCACGCGCAAGGCCGACTACGTCGCCGGCCTCGAGGCGCAGCCCCCGTTCGGCGCCCTGGCCGCCGTCGAACCCGGCGAGGCCGTGCGGGTGCATTTCTCCTCCGGCACCACGGCCCGGCCCGCGCCGGTGCTCTGGACCCAGGCCGACATCGAACGCTGGGCCGACCTCTACGCGCGCTACCTCTATGCGCAGGGCCTGCGGCGCGGCGACATCTTCCAGTGCATGTTCAACTACGCGTGGTTCGTCGGCGGCCTCGGCGCCACGCTCGCGGCCCAGCACCTGGGCGCGCTGGTGATCCCGGCCTCCTCGGGCGACACCGAGCGCCAGATCGAGACCATCTTCCAGTACGGCAGCCAGTGCGTGATCGGCACGCCCTCGTTCATGGCCCACATGGCCGAGGCGGCCGAGAAGCTGGGGCGCGACCTGACCACCTCGCGCGTGAAGATGGTCTGCGTGGGCGGCGAGCCCGGCGCCAGCATCCCCGGCACGCGCGAGCGCATCGAGCGCCAGTGGGGCGCGAAGATGTTCGACTGCTACGGCGCGCTCGAATGCCAGCCGATCGGCTGGGACACCGCCGCGCAGCTCGGCCCGACGCTGGCCGAGGACTTCATCTACGTCGAGGTGCTGCATCCCGACACCAAGGAGCCGGTGGCCGATGGCGAGCGCGGCGTGCTGGTGCTGACCCATCTCGACAAGGAGGCCTGCCCGCTGGTGCGCTGGTGGACCGGCGACATGGTGGTGCGCGACAGCCGCACCGCGCCCGACGGCCGCACCCACGCGCGCCTGGCCGGCGGCGTGCTGGGCCGCGCCGACGACATGCTGATCATCCGCGGCGTGAACCTGTTTCCCTCGGCGGTCGAGGACATCGTGCGCGCCTTCCCAGGCCTGAGCAACGAGTACCTGCTGGTGCTCGACGACAGCGTGAAGGACCCGCACACCGGCTTCCTCACCGGCGTGAAGCTGCGCGTGGAGCGCGCGGCGGGCGCGCCGGCCGACCTCGGCGAGCGGCTGTCGCAGCGGCTGCGCGAGAAGCTGCAGGTGCGCTTCCATGTCGAGGTGGTCGAGTCCGGCACCTTGCCGCGCACCATCCACAAGGCCACGCGGGTGGTGCATGCCTGAGGCGCGGGCCCAGGGCCTGCCGCGCCCGCTGGCCGGCCGGCGCGTGGTCGACCTGTCGCAGTTCATCGCCGGGCCCACGGCGGCCCAGTACCTCGCGGACTTCGGCGCCGAGGTCACGAAGGTCGAGTCGCCGCAGGGCGACGGCGTGCGCACCCTGCCGGGCAACGGCTTCGGCAGCTACTACGCGCGCAGCTTCAACACCGGCAAGACCAGCCGGGTGCTGAACCTGCGCGAGGCCGCCGACCGCGCGGCGCTCGATGTCATGCTCGCGGAGGCCGACGCCTTCGTCTGCAACCTCGCGCCCGCGTCGCTGAGCGGCCTGGGCCTGGACGGGCCGACGCTGCGCGAACGCTTCCCGCGGCTCGTGATCGTGCTGATCTCGGGCTACGGCCAGCAGGACGCACGCATCTGCATGGACACCATCGCGCAGTGCGAGTCGGGCTTCGCGCTGCTCAACGGCGACGAGGATGGCTCGCCGCGGCTGTCGACCAGCTGGCCGATCGACATGTTCTGCGGCATGTACGCCGGCATGAGCTGCGCCATGGCCATGCTCGGCCCCGCGCGCCAGGGCTGCCTGGTCGATCTGTCGATGATGGAGGTCGCGGCCAGCATGCTGATCGGGCCGGCGATGCTCGCGGTCAGCGAGGGCGACCCGCTCGATCCGCCGATGGGCAACCGCGACCGCGCCTCCGCGCCCTCGAGCATCTACCGCTGCGCCGACGGCCACGTCTACATCCTCGGCGGGCTCGATGCCTACTGGCGCCGGCTGCGGCCGCTGGTGGGCGCCGACGACGCGCCGATCAAGGAGCGCATCGCGCGCGCCGCGCATTTCGACGCCCAGGTCGAGGCCTGGACGCTGCCGCGCCGGCGCGACGAGGTGCTGGCGCAGATGCGGGCGCTGCAGATACCGGCCGGCAACGTGCGGCCGCCCGAGGAGGCGCTGGCCATGATCCGCGCGCTGCGCCCCGGCGCGGTCTCCCAGGCGCTGCCCTCGGGCGAGCACGTGCCCGCGTTCCCGGCGCTGTTCGACGGGCAGCGGCTGCCGCGCAGCGCGACGCCGCACGTGGGCGGCGGCCTGCGCTTCGCCTGAAGCCGCGTCCTTTTCCCTTCTTCCATCCTTCCGATCCGAGGAGCCTTCGATGGCCAGCACTTCTTCCCTTCCCGCCGCCGACGCGCTGCGGGTCATGCGGCCCGGCGTCCACCAGGGACGCTCGGCCTTCATCACCGGCGCCGGCTCCGGCATCGGCCGCGCGATCGCGCTGCGGCTGATGGCGCTGGGCATGGACGTCTTCGGCACCGGCCGCCGCGCCGAGGCGCTCGAGGAGACCGGCCAGCTGGCCGAGGGCCTCGCGGGCCGCTTCGGCTTCGAGACCTGCAACGTGCGCGACACCGAGGCGATCGAGGCACTGGTCGCGCGCGTCGGCCAGCGCCAGGGCATCGACCTGCTGGTGAACAACGCGGGCGGCCAGTTCTTCGCGCCCGCCACCGGCATCAGCCGCAAGGGCTGGGACGCCGTGATCGACGTCAACCTGTCGGCCATCTTCGTCGTCACCAAGGCCGCCTATCCCTTCCTCAAGGCGCGCAAGGGCTCGGTGGTCAACATCTCGCTGTCGGGCGTGGACCGCGGCTCGATGGGCATCGCGCATTCGATCGCCGCGCGCGCCGGCGTGCTGGGCCTGATGCGCACGCTGGCGCTCGAATGGGCCAGGGACGACATCGCGCTCAACTGCATCGGCCCCGGCGCGGTGCTGACCGAGGGCCTGGCCGGCGAGGCCGCGAAGGCGATGCTCGACCGGCTGGTCGACGCCACGCCGATGGGCCGCGCCACCAGCGTGGAGGAGGTGGCCGAGCTGGTCGCCTTCCTCGCCACCCCGGCCGCGCACCTCATGACCGGCCAGCTGATCCAGATCGACGGCGCGGCCCACCTGGGCTCGGGCCTGCACATGCTGGCGGCCTGAAGCGATGGACGGCGCTCTCTCGCATGTGAAGGTGCTCGACCTGTCGCGCGTGCTGGCCGGCCCCTGGGCCTCGCAGATGCTCGCCGACCTCGGCGCCGACGTGATCAAGGTCGAGCGGCCCGGCAGCGGCGACGACACGCGCAGCTGGGGCCCGCCCTTCCTGCACGACCGCGACGGCCAGCCCACGCGCGACGCGGCCTACTACCTGTGCGCCAACCGCAACAAGCGCTCGGTCACCATCGACATCACCACGCCCGAGGGCCAGCAACTGGTGCGCGAACTCGCCGCGCGCTGCGACGTGCTGGTGGAGAACTACAAGGTCGGCGGCCTCGCGCAGTACGGCCTCGACTACGACACGCTGCATGCCGAGTTCCCGCGGCTGGTGTACTGCTCGATCACCGGCTTCGGCCAGACCGGCCCCTACGCGCCGCGCGCGGGCTACGACTTCCTGGTGCAGGCCATGGGCGGGCTCATGAGCGTCACCGGCCGCGCGGAATCGGAGCAGGGCGCCGGCCCGCTCAAGGTCGGTGTCGCGGTGGCGGACCTGTTCACCGGCCTGTACGCCTCGAACGCGATCCTGGCCGCGCTGGCCTACCGCGAGCGCAGCGGCACGGGCCAGCACATCGACCTCGCGCTGCTCGACGTGCAGGTGGCCTGCATGGCGAACCAGGGCATGAACTTCCTCTACGGCGGCCGCTCGCCGGGCCGGCTCGGCAATGCGCATCCCAACGTGGTGCCGTACCAGGACTTCCCGACCGCCGACGGCGACGTGATCATCGCGGTCGGCAACGACGGCCAGTTCGCGCGGCTGTGCGCGGCCATCGGCCGGCCGGCGCTGGCCACCGACGAGCGCTTCGCGACCAACCTCGCGCGCATCGCGCACCGCGTCGAGCTGATCCGGCTGCTGCGCGAATGCACGCTGACGCGTTCCACCGACGAATGGGTGGCGGCGCTCGAGGCGGCCGAGGTGCCCTGCGGCCCGATCAACGACCTCGCGCGGGTGTTCGAGGACGCGCAGGTGATCGCGCGCGGCATGAAGATCGAGGTCGAGCACGCCACGGCCGGCACCATTCCACTGGTGGCCAATCCGATCCGGCTGTCGGCCTCGCCGGTGGCCTACCGGCGCGCGCCGCCGACCCTGGGCCAGCACACGCGCGAGGTGCTGGCCGACGAGCTCGGGTGCGATACCGGGCGGATCGACCGGCTCGCTGCGAGCCGCGTCATCTGATCGGCTTCAGGCCAGGCGCAGCTCGGGCGGCGGCACCGCCGACGCCGCGGGCAGCTCCGCGCGCAGGAAGTCGATCAGCGCGCGCAGCTTCGCGGGCACGCGGCGCCGGTCGGGGTAATAGAGCGTGAGGCCCGGCAGCACCGGGCTCCAGTCGGCCAGCAGCCGCACCAGCAGGCCCTGCTCGATCAGCGGCTCGATGTAGCCGTTGATCATGTAGGCGACACCGATGCCGTCGAGCGCGGCGCGCACCAGCGCGGCCGAGTCGTTGAGCACGAGCCGGCCGTCGATCGCGAGCTGCAGCGTCTCGTCGCCGCGCGCGAACTGCCAGCGCTCGACCTGGCCGGTGCTGACGTGGCGAAAGCCGATGCAGTCGTGCGCCAGCAGCTCGGTGGGATGCGCGGGCGTGCCGTGGCGCGCGAGGTAATCGGGCGAGGCGATCAAGTGCGCCTCGATGCGCGGCCCGATCCTGACCGCGATCATGTCTTTCTCGACCAGGTCGCCGAAGCGGATGCCGGCATCGAAGCCCTGGGCCACGATGTCCACCAGCTGGTTCTCGATCCGCAGCTCGAGCTTGACGTCGGGGAAGCGGTCGAGAAAGCGCCGCAGCACCGGCTGCAGGCCGATGGTGTAGCCCGCGCGCGGCACGTTGAGCCGCAGCAGGCCGCTCGGGTGGTCGGCCTCGCGGCCCAGCTCCTCGGACACCGCGGCGAGCTCCGACACCACCGGCCGCACCTTCTCGAGATAGCGCTCGCCGACCTCGGTGAGGCTCACGCTGCGCGTGGTGCGGTTGAACAGCGCGATGCCCAGGCGCCGCTCGAGGCTGCGGATCGACTGGCTCACGGCCGAGGGCGTGACGCCCAGGCGCACCGCGGCGGCCGAGAAGCCGCGCTCTTCCGCCGCCACGATGAAGGCGACGAGTCCATCCAGCAGGTCCTGGCGCATGCGGCGCTCTCCATTGCGATATCGAAGCGCCGAGTCTAGTGGCGGCTTTGCGATCTGTTAGTTGGCCTTGAAAGCCCATGCAGCGCCGGCGCCTTGTCGCCGCGCGCTCTGCTGCGTAGCCTGCGCCGGTCCTCTCACACCATTCCACTGCTTGGAATCGAGCGGTGTCGCGAGCCGCGCGCCCTTCCTACCATGCATCCATTCTTCCTATCCACCGAGACAGCGGCCAGCACGGCCCCAAGGAGACTTCCATGAGCGCGAGCACGCAAAGCGCGGGCGTCAGGCCCTTCCTGATCGGCGCCACCTGGACAACAGGACAGGGCACGCCCTTCGAATCGATCAACCCCGCCACCGGCGCGCTCAACGGCCTGATCGGCAGCGCGAGCCGCGAGGACGTGGACCTCGCGGTGCGCACCGCCAAGGCCGCGCAGGCCCGGCCCGAGTGGCGCGCGATGCTGCCGCACCGGCGCGCGGCGATCCTGCACCGCATCGCCGACCTGATCGAGGCCAACGCCGAGGAGCTGGCCGAGCGCCAGATGCGCGAGAACGGCAAGCTGCGCGCCGAATGCGTGGCGCAGGCGGCCGGCGGCGCGGCGGCCTACCGCTACTTCGCGTCGATCTGCGAGACCATGCCGGCCGAAGTGGCGCCCTCGCGCGGCGACCACCTGTCGATGGTGCTCTACGAGCCCTTCGGCGTGGTGGCCGCGATCACGCCCTGGAATTCGCCGCTCACGCTCGAATCGCAGAAGGTGGCGGCGGCGCTCGCGGCCGGCAACGCGGTGGTGCTCAAGCCCTCGGAGTTCACGCCCACCATCGCGCTGCGCGTGGCCGAGCTCGCGCTCGAGGCCGGCCTGCCGCCGGGCATCCTCAACGTGGTGACCGGCCTCGGCGCCGAGACCGGCTCGGCGCTGGTCGCGCATCCCGAGGTGCGGCTGATCTCGTTCACCGGCGGCACCGCCACCGGCAAGGCGATCGCGCGCGAGGCCGCGGGCCGCATGGCCGCGGTGGCGCTCGAGCTCGGCGGCAAGTCGCCGCACATCGTGTTCGCCGACGCCGACCTCGACAAGGCGCTGCAGGGCGTGCTGCATGGCGTGTTCTCGTCCAGCGGCCAGTCGTGCATCGCGGGCACGCGGCTGTTCGTCGAGCGCGGCATCCACGATGCCTTCGTCGCGCGGCTGGTGCAGGCCGCCAAGGCGCTGCGCGTGGGGCCGCCCGACGATGCGCGCTCGCAGGTGGCGCCGCTGTCGTCCTTCGTGCACCGCGACAAGGTCGAGGCCATGGTGAACATGGCGCGCGAGGACGGCGCCGAGGTACTGGCCGGCGGCAGCCGCCCGGCCGACCCCGCGCTGTCCAACGGCGCCTATTACCTGCCCACCCTCATCGGCGGCGTGACGAACGACGCGCGCATCTGCCAGCAGGAGGTGTTCGGCCCGGTGCTGTGCGTGATGCCCTTCGACAACGAGGAGGACCTCGTCGCGCAGGCCAACGACACTTTCTTCGGCCTGGCCGCGGGCGTGTGGACGCGCGACTTTCCCAAGGCCTGGCGCGTGGCGCGCGCGGTCGAGGCCGGCACGGTCTGGATCAACACCTACAAGACGCTCAGCGTGTCGGTGCCCTTCGGTGGCTTCAAGGAAAGCGGCTCGGGACGCGAGAAGGGCTTCTTCGGCATCCGCACCTATCAAGAGGCCAAGACCGTGATGGTGGGGCTCTGAGATGACGCCACGGACCCTGGGTTTCATCGGCCTCGGCGTGATGGGCGAGCCCATGTGCGCCAACCTCGCGGCGAAGAGCGGTGCGCGCGTGCTGTGCCATGACCTCGATGCCGCGCCGATGCGGCGGCTGGCCGAGCGCGGCGCGGTGCCAGCGGACTCGCTGCGCGCATTGGCGCACGAGGCCTCGGTGGTGTTCCTCTGCCTCGCGAGCGCGCAGGCGGCGGAGTCGGTGGTCGAGGCGCTGGCCGAGGCCTGGCAGGACGGAGAAGGCGGGGAGGGCGGCCGCACCGTGGTCGACATGGGCACCACCTCCGTGCTGGCCACTCGCCGCATGGCCGAGCGGCTCGCGCAGGCCGGCCACCGCTTCGTCGACGCACCGGTGGCGCGCATGCCCGCGGCCGCCATCGCGGGCACGCTGAGCATCATGGTCGGCGGCACGGTCGAGGACGTGAGCGCGCTGATGCCTCACTTCCGCTGCATGGGCAGCGACATCACGCACTGCGGCGGCACCGGCGCGGGCCAGGTGGTGAAGATCCTGCACAACACCGTCCTGTTCGAGGCCGTGCAGGCCCTGGCCGAGGCGATGGCCGTGGCGCGCGCGCATGGCGTGGACGGCGCGGTGCTGCTCGATGCCATCGAACTGGGCTCGGCCGACAGCCGCGCCGCGCGCGTGCAGGGCCGCGAGGCGCTGCTGCCGCGCCACTATCCCGAGGGCCGCTTCGCGACGCGCTATGCGCTCAAGGACGTGAGCCTCGCGCTCGAGCTCGCGCAGGCCGCGGGGCTCGAGGCCGCGATGGCGCGCGAGACCGCGGCTACGCTGCGGCGCACGATCGACGCGGGCTGGGGCGACCGCTACTACCCGGCGCTCTACGAGCTCGTGTCGGCCGCGCCGCCGCGCGACCGCGCGAACGACTGAAGTCCTTCCCTTCTTCTCCCGATTCATCACAACGCATGCCGCACCAGCGGCAGGAGACAGCCATGACCGCTTCCTTCCTCTTTCTTCTCTCGCGGCGCGCCGCCCTCGGCGGCCTGCTTGCGCTGGGCCTCGCCGCCTCCGCGGCCGCGGCCTTCCCCGACAAGCCCGTCACGCTGGTCGTGCCCTTCCCCGCGGGCGGCGCCACCGACGCGATGGCGCGCTTCACCGCGACCCGGCTCTCGAAGGAGCTGGGCCAGCCCGTGGTGGTCGACAACCGCGGCGGCGCAGGCGGTGCGATCGCGGCCGAGGTGGCGCTGGCCGCGCCGAAGGACGGCTACACGCTGTTCTTCACCACCACCGGCACGATGGCGATCAACCCCTTCATCTACCGCAAGCTCAAGTACAACCCGCTGACCGATTTCGAGCCCATCGGCAACGTGGCCTCGGCCTCGAACGTGCTGGTGGTGCATCCCTCGGTGAAGGCGAACACGGTGGCCGAGCTGATCGCGCTGGCCAAGGCCAACCCCGGCAAGCTGACCTATGCCTCGGCCGGCATCGGCGCCTCGAGCCACCTGTCGGGCGCGCTGTTCGAGAGCATGACCGGCACGCAGATGCTGCACGTGCCCTACAAGGGCTCCGCGCCCGCGCTGTCGGATTTCCTCGCGGGCCGCGTCGACATGATGTTCGACACCGCCTCGACCCATGCGCCCTACGTCAAGGCCGGCAAGATCCGCGCGCTGGCCGTGACCAGCCCGCGCAAGTCGCCCGCCTTCCCCGGCGTGCCCTCGATCGCCGAGGCCGGCGTGCCGGGCTACGACGTCTCGATCTGGTTCGGCGTGGCCGCGCCCGCGGGCGTGCCCAAGTCCGCAATCGACCGCCTCTCGGCCGCGCTCGAGAAGGCCTGGCAGGCCTCCGACATCAAGGCCGCGCTGGCCGAGGTGGGGGCCGATCCGCAGTACCTGGGGCCGGCGGAATACAAGCGATTCATCGCGGCGGAGCACCAGAAGTGGGGGCGGATCGTGAAGGCGGCGGGGGCCGAAGGCCAGGACTGACTCGTTGGCCCGGGGCCGCGTGGTCCGATGTACTCAGCGCCGCCACAAGGCCATGAAATCGAAGGAGAGCTGCCGCTGGTGGCGAATCGAGAGCAGATGGATCCGGCCATCGATTCGCGCATAGAGCAGCAGGTAGTGCGTCATCACGTACTCGCGCAGCTCGCCGTCCTTGGCGAGTGCGCCGAGCTGCTTGATCAGCCGTGCCGTGCCATTGGCGACTTCCACCGAGCGGGCCGGTCGCTCGAGGAACAGGCGCCCCATGCCCGGGAAGCTCTCGAGGTTGGGGATGACGGTGTCCGCCAGTTCCTCCAGCAGCGTGTCGAAAGCGTGCGGCGCCTCGGCGTCGATCAGGAAGGCTTCGATCTCTTCGAGGTTTCGCTCGAAGTTCGCTGTGAGCTTGACGGTGCTCTTCGCGGTCACGATGCGGCGTCGTCGGTCACCCGGCGGTCTTGGCCGCGCGGCGACGCTGGATGGCGGACAGAGCGCTTCGCGCGTCCTTGACCTTGCCGGCAGCGACGTCGGCCAGGCCCCGGCTGGCATCTTCGATCAGCAGCAGGTGGATGCGTTCGCGCTCCAGCTGGTGGTAGTAGTCGAGCCGCTGCGCATCGATGATGGCCACATAGCTCTCGCCATTCTTGGTGATGATCTTCTCGGCTCCGGCCTTCACTTCGTCGACCAGTTCGGACAGGTTCGCCCTGGCCTGCGACAGCGGAATCACGTCAGCGGCTGAGATGGCCATGGCCGGCTCCTCGAGGTTGATTTGTACAGAATTCTGCACATTATAGAGATTCCGCCTCAGCGCCCAGCAAACCCATCCGTCGCCCGCAGCAGGCGATCGAGGATCCCGGGCTCCGAATACGCATGCCCCGCCCCCTCGATCAGGTGGAACTCCGCTTCGGGCCAGGCCTTGTGCAGGGCCCAGGCGTAGCGCGCGGGGCAGGGCATGTCGTAGCGGCCGTGCACGATCACGCCCGGGATGCCGTGCAGCCGATGCGCGTCGCGCAGCAACTGGCCGTCCTCGAGCCAGGCGTCGTGCACGAAGTAGTGGTTCTCCAGGCGCGCGAAGGCCAGCGCGAAATGGTCGTCGGCATGCGAGGCGGCGAGCGCGGGGCTCGGCAGCAGCGTGATGGTCTGGCCTTCCCAGACGCTCCAGGCGCGCGCGGCCTCGATCTGCGCCACCGGGTCGTCGCCGGTCAGCCGCTTGCGGTAGGCCGCGATCATGTCGCCGCGCTCGGCCTCGGGGATCGGGGCCTGGAACTGCTCCCAGCGGTCGGGGAACATCTCCGACACGCCGAACTGGTAGTACCAGTCGAGCTCGGCGCGCGTGACGGTGTAGATGCCGCGCAGCACCAGCTCGCTGACGCGCTCGGGGTGCTTCTGCGCATAGGCCAGCGCGAGCGTCGAACCCCACGAGCCACCGAACACCAGCCAGCGCTCGGCGCCCACCAGCTCGCGCAGGCGCTCGATGTCGGCCACCAGGTGCCAGGTGGTGTTGGCCTCGAGGCCCGCATGCGGCTCCGACAGGCCGCAGCCGCGCTGGTCGAACAACAGCAGGTCATAGCGCGCGGGATCGAACAGCCGCCGGTGCTCGGGCGAGATGCCGCCGCCGGGGCCGCCGTGCAGGAACACCGCGGGCTTGGCGCCGGGCGTGCCCACGCGCTCGTAGCGGATGCGGTGGCCGTCGCCCACGTCGAGCATGCCGCTTTCGTAGGGTTCGATCGGGGGATAGAGCTGGCGCAGGGTGTCGGTCATTCGATGCTTCCTTCGGGGTTCATGCAAAGCCGCGCGCGAGCGCGCGTTCCACGTCGGCCACCAGCGCGAGCAGCGCCGGCGAGAGTTCGCGCACCACGCTCGCGAGCGATTCGCTGCTGGAGACGCTGAGGTTGAGCACGTAGCCCGAGGCGCCCGGCGCTTCGTCGGGCTGCGCGGCGGGCAGGCGGATCGGCGCGGCGAGCGCCACCACCTCGGGCTGCCAGGCGGCGGCGCAGAAACCGCGCATGTTCACGCTGGCGATGGCGGCCTCGATCTCCTCGCGCAGGGCGGGCCACTGTTCGCGCCGGCGTTGCTTGAACAGCGCATAGAGCGCCTTGCGCCGCGGTTCGCCGGCCGTGGCCAGCCAGGCGCGCCCGAGCGAGGTGAGCTCCATCGGCACGCGCTGGCCCGAGACCACGTTGCGCAGCGACACGCGCCGGTTGTAGCGGATCGACTCGAGGTAGACCATCTCGTCGCGGTCGGGCGCGGCCAGGCCGACGTTGATGCGGCGCGACTCGGCCAGCGCGCGCATCTTCGGCGCGGCCAGCGACAGCACGCTGGAGCCCGAGCGCATCGCATGCGCGAGGCTCAGCACCGCGGGCGCCAGCCGGTAGGCGCGCTGGCCCGCATCGACCTGCAGCATGCCCGCGCCCACCAGCGTCTGCGTGAGGCGGCTCACGGTGGAACGCGACAGGCCGGTGCGGTCGGCAAGCTCGGCATTGCCCAGCAGCTCCGAGCCCGGACGGAAGGCGCGCAGGATTTCCACGCCGCGTTCCAGCGAACGGTTGGCCGGCGAGATGCCGGGCTTCTGCTCGAGCGAGGGGGTCATGCGGCTCATGCGGGCTCCATGCTGGCCTGGGTTTCGATTCCATTGCTTGGAATTGGGGGAGTGTATGCGTAGGCCCTCGTGCCTATGCTTTTCCCCTATGGCGCGGCGAGCTTTTTCCGCCTGTGCCGAGAAGGAGACAGCATGCAATTTCGAATCGACGGGCGCGCGCGGCGCGTGCTCATGAGCCTGGCAACCGGCCTGGCCCTCGCCCTGGCGATGGGCGGCGCGGCCGCGCAGGCCTTCCCCACGAAGCAACCGATCCGCCTCGTCGTGCCGTTCGCGGCCGGCGGCGGCACCGACGTGATCGCGCGCGTGCTCGGCGCGGGCATCGGCGCCGAACTGAAGCAGTCGGTGATCGTCGAGAACAAGCCCGGCGCCGGCACCATCATCGGCAGCGACTATGTCGCCAAGAGCGCGCCCGATGGCTACACGCTGTTGATGGCGACCTTCGCGCACGCGGTCAACCCCAGCCTGCAGCCCAAGCTGCCCTACGACCAGGCCAAGGCCTTCGCGCCGCTGAGCCTGGTCGGCCGCTCGCCCAACGTGCTGGTGGTGCGCAGCGACCGCGCCTTCCGCTCGGTGGCCGACCTGCTCGCGTTCGCGAAGGCGCATCCCGGCAAGCTCAGCTACGGCTCGTTCGGCAACGGCACCTCGGCGCACCTGGCGGGCGAACTCTTCAAGCGGCTCGCTCAGGTCGACCTCACGCACGTGCCGTACCGCGGCTCGGCGCCGGCGCTGACCGACCTGCTCGGCGGCCAGATCGACCTGATGTTCACCACCGCCGCGAGCGTGGCGCCCTACATCGCGAGCGGCAAGCTGCGCGCGCTGGCCGTGACCTCGCCGCGGCGCTCGCCGGCCATGCCTTCTGTGCCCACGGTGGCCGAGAGCGGCGTGCCCGGCTACGTGGCCGAGAGCTGGTACGGGCTCTATGCGCCGGCCGGCACGCCCACCGAGGTGGTGGCGCGGCTCAATGCCGCGATCCGCAAGGCGGCGCACAGCGAGACCTTCAGCAAGCGCATCGCCGACGAGGGCATCGTGGTGATCGCCTCGCCGCCCGAGGAACTGACGCGCTACGTCGCCGCCGAGCAGGCCCGCTGGGGCCAGCTGGTGCGCGAGGCGCACATCCAGCTCGACTGAGCGAGCCCTCTTCCATTTTTCATCCCCTTGCCGACATGACCACTCCCACCTCATCCATCCAGCTTCGCACCGAGGACGGCGTCGCCATCCTCACGCTCGACCGACCCGAGGTGCGCAACGCCGTCGACGACGTCATGCGCGGCGAACTCATGGCCGCGCTCGAGCGCGTGAACCGCGACGACAGCGTGCGCGCGCTGGTGCTCACCGGCGCGGGCAAGGCCTTCTGCGCGGGCGGCGACATCCGCGCGATGCAGCAGCGCATGCAGGCACCGGCCGGCGAGATCGCCTACAACGGCTGGGCGCGGCAGCAGCGTACCCATCACGCACTGAGCGCGCTGCACGACCTGCCCAAGCCCACCATCGCCGCGGTGAACGGCGCTTCGACCGGCCTGGGCACGGACCTCGCGATGGCCTGCGACTTCGTGATCGCCTCCGAGCCGCATGCCAGCTTCGCCTGGAACTACGTGCTGCGCGGGCTGATTCCCGATGGCGGCGGCATGTACTTCCTGCCGCGCCGCGTGGGCCTGGCGCGCGCCAAGGCGCTGATCTTCACGGGCCGCACCGTGCGCGCCAACGAGGCGATCGAGCTCGGCATCGCCGACCGCCTGAGCACGCCCGAGGCGCTGCTGGCCGACGCGACGCGCTGGGCGCGCGAACTCGGCGCGGGCTCGCGCACCGCGGTCGCCTTGGCCAAGGGCATCCTGAACCAGAGCTTCGAACTGCAGGCCGAACAGGTCTTCGGCCTCGGCAGCCAGGCGCAGGCGATCTGCTACACCTCGAACGAACATCGCGCCTCGGTCGAGGCCTTTCTCGCGAAGTCGGCGGCCAAGGAGGGCGCGCGATGAGCGATGCCATCTCCCCGATCTCCCGCCTGATCCGTCCGCGCAGCGTGGCGGTGATCGGCGCCTCGGCCGACCTCGCGAAGACCTCGGGCCGGCCCGTCGCCTATCTGCAGAAGCATGGTTTCGCGGGCGCGATCTATCCGGTGAACCCGAAGGCCGAGAGCATCGCGGGCCTGCGCTGCTACCCCGACATCGGCGCGCTGCCCGAGGCGCCCGACGTCGCGATCGTGCTGCTGGGCGCCGAGCGTGCGCAGGCCGCGGTGCGCGAACTCGCGGCGCGCGGCTGCGCCGCGGCGATCGTGCTTGCGAGCGGCTACGCCGAGACCGGCGCGCAGGGGCAGCAGCGCCAGCGCGAGCTGCTCGAGGGGGCCGGCGGCATGCGCCTGCTCGGGCCCAACACCATCGGGCTGGTGAACCTCACCGACCGCATCACGCTGTCGGCCAGCGGCGCGCTCGAGGCCGACGACCTCGTGGCCGGCGGCATCGCCGTCGTGTCGCAGAGCGGCGGCATCCTGGGCTCGCTGCTCTCGCGCGGCGCGGCGCGCGGCATCGGCTTCTCGAAGCTGGTCTCGACCAGCAACGAGGCCGACCTCGACCTCGCGGATTTCGTCGACCACCTGGCCGAGGACGAGGCCACGCGCGTGATCGCGCTCTACATGGAGGGCGTGCGCGATGTCGCGAAGTTCCGCGCCGCCGCCGCCAAGGCGCGGCGCGTGGGCAAGCCGCTGGTGGTGTTCAAGATCGGCCGCTCCGAATCGGGCGCGCAGGCCGCGGCCTCGCACACCGGCGCGCTGGCCGGCGCCGACCGCATGTACGACGCGCTGTTCCGCGAGGTGGGCGCGATCCGCGCGCGCGACTTCTCCGACCTGCTCGACCTGCCGGCCGCGCTGGCCACGGGCCGCCGCCTCGGCGGGCGCCGCGTGGCCATCCTCACCTCGACTGGCGGCGCCGGCACGCTGGTGGCCGACAGCCTCGGCGTCGCCGGCTTCGAGGCGCCGCCGCCCGACGCGGCCACCGCCGAGGTGCTGCGCACGCTGCAGGCCGACGGGCCCTCGGTGCTCGACCGCAATCCCATCGACGTGACCCTGGCCGGCCTGCAGCCGCAACTGCTGCGCCGCGCGCTCGGCGCGCTGCTCGACAGCCCGGGCTACGACGCGGTGGTGGTCATCGTCGGTTCGTCGGCGCTGGCCATGCCCGACCTCGTCGCCGATGCGATCCGCGACTGCCTGCCGGGCACGAGCAAGCCGGTGCTGGCCTACGTGAGCCCGCATGCGCCGGCCGTGGCCGCGCTGCTCAACGGACGCGGCGTGCCGGCCTTCAGCGCGCCCGAGAGTTGCACCGTGGCGCTGCAGGGCATGCTGATGCAGGGCGGCGCGACGCCGCCGGAATACGCGTCGACCGGCGCCATCGTCGATCTCGCGGGCCTGCCTGCGCAAGGCTCGTTCGACGAGGCCGAGGCCAAGGCGTTGTTCGCGCGCTTCGGCGTGCCGGGCGTGCGCGAGGTCGCGGTGCGCGATGCGCGGCAGGCGGCCGAGGCCGCGCCCGCCCTGGGCGAGAAGGTGGTGCTCAAGATCCTCTCGCGCCGCATCACCCACAAGACCGAGGTCGGCGGCGTGGCCGTGGCCGTGCCCGCATCGCAGGTGGCCGCGCGCGTGACGCGCATGCACGACGACGTGGCGACCGCCACCGGCCAGGCGCCCGAGGGCTACCTGGTGCAGGAGATGGTCACGGGCGGCACCGAGATGATCCTCGGCCTGCATCGCGATGCGCTCGGCACCGCGCTGCTGATCGGCATGGGCGGCGTGACCGCCGAGCTCGTCGGCGACACCGTGCTGCGCATGGTGCCGCCGGGCGGCGCGCTGGCGCGCGAGGAGGCCGCCGCGATGCTGCGCGAACTGAAGACCTGGCCGCTGCTCGACGGCTACCGGGGCCGGGCGCCGGCCGATGTCGAGGCACTGGTCGACGCGATCGTCGCGTTCTCGCGCATGGCGGGGCAACTGGGCGCGCGGCTCGAGACGGCCGAGATCAATCCGCTGTTCGTGCTCGCGAAGGGGCGGGGGGTGAAGGCGGCCGATGGGGTGGTGGTGCTGGTGGGGGGCTGAAGAGCATTCAATCGGCAGGCCTGCGCTATCCTCGAACGACCATGTCCGAACTGCGCATCACCACCGACAAAGCGGCGATCGACATCGCCCTGGTTCATCGCTTCCTCAGCGAGACCTCGACCTGGAGCCGAGGCGTGCCGCTGGCGACCGTGCAGCGTTCGATCGAGCACTCGCTGTGCTTCAGCGGCTTCGTCGGTGCCGACCAGGTGGCCTTCGCCCGCGTGATCTCCGACCACGCGACCTTCGCGAACCTGGTCGACGTGTTCGTGCTGCCCGAGCATCGGGGGCGTGGATACAGCAAGGCGCTCATGCAGGCGGTGATGGGCTTTCCCGCGCTGCAGGGGCTGCGTCGCTTCACGCTGGCGACGGGCGATGCGCATGGGTTGTACGAGGGGTTCGGGTTCACGGCACCGCTGAGGCCGCAGTCGTTGATGGAGCGGTATTTTCCGAATCTCTATACCTCCCAGGGCTGAGCCAGGCGGATCTTTCCCATGAGCAAGTCCACGAAGCCAGCCCGTCGCACTGCGGAGATGACATCGGAGGCAGCGTTCGGGGAGGTGGTTCAACTGATCCGTGCCGCGCGTCAGCGTGTGGCACGGACCGTCAATGCCGAAGTGATCGATCTCTACTGGCGCATTGGCGAGTATCTGCATCGGCGCATCGAAGCCGACGGTTGGGCCAAGGGAACCGTCGAACATCTGGCGGCCTACATCGCCCGGCGAGAACCGGGCCGGCGCGGCTTCTCGGCGCAGAACCTGTGGCGCATGCGGCAGTTCTTCCAGGCCTATCCGCCGGAATCAAAACTCTCAACGTTGTTGAGAGAAATACCCTGGTCTTCGCATCTGCACATCCTCGGCCGGACGAAGGGCGAGGAGGAACGCGGGTTCTACCTGCGCATGACGGCGCAGCAGGGCTGGCAGGTCCGTGAAGTGGCGAGGCAGATCGACAGCGGCCTGTTCGAGCGCGCCGTGCTCCAGCCGCCGAAAGTCTCAACGGCGTTGAGAGAAATGCAGCCGCAGGCCGCGCAGCATTTCAAGGACGCCTACCTGCTCGACTTCCTGGCCTTGCCCGAGCCGCATTCCGAGGCCGAACTGCATCGCAGCCTGTTGATGAACCTGGGGCGCTTTCTCACCGAACTGGGACGCGACTTCTGCTACATCGGCAGCGAGTACCCGGTGCAGGTGGGTGGGCAGGACTTCGCGCTGGATCTGCTGTTCTTCCATCGCGGTCTGAATTGTCTCGTGGCCATCGAGCTGAAGGTCACGGCGTTCGAGCCCGAGCACCTGGGCAAGTTGAACTTCTACCTGGAGGCGCTCGATCGTCATGTGAAGAAGCCGCACGAGAACCCGGCAATTGGCCTGCTGCTTTGCGCCAGCAAGGACAGCGAAGTCGTGGAGTACGCACTGAGCCGCACGCTGTCGCCCGCGCTGGTGGCGCAGTACCAGATGCAGTTGCCGGACCGCCAGATGCTGGCGGCGAAGCTGCATGAGTTCTATGCGCTCAGTGCCCCGGAGACGGCGCGGCGCGCCGCATCCGGGACACGCAAGAAGAAGACGGGAGCAGGGTAACCCCTCCCGAGCCGGCAAGGTTCAAGCCGCCTTCAGCCCTTCCTGCCCATACGTCCCCGCCGCCCGCACATCCGCCGGATCGAAGCTCGCCCCCGCCCCCTGCTGTTCACGCTGCGTCGCGAGCCGCGCGCCTTCCTGCGCGGCCATATCGAACAGGCGGTTGGGGTCGTGCCGGCGCAGTTGCAGCGCGGCCGCTTCGAGCCCCGCGGCGATCTCGATCTCGCGCTGGCCCGAAGCCATGCCGTCGAGCAGCAGGCCGGCCGCGACCTGGGGCTCCATGCCCTGGTCGATGTTCGCGTCGGAACGGCCGCGCGCGTTGCCGTCGGCGCCGAGCGCATTGATCGACACCGCGGTGCGCACCGAGCCCGGCAGCGCGACGCTGACGCGGATGCCGTAGGCCTGCTCGACCTCGGCGCGCAATGCATCGAAGTAGCCCTGCACCGCGTGCTTGGCGCCGCTGTAGCCGGTGCGCAGCGGCGCGCCGACCTTGCCGGCCACCGAGCCGATCACGGCGATGTGGCCGCTGCGGCGCTCGGCCATGCGCGGCAGCACGAGCTGGGTGAGGGCGACGGGTGCGAGGTAGTCGACCTCGATCAGGCGGCGATAGACGGCGAGGTCGGTGTCGATGGCGAGGCTGCGCTGGGCGATGCCGGCGTTGTTGATCAGCACGTCGATCTGGCCCTGCCAGCCGGCGGCGCGCTCGACGATGGCCGGCAGGGCGTCGTAGTCGGTGGCCTCGAAGGGCAGTACCAGCACGCGCTCGGGGGCGCGCGCCGCGAGGGCGGCCAGCGGCTCGGGGCGGCGGCCGGAGGCGATCACGCGCGCGCCGCGCTCGAGCAGCGCGAGTGCGAGGGCCTCGCCGATGCCGGAGGAAGCGCCGGTCACCCATGCGGTCTTGTTCTCGAAGTACATCTGAAAGCTTTCCTTGACGTGGAGCGGAGTGGGATCCCGCGGCGCGTGTCGGTGTGTTGGATTCGGATGTTCTGCTCCGACGAGGCCGCGGGCGTGGCGTGCGCCTCGGTCATTGTGGGGGCACCGCACGGGCCTGACCATCGGCCAATGGGGGTAATGCAAGAGTGTGCAGTGGCCTCGCGAGGAGTGGTCGAAGGTGGTCGGTGGGCGCGGGCCTTCGGCGCCCCTGGGCGCCAGCGCGGCCCGCTACTTGCCCTTGGCCGGCGCGGTGGCGACGGGCGCGCCCTGCGTCGCGGGCGCGGGCTTGTCCCGCTCGCTGCTCACCCACGTCAGTGCGTAGACGACCAGCACGACGGCGACCGCGGCGATCACGCTCCACATCACGATGCCGGGTTTCTGGTGGTTCTGTCCCTGGCTGGTTCCGGTCGGCATGGTGTCCCTCTCTGTCTGTAGTACCGCGATGCGGGGAATCCCAAGCTAACAGGCCATACGCGCGCGGCTGTCGGACGCGCGCCAGTGCGCGACGTCAGCCAACCGGACAGCCTGTGTCGCCGCAGCCCTCGCCCGCGGCCGCTTCTTCTTCGCGAACCGCATCGGCGATCAACGGCGCGGCCACGTCCTCGGCCGCGAGCTGGCCGATGGCCGCGCCCAGCGACATGTCGTCGAGCAGGCCGAAGTGGCTCAGCCGCAACCGCCCCTGCCTGTCGATCAGCACCACGCTCGGCGTGCCCTGGAACTGATAGGCGCGCATGGTCTGCGGAATGCTGCTGTCGGGCGAGGGCCGGTCGATGCCGATCGGGAACACGTAGCGGTACTCGCGCACGAAGGCCTCGAGCGCCGCGGGCGTCATGGCCTCGTGGTGCTCGAACACCGTGTGCAGCCCGATCACCGCGACGTCCTTCGCGGCGAACAGTTGCCGGGTCTTCTTCGCCTGCGGCAGGCCGTGCGTGGCGCAGGCCGGGCACAGCATCTGGAAGGCATGCAGCACCACGACCTTGCCGCGCAGCGATTCGAGCGTGACGGGGACCTCGGTGTTGAGCCAGCGCTCGACCTGCAGTTCGGGCGCCGGGGGATGGATTCTCGACATGGTTGATGGCTCCAGTGCAATGGCAAGGCCCCGGCGCTCGCGCTCAGGCGGCCACGCGCAGCTTCACGCCCGGGAAGTCGACGGGCACGTCGAAGGCGACATTCACATAGTTCGTGAACAGGTTCAAGGCCACGTGCGCGAGGAGCTCGACGATCTGCCGGTCGTCGAAGCCCGCGTCGCGCAGCGCCTGCACTTCGGCGGCTTCGATCTGGCCGCGCTGCTCGACCACCGCGAGCGCGAAGCGCAGCGCCGCGGCGGTCTGCGGATCGGCGGACTCGCCGTGCTGTGCGGCCGTCATCTCGGCCGACGAGGCGCCGGCCTTGCGGCCCAGCGCCGTGTGCGCGGCCAGGCAGTAGTGGCAGGCATTGCGGTCGGCGATCGCCACCGCGATCTTCTCGCCGAGCTGCGCGGGAATCACGCCGCCGCCGAGTGCGCCGAACGATCCCCACAGGCTCCGGAGCGCGGCCGGCGAGTTGGCGACGGCGCGGAACATGTTGGGCGTGGCACCGAAGGCGCCATGGATCTGCGAGAGCAGAACCTGGGCGTCGCCGGTGGCTTCGGCGGAGGAGACGAGGGGGATGCGGGACATGGTGCTTTCCTTCAGGGGTTGTGTCGGTGAAGGAAGTTTGCTGCCGGTCCTCGTATGATTCGGATCGTTTTATCCATCAAACATATCTTTTCGTCCGAATGGCCGCACCACCTCCCATCGACAGGCTGTCCTCGCTGCTCGAGCGCTTCCGTGTGCGCGCGCACCTGTTCCACAACGGCCCGCTGTGCGGCACCACCAGCTTCGCGGCCGAGTCGGGGCGTGGCTTCCTGCATGTGCTGCGCCGTGGCGAGATGGTGGTCACGCATGCCGCGCGCAGCGGCGCGCCGCGCAAGCTGGTCGTGAAGGAACCAAGCCTGCTGTTCTATCCGCGCCCGCTGTCCCACCACTTTCACAATGCGCCCGTCGAAGGCTCGGACTTCGTCTGCGCGACGCTGGACTTCGATGGCGGCGAGACCCATCCGCTGGCGCGCGCGCTGCCGCCGCTGATCCGCCTGCCGCTGCGCGAGGTCGAGGGGATCGAGCAGTCGCTCGCGCTGCTGTTCTCCGAAACCACGCGCGTGCAGTGCGGCCACCGGCTGCTGGCCGACCGCCTGTTCGAGGTGGTGCTGATCCAGCTGCTGCGCTGGCTGCTCGATCATCCGGAGCACAGCGAACTGCCGCCGGGCCTGCTGACGGGCCTCGGCGATCCGCGGCTCGCGCGCGTGCTGGTCGGCCTGCACGAGCGGCCCGGCGAGCCCTGGCCGCTCGAGCAGATGGCGCGCGAGGCGGGCCTGTCGCGCAGTGCCTTCGCGCAGCGCTTTCGCGAGGTGGTGGGCACCACGCCCGCCGACTACCTCGCGCTCTGGCGGCTCAGCATCGCGCAGGCGCAACTGCGTTGCGGTGCCTCGGTGAAGACCATTGCCGACGAGCTCGGCTATGCCAATGCCTCGGCGCTGTCGCGCGTGTTCGCGCAGAAGCTGGGCGTGTCGCCGCGCGAGTGGCTGGCCACGGTGCGCGGCTGAGGCCGCCGCGTCACTCGCGCGCCGTTGCCAGCGTGGGCAGCGCGAACAGCACCGCGAGCGCGCACAGCAGCGCCGCGAGCACCGCGAACGGCAGCATGCGGTCGAGCGCGTAGAGCGCGGTGCTCGCGGCCGGTGCCGCGATCAGCGCCAGGCCCTGGGTCGCGGCGATCAGTCCGGCGACCGCGCCCTGCCGGTCGGTGGGTACCGCGAGCGAGGCGCCGGCCATCGACCCGGCCATCATGAAACCCGCGCCGGCCCCGAGTACCGCGAAGGCCGCCACGTAGGCCGCGAGCGAGAAGGTGCCCAGCAGCACCAGCAGTCCCACGATCCAGGCCGCGCTGCCGGCGATCACCATGCGTTGTGCCGGCCAGCGCAGCACGCGGGCCTGCAGCAGCTGGCTCGCGATCAGCGCCAGGCCCGTCACCGTGAGGGCCGCGGCCAGCCGAGGACCGACCTGCGCGGTCTCGAGGCCGAGCCGGTCCTGGAAGTAGAAGCCGGCGATGATCTGGATCGTGACGATCGCGGTCCACGACATCAGGCTCGCCGCCAGCCAGCGCCGCAGCTCGGGCCCCCAGGGCGAAACCGGCGGCGACGCGACCGCCGCGCGCATCCGCGTGCCGCGCGGCACCGTGGCCCACACCACGAAGAAGGCCAGCAGGCACAGCGTGCCCGACAGCACCAGCGGCCAGAGGATGCCGCGCAGCGCGAGCAGTCCGCCGAGCGCCGGGCCGACCACGAGGCCGACGCCGTTGGCCGCGCCGATCAATGCCATGCCCGCGGCCCGCTCTCCCGCCTCGGTGTGATCGGCCATCAGCGCCTGCGCCGCGGACGGCACGGCGGGCAGGAAGGCGACCAGCACGGCGCGTGCGCCAGTGACCAGGGCGAACAACCCGGTGCCGGCGAACAGGCCCGACAGGCCCTGCCGCACCACCGCCGTGAACAGCACATAGGCCATGAACATGCCCGCGAAGCCGATCAGCAGCACGCGGCGGCGTCCCCAGCGGTCGCTGGCCAGGCCCCAGGGCGCCGCCATCGCGGCCATGGCCAGCGAGCTGATCGACAACATCCATCCGCCCTGCTGCACCGTCAGGTGCAGCGAGCGCACCAGCGGCGCAAGGATCGGCAGGATCACCGCGCTGGTCAGCGTGGCCAGCGCTACGCTCGCGAACACCACGGGCTTGATGGAGGTCGTCATGCCCGGTCCTTCGGCGCGCGGGAACGCACGCCGCGGTAGAGCGAGATCGACCCCGTCGGCGTCGGGATCACGGCGGTCTCCTCGACCTCGGCGAAGCCCGCTTCCTGCATCAGCCGCGGCACGATGCCGTCGGCATTGGGCTGGGTGTCGGCGAAGCCGTCGACCCACTGCACCAGCTTGAACAGCGTTCGCATGGCCCGGGTGCGCTGCAGGCCGTAGTCGGCGATGTGCAGCTCGCCGCCCGGCACCAGCGCCGCGTGGATGGCGGCGAGGCCCGCGCGCTTTTCGGCCAGCGGCACCTGGTGCAGCACCAGGCTGGTCACGATCTTGGTCGGCTGCAGCGGCCACAGCAGCGCGACCGCGTCGCGCAGGTAGCCGCGGTGCAACTCGCAGCGCACGCCGGTGGCCGCGAGCTTGGCGCGGGCGCGCTCGAGGATGCGCTCGTCGGGGTCGATGCCGATCAGCCGAGGCAGCGACCCTGAACGGCCGAGCAGCGCGAGGAAGGAGCCGGTGCCGCAGCCCACGTCGGCGATCACGTCCGAGGGCCGCGGCGCGACCTGCGCCAGCAGGGCCGAACGCCACTGCCGCTCGCGCGTGAACAGCGACACGATGGGGTCGTAGGCGCCGAGCACCGGCACCGCGGGGGTGAAGTCGCGCGCCGGGCGCAGGGTCTTGTTCATGGCATCTCCAGGGGTGTTCCGCTTCGCGGCGTTGCGATCGATAATCCGAGCAATTGCTCACAATGTCTACTCGCATTCGAGAAATGCCATGGCCCGTGCACCCGTCGTCCACCCGAGAAAGAAGGCCTCGCAGGAGCGCTCGCGCGCGACCGTCGACGCGCTGATCGAGGCCACTGCTCGCGTTCTGGTGCGCGAGGGCTTCGAGCGCGCGAGCACCAACCGCATCGCGGCCGAGGCCGGCGCCAGCATCGGCTCGCTCTACCAGTACTTCCCGACCAAGGAGGCGCTGGTGGCCGCGGTCATCGAGCGGCACAAGAACGACATGATGGAAGTGCTGCGCCGCGCGCTGGTGCGGGTCGCGGGCATGCCGCTCGAGCAGGGCGTGCGCGAACTGGTCGCGCTGATGATCGACGCGCACCGCGTCGATCCCGAGCTGCACCGCGTGCTGGTCGAGCAGATTCCGCGCATCGGCCGGCTGGCGGAGGTGGAGGGCTTCGACCGCGAGGTGCGCGCGCTGGTACGGGCCTACCTCGAGGCCCACCGCGCCGAGCTGCGCCCGCTCGACCTCGATCTCGCGGCCTTCGTCTGCGTCTCCTCGGTCGAGACGCTGGCGCACGAGGCCGTGCTGCACAACCCCGCGCTGCTCGCGAACCGCAAGGTGAAGGCCTTCACCGACGAGGTGACGTTGCTCGTGATCAGGTACCTGACCTAGCCGCGACGCGCTTCGCGGCGGCGCGCAGCAGCACGCGCGAGTAGAGCTTGTGGAAGCCCGTCAGCGCATCGATCGTCCAGCCGAGGCCGCCCTGCGCGCGCGGCAGGACGGCCGAGCCGAAGAACAGCGTGGTCTGCGGCGCCGCACCGTCCGCGCGTGGCGCCACCATGAGCCAGCTGCGCGTGCGCCCGGTCGCCAGCACGATCTGGTCGGCCGCGCGCGCCTCGACGCGCCAGGCCGAGAAGGTCTCGACATGGCCCGCGGCCAGCGCGGCCGCATCGGTATCGTTCGCGCGCCGTCCGAGCACCGCACCGAGCAGCCAGCGCTCGGGCTTGAAGGCCGGCGAGGTGTAGAAGGCCTCGACGTAGCTGGCCAGCGGCACGCGGCCATCGACGGCGAGCGCGTGGCAGTCGGTGTAGGCGCCCGTGCCCTCGTAGCGGGCGAGCAGGGCATGCGCGGGCAGGGCGCGGATCTCGATCGGGTTCATGGGGCGGCGGCGGTCGCACGAGGATGCGTGCCCGTGCATTGTGCGGTGCCGTGCCCCGCGTCCGGCGTCAATCGACGCGGACCTTGGCCGCCTTCACGATCTGGTCGTACTTCGCGAGGTCGGCGCGGATCTGCTGGCCGAACTCCGCGGGCGTGTTGCCCAGCGCCGAGATGCCCAGCGACGCGAGCCGCTCGCGCACCTCGGGCGACTGCACCACCGCATGCAGCTCGCGCTGCAGCCGCTCGACGATGGGCTGCGGCGTCTTCGCGGGTGCGAGGATGCCGATCCACGAGCTCGACTCGAAGCCCGGCACGCCCGATTCGGCGACCGTGGGCACCTCGGGCAGCGAGGCCAGCCGCTGCGCGCTCGACACGGCGATCGGGCGGATCTGGCCCTTCTGCACGAAGGGATAGGCGCCAGCCACCGCGGTGTAGAGCATCGGCAGCGAGCCGCCGACGAGGTCGGTCATCGACTGGCCGCCGCCCTTGTAGGGCACGTGCACGAAGTTCGCGCCGGTGCGGGCCTTGAGCAGCTCGCCGGCCAGGTGCGGCGTGCTGCCGGTGCCCGCGCTGCCGTAGGACACGCCGCCCGGGTTGGTCTTCGAATAGGCCACCAGCTCGGACAGCGTCTTCGCGGGCACCGAGGGGTGCACGACGATGATCAGCACCGCGTCGCCGATCTTGCTGACCGGCACGAAGTCCTTGAGGGTGTCGAACGGCACCTTGGCATAGACGTGCGGGTTGATGACCAGCGTGCCGTCGAAACCCAGCAGCAGCGTGTAGCCGTCGGGCGCCGCGGTGGCCACCATCTGCGTGCCGATGTTGCCCGAGGCGCCGGGCCGGTTGTCGACCACCACGCTCTGGCCCAGGCGCGCGCCGAGTTTGTCGGCCACCACGCGCGCGCCGGTGTCTGTCACGCCGCCGGGCGTGAAGGGCACGATCAGGCGGATCGGCTTGTTCGGGTAGTCCTGCTGCGCGGTCGCGGGGCCCATGGCCAGCGCGAGCGGCAGTGCGGCCGCGAGCAGGCGCGCCAGCGTGTTCTTCCATGCATTCATCGCTTGTCTCCTTCGTTCGTTCTTGGTTTCGTTCTCGTGTCGCTCAGCGCTTCAGGCCCTGCTTCGCGAGCCACTGGTCGACGCGCTCCGCAATCGCATCGGAGTTGCGGTCCATCATCAACATGTGCGAGTTGCCGCGCCAGCCGAGCTCGGGCAGCAGCAGTCGGTCGCCGGTGCCGCCGGCCGCGATCAGCCGCTGGCGGAAGTTCTCCTGCTGCGCCGTGATGCGGGCCCAGAACGGATAGCGCTCGAGGTTGTCGCCCCACACCCACAGCATGGGCACGCCCTTGAGGCGCGCGAAGTCGGTGGTCTCGGGATTCGGCGAGCCCGAGGTCTCGACGGCGACGATGGCCTTGACCTTGTCGGGGTACCTGAGCGCCGAATTGAAGGCGAAGTTGCCGCCCTGGCTGTGGACCACGATCACGCAGGGGCAGGCCTTCTGCACATAGGCGTCGTAGGCCGCCTGCGTGGCCGCGTCGTTGGTGCTCCAGCGCGGGATCGACTGCTTGGCGAACTGGTCGAAGCTGGCCACCGGGAACTGCGTGCCCGGCAGCGCGCGGCGCTTCGCGGGATCGGTGTCGTACGAGCCGGTCTCGCCGATGCGGAACAGCTCCCAGCCTTCCTTCTTCGGCCGGAAGAAGGGCTCGCTCTTGAAGATCTCGGGATAGCGCGCCCACGAGGCGCGGCCGCGCTCGACCGCGTCGCTCACGTACACGTCCCAGCCGGCGCGCAGGAAGTGGTTCTCCCAGCCCGGCTGGCCGTCGGGCTTGGTCTCCCAGGTCACGCCCGAGAGGCCGCCGCCATGCCACAGCAGCAGCGGATAGCGGCCCGCGGGATTGGCCAGGCGCGTGTAGCGCGCATAGAGCCCCTCGACCTCGAAGTCGCCGTTGGGGTCGAACTTCAGCGGCGGCGCGCCGGGCGTGAACACCAGCTCCTTCTCGGGCAGGCCCGAGAGCGTGACGGCGCGTCCGCCCACGTGATAGCTGCCGACGTCGGCCACCTGCAGCGCGCCCGTCGAGCAGCCGGCCAGCGCCGCGGCGGCGATGCCGAGCAGCGCGAGCTTCCATGCATGTCTCATTTCTTGTCTCCGTTGTTGTTGGTGTGAAGGAGCGGGCTATCGTGCCCAGCGTTTCTCGAAGTCCCAGACCTCCTCGAAGCCGATGCGCCGGCAGAACTCGTTGAAGTCGAACAGGTCGTCGCCCGGTGCCAGGCTGCCGCCGCTGGCCTTCAGGTGGCGCAGCGCGCGTTCCATCGCGGCCGCGGCCGCGAGGCTGGTCATCGACGGATAGATGGCGAGCGAGAAGCCGATCTCCTGCAGCGCCTGCGCGTCCAGCATCGGCGTCTTCCCGCCATCGGACATGTTGGCCATCATCGGCAGCTCGAAGGCCTCGCAGGCGCGGCGCATCTCGTCCTCGGACTGCGGCGCCTCGAAGAACAGGATGTCGGCGCCCGCGCGCGCATAGGCCTCGAGTCGGCGCAGCGCCTCGTCCACGCCGAGCTCGGCGCGTGCGTCGGTGCGCGCGATGATCAGGAAGTTCTTCCTGTCCTCGCGCGCCTCGGCGGCCACGCGGATCTTGTCGACCATGTCCTGCACCGGCACGCAGCGCTTGAACGGCGTGTGGCCGCACTTCTTCGGGAACTCCTGGTCCTCGAGCTGGATGGCCGTGACGCCGGCCGCCTCGTAGCCGCGCACCGTGTGGTGCACGTTGAGCAGGCCGCCGTAGCCGGTGTCGGCATCGGCGATGACGGCCGCGCCGCCGCTGCTGCGCACCAGCGTCGCCATGCGGTCGAGCATCTGCGTGTAGGTGGCGATGCCCGCATCGGGCAGCCCGAGGCTCGAGGCCGTGAGCCAGAAGCCCGAGCCGTAGACGATGTCGAAGCCGACCTTGGCCGCCATGGTGGCGGCGATCATGTCCTGCAGGCCGGGGATGACGATGAACTCGCGGCGCTCGAGCTTCTCGCGAAGGAGGGGGCTGGCCATCGTCACTCGGCCCGGATGCCGCCGCGTTGCGCGACCAGCGTCCACTTCTTCGTCTCGGCCGCGAGGAAGCTGCGGAACTCGGCCGGCGGCGTGAGCGTGATGTGCGCGCCCTGGTCCTCCATCTGCTTGAGCACGGCCGGGTCGGCCGCCACCTTCTTCAGGTCCTGGTTGATCTGCGCGACGATCGGCGCGGGCAGGCCGGCCGGGCCGAACAGGCCGTACCAGCTCAGCGATTCCACGCCGTCGAGGCCGGCCTTCTTGAAGGTCATGGCATCGGGGAACAGCGCCATGCGCTGCGTGTCGGCCACGCCGACCACGCGCAGCGCGCCCGAGCGCACGTGGGGCAGGGCGGTCAGCACGCTGGTCACGCCCATCGGCAGGTGGCCGCCGATGATGTCGACCATGATCGGCGCGCCGCCCTTGTAGGGCACGCCGGTCGATTGCAGCTTGCCGGCCTGGCGGATCATCTCGCCGGTCAGCCGGGTCTGGCCCTCGGAGTAGCCCACGCCCAGCGGCTCCTTGCGCGCGGCATCGATCACGTCGCGCAGCGTCTTGTAGGGGCCGTTGGCCTGCACCACCAGCACCGAGGGCGAGTTCGCGATGTTGGTGATCGGCGTGAAGGCCTTGTCGGTGTCGTAGGGCAGGCTCTTCATCAGCACCGGGTTGACAGCGTGCGAACCCACCACCAGCAGCAGCGTGTGGCCGTCGGCCGGCGCGCGCGCGACGAAGTTCGAGCCGATCACGCCGTTGGCGCCGGTGCGGTTGTCCACCACCACCGATTGGCCCCACAGGTCCGACAGGCGCTGCGCCATCAGCCGGCCCACGATGTCGGTGCCGCCGCCCGCGGAGTAGGGCACGACCAGCGTGACGGGCTTGGTCGGGAACTTGGCCGCCGGTGCTTGCGCCCAGGCACCGGCCGAGGCCATGGCCGCCAGCGCGGCGAGTGCCGTGCGGCGGGTCGGATGCGCGGTGAAGGGAGTCGATGGATTCGTCATGTCCTTGCTGTCTCCGGGAATGTGTTGTTGGATGAATTCGTCTTCTCGCGCTGGCGCCGCAGCCAGGCGATCGCGCGGCCGCCGAGCGGGCGCTGCAGCCGTTCCTGCGCGAAGTCGATCGCCTCGAGCAGGCCGTCGAGCGAGATGCCGGTCGCGAAACCGCTGCGCTCGGCCATCAGCACCAGGTCTTCGGTGGCGAGGTTGCCGGCGGCACCGGGCGCGAACGGGCAGCCGCCGATGCCGCCCACGCTGGCGTCGAAGCGGCGGATGCCGGCCTCGAGCGCGGCCCAGGCATTGGCGACCGCCATGCCGCGCGTGTCGTGCAGGTGGATCGCGAGCCGCTCGGGTGCGATGGTTTCGGCGAGCACGCGCATGCGTTGCTTCACCATGCCCGGCGAGGCCGAGCCGATGGTGTCGGCGATCACGATCTCGCCGGCGCCCGCGGCCTGCATGCGTTGCGCGAGGCGCAGCACCTCGGCCAGCGGGGTCTCGCCCTCGAACGGGCAGTCGAAGGCCACGGCCACGTAGGCGCGCGTGCGCAGGCCCAGCGCTTGCGCCGCGGCCAGCGTGCGTTCGCTGACCTCGGTCGCCTGCTCCAGACCCATGTTGATGTTGCGCTGGTTCATGGTCTCGGTGGCCGAGAGCACGACCGCGATCTCGGCCGCGCCGGCCGCATGCGCGCGCTCCAGCCCCTTGAGGTTGGGCACCAGCACCGAGCAGCGGAGCTCGGGCAGCGCCGCGTGCACCAGCGGCAGCAGCTCGGCCGCGTCGGCCATCTGCGGCACGGCCTTGGGCGACACGAAGCTGGTGGCCTCGACGCTGCGCACCCCGGCGGCCGCGAGCAGTTGCACCAGGCGCAGCTTGTCGTTGGCGCCCAGGTGCACCGGCTGGTTCTGCAGGCCGTCGCGCGGCGCGACGTCGGTGATGTGGATGGCTTCCATCGTCATCTTCAGGCGATGGTGCCGGCCTGGCGCAGCGCGTCCAGCTTCGCGTCGGAATAGCCGACCCAGTCGCCGAGCACGCGGCGCGTGTGCTCGCCGAGCGACGGCGGGCTGCCGTAGGCCTGGGGCGCGGCGGCCGAGAGCTTGATCGGGTTGCCCGGCATGCGCACGGTCTCCCCGGTGTGCAGCGGCACCTCGACCACCATGTCGCGCGCCAGCACCTGCGTGTCGCCGAGCGCCTGCGCGAAGTCGTTGACCGGCCCGCATGGAATGCGCGCCTCGCGCAGCCGTTCGAGCCAGTGCGCGGTCGGCTGCTTGCGCAGTTCGTCGGCGATCAGCGCGTCGATCTCGGCCTTGGCCGCGAAGCGCACCGGCTGCTGCCGGTAGGCCGGGTCGCGCAACGCCGGCAGGTCGATGAACTCGACGAAGCGCTCGAAGAAGGGATCGCCGATGCAGGCGATGATGATGTGGCCGTCGGCCGTGGGATAGCTGTTGTAGGGCACGTGCACGAAGTGGCCGTTGCCGATGCCCGCGGGCACGTGGCCCGACATCAGGTGCATGGTCGCCATGTAGTTGAGCAGCGAGATCTGCGCGTCGAGCATCGAGATGTCGACGTGCTGCCCGCGCCCGGTGCGCTCGCGCTCGGCCAGCGCCGCCAGCACGCCCATCGCGCCGAACATGCCGCCGCCGAGGTCGCCGATCGGGATGCCGCTGCGCGTGGGGCCGCTCTCGGGCGTGCCGGTGATCGACATGCCGCCGCCCATCGCCTGCACCACCTGGTCGAAGGCCGGGCGCTGCGTCTCGGGGCCGGTCTGGCCGAAGCCAGTGACCGAGCAGGTCACGATGCGCGGGTTGACCTGCGACAGCGATTCGAAGTCGATGCCCAGGCGCTGCGTGACGCCGACGCTGAAGTTGTCGAACACCACGTCGGCCCGGCGCACCAGGTCGAGGAACACGGCCTTGCCCTCGGCGCTCTTGAGGTCCACGCAGACGCTCTCCTTGTTGCGGTTCAGCGTGAGGTAGTAGGCGCCCATGCCGCCGCGCGCGTAGTCGGGATCGTTCTCCAGCAGGCGTCGGGTGCCTTCGCCGCTGCCGGGCGGCTCGACCTTGATGGTGCGCGCGCCGAGGTCGGCCAGCAGCATGGTGCCGTAGGGGCCTGACAGCATGTGCGTCAGGTCGAGCACCGTGATGTGTTCGAGTGCCAAGTCGTGTGTCTCCTGAAAGACCTTCGTGTTGCACGGCATGTGCCAGCGCGCGGGCCTGGAGGCAAGTCATTGATGCGAAAGGAGATTTTTCAGGAGGCTCGGGTTTTTACTGTGTCTTGTGCGACATCAATGAAACGTGAGGCGTGTTTCAATGCGACGCATGATGGAACGCCAGCTCCCCGCCGATCCGGCCTCACCCGCGCGCCGCGGCCTACCGCGCCTGTGCTTCCTGAGCTACCGCCAGATCCGCGAATTCGCGCTGCCCGTGGTGGCCGAGTACGTCGGCCGCGCCGAGATCGAGGTGGTCGACGGCACCTTCGGCGACGCGCTCGCGATCGCGCGTGACCGCCTCGAGCGCGGGCTGGTCGATGCCTTCGTCAGCGCGGGCTCGAACGCGAGCATCCTGCGCGCCGGCCTCGAGGCGCCGGTGGCGACGATCCAGCTCGGCGGCTTCGACCTGATGCAGGCGCTGATCAAGGCGCGGCGCATCGCCAAGCGCGTGGGCGTGGTGATGTATGGCCAGACCATTCCCGAGCTCGACGAGGTCAAGGACCTGCTCAACATCGAGGTCAGCCAGTACGCCTACCGCACGCCCGACGACGCGCGCCAGCGCTTCGAGTCATTGCGCCGCGAGGGCTTCGACGTGATCGTGGGCTCGAGCCTGGTGGTCGAGCTGGCGCAGCAGGCGGGGCTGCACGGCCTGCTGGCCTATTCGCTCGCAAGCATCCGCAAGGGCTTCGAGGACGCGATGGAGCTCGCGCGCGTGGCGCGGCTCGATGCCGGGCGCTACGAGCAGCTCAACGGCGTGCTGCACAACCTGCAGGAGGCGGTGCTCGCGGTCGACCGCGACAACCGCATCATCGCGGTCAATCCGCCGATGCAGCTGCTGCTGGGCCATGCGCCCGCGCGCCTGCTGGGCCGTTCGCTCGAGCTGATGCAGCCCGAGCTGTCGCTGCAGGCCACGCTCGACCAGGGCCTGGAGGAACGCGCGCTAGTGCAGCGCTTCGCGCAGCGCGACTGGGTGGTCAACCGCACGCCGATCCGCGAGCACGGCGAGATCGTCGGCGCCGCGCTCACGCTCTACGACGCACGCGCGATCCAGGAAGCCGACACCAGCCTGCGCATGCAGCACGGCCGCCGCCAGAGCGCGGCGCGGCACCGCTTCGCGAGCCTGGTGGGCCACAGCCCGGCCTTCCAGCGCGCCGTGCAGACCGCGCAGCGCTTCGCGCGCAACGACCTCACGGTGCTGATCGCGGGCGAGAGCGGCGTGGGCAAGGAACTGTTCGCGCAGTCGATCCACAACGAGAGCACCCGCGCGGGCCGGCCCTTCGTGGCGGTGAACTGCGCGGCCTTTCCCGAGGCGCTGCTCGAGAGCGAGCTGTTCGGCTACGAGGAGGGCGCCTTCACCGGCTCGCGGCGCGGCGGCAAGCGCGGCCTGTTCGAGACCGCGCACACCGGCACCCTGTTCCTCGACGAGATCGGCGACATGCCGCTGCACCTGCAGACGCGCCTCTTGCGCGTGCTGCAGGAGCGCGAGATCACGCGGCTGGGCGCGACCGCGCCGATTCCTGTCGACGTGCGCGTGATCGCCGCCACGCACCAGCCGCTGCAGCAGATGATCGCCGAGCGGCGCTTTCGCCAGGACCTCTACTACCGCATCAACACCCTGCGCCTGGTGCTGCCGCCGCTGCGCGAGCGGCGCGAGGACGTCGCGCTGCTGGCCCAGGTGCTGGTGGAGCGTTGCCTGCAGCGGCAGGGCCATGGCGTGCTCGATGCGCGGCGTGCGCTGGCACCGCTGATGCCGCGCCTGCTGGCCTACGGCTGGCCCGGCAACGTGCGCGAACTCGAGAACGTGGGCGAGCGCATCGCCGTGTTCCTCATGCAGTTCGAGCGGGTCGAGGAGATCCGGTGGGAGGAGCTGCGGCACGAGTGCCCGGAGCTGTTCGCGGACGAGAGCGCCGCGCCGGTCGAGGTGAGTGGCGTGCCCGCGAAGTCGCAGTGGCGCGAACTGTTGGCTGCGAACGGCGGCAACCGGCAGCAGACCGCGCGGCAACTTGGCGTGAGCCGGTCGACCTTGTGGCGGTGGGTGCGGGAGACGGAGGGCGCGCTCGATGATCCGCCCGCGTAGAACTCGGGCGGGGATCGATCACTTGTTCGGCGCCGCCGCGGGCCCCGCCGGCAGCGCCGCGATGCCGTCCGCCTTCACATAGGTCAGCGTCGTCACGTAGCTCACGCTGTCGAACTTCTCGGGTCCGTTGGCACCGGGCCGCTCGCCGGCCACGGCGTCGCTGACGCTGACCTCGGCCACGTAGGTGCCCTGCCACGGCAGGTCGAACTTCACCAGGCCCTGTTCGTCGGTGTGGCCTTCCTTGGCCCAGCCCGACTGCGTGACCAGCGCGACCTTGGTCTTGGCCTTGGGCTGGCCCTTGAAGAACAGCTTGAACTCGCCGGCGTTGCCCGCGGGCACGAGGTCGAGCACCAGCTTCGGCTGCAGCGGCGCGAAGCCGGTGACCAGGCGCGCGGCCGGGTGGTAGCGGCCGACGGTCTGCTTGTCGCCCTGCTTGCGGTTGAACAGCGGATAGCCCGCATCCTCGGCCACGATGCTCTCGCCGGCCGCGGCGCCGAAGGGCAGCGCGAAGCCGCTGGCGGTCTTCTGCGCGTCGACGCTCTGCTCGCCCTTGGCCGACACCAGGGTGGCGGTGGGCTTGCCGAACTTGTCGAGAAGGCCCGGCGAGACCTCGCGCAGGTTCTCGCCGAATTCGCCGAAGCGCACGATGGCGGTCTTCTCGCCGGCCGGCTGCTCGATCCAGATCTGGTGCGCCTGCGCGGCACCCGCGAAGCCCAGCAGGGCGAAGGCGGCGGTGGCGATGGCGGTGATGCGGTTCATGCGTAAAGCTCCTTGGTTCAGGTTCAGAAATCGACGGTGGCCGACAGCATCAGCGTGCGCGGCGCGCCCACGGTGACGTAGGTGCTGGTCACCCAGTAGTTCTTGTCGAACACGTTCTCGAGGTTGGCGCGGAAGGTCACGGGCTTGCCGCCCATCTTCGTGGCGTAGCGCGCGCCGATGTCGAGTCGCGTCCAGCCCGGCACGCGCAGGATGTTGGCGGCGTCGGCATACACGGAAGACGTGTGGATCACGCGGCCGTTCAGGCTCAGGCCCGCCATCCACGGCGTGTCCCAGTCCAGGCCCAGGTTGAAGGTGCGGTCGGGCACGCCGGCCGCGTCCTTGCCCTGGTTGGTGCCACCGGCGGTGCGCGTGAGCTTGGCGTCGTTGAAGGCCGCGCTGGCCATCAAGCGCAGGCCCTGCTGGAGCTCGCCGTAGGCGGTGAGCTCGAGGCCGCGGTTGCGCTGCTCGCCGCCGAAGCTGTAGACCAGCGTGGCCGGGTCGGTGAGGGCGTTGGGCCGCGTGATCTGGTAGACGGCGGCCTGCGTCGTGAGGCGGCCCCAGTCGACCTTCACGCCGGCTTCGTACTGCTTCGACTTCTGCGGTGCGAAGGTCTCGCCGACGTTGGCCGTGCCCGGGCCGGCCGTGCCGCCGCGCGTGAGGCCGGCCGTGTAGTTGGCGTACACCGAGACGTTCTGCACCGGCTTGAACACCAGGCCCACCAGCGGCGAGGTCGCGCTGGCCTTGTAGCGGCTGGTCGACGCGCCCGAGGTCTGCGAGAAGTTCTCCTGCTCGATGGTCTGGTCGCGCAGGCCCAGCGTCGCGAGGAAGCGGCCGTCGGCGAAGGACAGGGTGTCGGCCAGCACCACGCTCGACTGCTTGAGCTCGGCCGACTTCACCGCGGGCGTGCGCGGCGTGGTCACCAGCGGCAGCGGAGAGGGAAAGTAAAGGCTCGACGGATTCGTGGTGCGCGAGGTCGCATAGAAGAAGCCCGACTCCTGGTCGAGCAGGTTCACGCCGAGCGCCACTGTGTGGCCCACGCTGCCGGTCTTGAACCTGGTGCGCACGCCGGCGTCGGCCGCGGTGGTCTTGCTGTAGAAGTCGTAGTAGGCGTTCGAGACGTTGAAGCTGCCCAGCGAATTGGGCCGGCCGCTCGGGAACACCTGCTGGTAGTCGAGGTCGGTGTAGCCCACGCTGCCGTAGACCATGGTGCTATCGCTGATGTCGTACTCGATGCGCGAGATGGCGGTCTTGACGTTGTCGTTCAGCTCGGTGCCCGGGTAGAAGTTCAGGCGCGCCGACGGCGGTTCGGGAATGCGCGTGATGCCGGCCGCGAAGCTGGTCTGCGGGCGGAACTCGCGCGTCTCGCCCTTGCTCGCGAAGGCGTCGAGCGACCAACGCAGGCGCGTGCCGAGGTAGTCGAGGCCCAGCGAGCCGAGGCCGAGCTTCTGCTTGCCGTTGTCGATGTTGCCCTCGCCGTTGCGGAACACGCCGTTGACGCGCACGCCCCACTGGTTCTCGTCGCCGAAGCGGCGGCCCACGTCGAGGTGCGTGCCGAGCTGGCCCTTGCCCATGTAGGTGGTGGTCAGGCGCGTGAGCGGCGCATCGGCCGCGCGCTTGGTCACCACGTTGATGCTGCCGCCCACGCTGCCGCTGGGGCCGACGCCGTTGGCCAGCGCGCCCGGGCCCTTGAGCACCTCGACGCGCTCGATCATCTCGAGCGGCACGCGCGTGGTGGGCGTGAGGCCGAACAGGCCGTTGAGCCCGATGTCGGCATTGGGCACCGTGAAGCCGCGGATCTGGAAGTCGTCGCCGAAGCCGCCGCGCGAGGTCAGCGGGCGCACCGAGGCGTCGTTCATCACCACGTCGGCCACGCTCAGCGCCTGCTGGTTCTGGATCAACTCGGCCGTGTAGTTGGTGGTGCTGAAGGGCACGTTCATCAGGTCGGTGATGCCCAGGATGCCGAGGCTGCCGCCGCGCGCGAACTGGCCGCCGGCATAGGTCTTCTGCAGGCCGCCGATGGCTTCGGCTTCGCCCGAGACGACGACTTCGCCGAGCTGGCCCTGCGCGGGCGCGGTGGCGGTCTGGGCCGCGGTGCCCGCGGCGGCGAAGGCCAGGCAGGCGGCCAGGCAATGGCGCGCCAGCGGGTGGAGGGAGGAGGGCGGAAGGGAAGAAGCGGTGCGGGACGGAGAAGCGGCGGACGAGGGCATCGGTCAGGAATCGGCGAGAAAAGGCAGGCACCGGCGAGCCGGTGCGGAGGCGGGGCGAGGTCGGAATCGGGACGGCACGACGCGGGTGGGCCAGCGTGGCCGGGCTCTGGCGAGCTTGTTATGAATGAAAACGATTCTCATCATAGATTGGGGGCGCTGCAAACCTTCCTATGCCTTTTGACCTTTGTGGACAAATGTGTCCCGAAGACCACAGCCGCCCGCGGCCCGCCGCCGCGGCGCGAAGCCTCGCGCGGCGACGCGCCGATACTGTGGGCCGATGCCTCCCATCCCCGCGCCCCCGCCGCTTCCGCTGCTTCGCCGACGCAGCTGCCTGATGCTGGCCGCGGCCGCGCTGCTGAGTGCCTGCACCGCGCCGCCGCCGAGGTTCCAGGGCAGCTTCCTGCAGCCCTGGAAAAGCCACGAGTCGCTCTCCCTCGACGAATGGCGGCGCCGATTGCGCATCACGCGCGCACTCGGTTGCGACGAGATCGTGTTGCAGTGGAGCGCCTTGTACGGCGGTGCGTTCGACTGGGCGCCGCCCGACAGCCTGCTCGCCATGCTGTTCGAGGAGGCCGCGCGCGAAGGCATGGGCATCCGCATGGGCCTGCCCTACGACGAAGGCTGGTGGAAGGCCATGGGCTCGAAGGACCCGGCGGTGTTGCCCGCGCTGCTGGCCACCGCGCGCGATCGCTGCCTGCCGTTCATGGCATCGGCCCGCTGGCCGAAGCTGCCGGGCTTTCGCGGCTGGTACCTGCCGTACGAGATCGACCAGTACAACTGGGCGACGGCCGAGCGCCGGCAGCAACTGGTGGACTGGCTCGATGGGATCGCGACCGTCGCCCGGAGCACGGGCGGCCAGCCGCTCGCGGTGTCGACCTTCTTCAGCCGGCTGCCGACCGAGGGCTCGCTCGCGGAACTCTGGTCGCAGATCCTCGACCGCGTGCCGCTGCGGCCCATGTTGCAGGACGGCGTGGGCGTGGGCGGCATGGACAACCTCGGGGGGCTCGAGCCGCTGCGCGCGCTGTTGCGGCGGTGTGGCGTGGCCTTCGATCTGGTGGTCGAGCTGTTCGAGCAGTTGCCTGCGGCGCCGGGGGGCGAGGAGGGCTTCAAGGCGCGCGCCGCGACGCCCGAGCGCGTGCGACGGCAGATGGAGATCGCGCGCGGCTATGGCGCCGAGCGCGTGATCGCGTTCGCGATCGATCCGTGGATGGTGGGGGATACGCCGGAGGCGAAGCGCTTGCTTCGGGAGTGGGGGCTAAAGCCTTCCTAGATGGAGGTCGTGCGCAGGGATTGTTGGCTGTCGTTATGCCATCTCGCATGAAAATTGTTCCGTTTTTTCATCGCACCGCATGCGTCACATACCGAACGGGGATCGCTCGCAGATAGGTGCTGCACAATTACTGCACTCTTGTTCAAATCCGGAAAGCCATGGATCGCATCACTAAATCACTGTTAGATGAATCATCTGCAGAACATGACCTTGCTTCTCTTCCGGAGGACAAGAGGTTCGAGCATTTTGCGGCACTCCTGACTATCGGTCGATTCGTATCGGAAGCGCTAGAAACAACGGACGTAGTTGTCGGCGCGGCCGGCGACACTGGTATAGATGCTCTGGCCATCATCGCAAATGGCTCTTTGATTGAGAGCGCTTCCGAGGTCGACGAGTTGGCCGAGCGAAATGGCTACCTTGACGTAGCTTTCGTTTTTGTTCAAGCAGAGCGCTCGTCTGCGTTTGAGACTGCAAAGATCGGGCAGTTTTCCTTTGGCGTGCAAGACTTTTTTAAAGAAAAACCTGCGCTGCCCCGCGGTCGAGATGTTTCGGAACTGGCCAATATCATGTCAGCTGTTTACAGACAGAGCAGCAAGTTCAAGCGAGGAAATCCAGTATGCCGCATGTACTATGTGACGACCGGTACTTGGACTGGAGACGTTGCGCTTGAGGCGCGACGTAAAGCTGCGGTGGATGACCTTGTCGCATTAAGAATATTTAGAGCAGTTGAATTTTTTCCTATTGACGCGGAAGGAATTCAACGTCTCTACAGAGAAAGCAGAAATTCTATTTCCCGGGAGTTTGAATTTGCACAAAAAACGGTGGTGCCGACCATTGAAGGCGTAACCGAGGCCTACGTTGGATTACTGCCTGCACCTGAGTTTCTTCGACTTATTGAAGATGAAACTGGCGAGATGCTCAAGGGGATTTTTTACGATAACGTCCGGGATTGGCAGGACTTCAATGCCGTAAACAGTGAAATTCGCACTACGCTTGAATCTCAAGCGACTAGGGCACGCTTTGCACTTATGAATAATGGCGTGACCATAATTGCAAAAACAATGCGGACAACGGCCAATAGATTTTATATCGAAGACTATCAGGTCGTGAATGGATGCCAAACGAGCCATGTAATTCATGATCAAAGATTGTCAATAGATAATTCAGTAATGATTCCCTTGAGATTAATCTCGACACAAGATGACGAGGTTATTGGTTCTATCGTTAAGGCAACAAATCGCCAGACGGAAGTTCGAGAGGAGCAGCTTCTTGCATTGTCGGACTTTCAGAAGAAATTGGAGGCTTATTTCAATGCATTTGAAGAGTCTCAACGACTCTACTACGAACGGCGTTCACGTCAGTACAGCAATGCTGGAGGAATTGAGAAAACACGCATTGTCACCCCAGGCGGACTTATTCGTGCTTATGCATCCATGTTCTTGGAGGAGCCGCACCGTGCGACAAGAAGCTATCGGCGAATTCTCGATCGGGTTGGTGTTGATCTTTTTGCGGCTGGAGACAAGCTAGAGCCTTATTATCTTGCTGCGTTAGCGGCGTATCGCTTAGAGTATTTGTTTAGAAATCAGGTGTTGGATGGACGGTTGAGGGCGGCGCGCTACGAAATCCTTCTCGCCGTTCGATTGGCTGAGATGCCTTCCCCACTACCTCGTATGAATTCGCACGACATGGAGCGGCTGTGTAAGCCGTTAAGTGCCAAGCTGTGGAATGCGGGGTTGTCAGAGAAAATGTTCTCCGCTGCTTCGGAAATGGTTTTGAAAGCGGCGAAGAATGATTTGGACGTTGCCTCACTAAGAACTGAGCCCTTTACGGATGCACTCAAGGAACTCGCCATGCCTGCGCGAAGGCAAGTGCACAAGCGTGCGCGACTAAATCCTAGGCGCTAGACAACCGCGGAACCGCATCTTTGAGTGAATTGATTGAACCTCAATTCTTTAATAGTTTTTGATTCCTTGTTTTTCCTAATACGACGTCTAGGGGAATTCGCTGCGTCCGCGCTCAAAGAAAACGGATATGGCTTCGTTTTCAATGACTTATTAGGGGAAGTCGGTCTTTGGGGCAACATGATGAAAGTCGCTCGCTCTGTGGAGCGACAGCCAATTAGGGCGAGCAACTAGCCAACTCTCGCGCAAGTGGCTTAGTACGACAACGTCAAATTCAAGAACACCCCCTTCGCCCGCCCCGCCACCCCTCCCAGCGTGGTCCGGTACTGCAAGCTCGCATCCACATGCGAGCGCTGCGCGTTGTAGCGGTCCTCGTTGAACCAGTAGCGCAGGTTGATGCCCACGCCCGCGCCGGCCGACCAGCTCGATCCGCGGTCGGACAGGGCCACGCTGTCGAAGCCCGCGATCGGCACGCCGTTCGCGCGGTTGCGGTTGGAGAACCAGTCCGCGGCGAGCGTGACGTGGGGGAAGAACACGAGGCGGTCGTTGTAGTCGGTGACGAAGCTGCGCCCGATGCGCACCTCGCCCGCAGCAAAGCCCTGGCCGCGCTTGAGGCGGCCGCTGCCGTCGGCGAGCACGTTGCCGGCGGTGTCGCGCACGGTGTAGGCGGCCGGCATGTCGAGCAGCGTGTAGCCAGCCTGCAGGTAGCCTTCCATCGTGAACCAGCTGCGCGTGTCGAGCCGCCGGCCGGTGCCCTCGTAGAAGCCGTAGAGCAGGTAGGCCTGCCAGCCGCCCGAACCGGTATCGGCGCGATAGTCGAGGGCCGCGGAGCGGTTGTTGAGCTGGCAGCGCAGGCTCGCGGGCGCGGGATCGATGGCGCCGGAACGCGTGGCGCTGCCCAGCATGAACTGCCGCTCGAGGCCGAAGGTGAGCCCGGTCGCGGTGTCGGGCGTGTAGCGCACGCCGAGGGCGCCGCTGGTCGAGGGCAGCCCCGCGATGCCGCGGGTGCGCTGCTCGGGCGTGATGCCGATGCCGCCGCAGGGGTTCTGCACGAGCTGCGCGGCGGTCACGTCGGTGCCGGCGTGCAGGGTGGTCGAGAGGCGGCCGTAGACGTCGAAGATGCTGCGGTTGGTGTTGAGCATGCCGCTCGGGCGCCAGAACACCTCGGTGGTGTTGAAGCTCGCGTTGCCGGGCACGGCCACCGGCTGGCCGGGCAGTCCGAAGGAGGCGGCATGCGCGCCGCGGTAGCCGACGGTGCTGTTCACGCCCCATTCGCGCGAATAGCTGGCGATGGTGCTGCGCAGGTCGTGGAGTTGCTGACGGTCGAGCGAGAGCCAGCCCACGTCCTCGTCGTCGACGGCCTGGCGCAGCGTGGCGGCCGCTCCGGCGCGGTCGCCGGTGCCTGCCGCCGCCTGGGCCTCGTCGAGCAGGTTGCTGCGCGGGGCCTGGCCGGTATTGCGCGCCGCGACGAAATCCTGCAGCGCGAGCGCGGGGTCCTTGTTGGCGATGTGCAGGTAGCCGCGCTGACGCAACAGGGTGGCGTCGGCGGGTTGCGCGGCGATCGCGGTGTCGAGCCGCTGCAGCGCCTGCTGGCGTTCCGCGGTCGTGCCCGCGGCGAGCGTGGTGGTCAGCAGCTTCTGGCGCGATGCGTCGTCGGGCCGTTCGGCCGCGGCCTGCTTCGCCAGCGCGATGGCCTCGGAATAGCGCTTCTGCGCATAGGCCGCGTAGGCGCGCGTGGCGGCATCGCCGGCCTTCGGCGTGTCCCAGGGCGCGAGCGCGCAGGCCGAGCCCTCGGGCGTGTCGTTGCAGAGCTTCACGGGCGCATAGGCGGTGACCGGCGGCGTGGCGGGCGAGCCCCAGCCGCTCGAGGCATCCTCGGCCCGCTGGCGGCGCGAGCGCACCTGCGTGTCGTCGGGCGGCAGCGGCGCGAGCAGCGTGCGCGCGCGTTCGCCGTCGCGCGCGGCCAGCGCGAGATCGGCGCCGATCAGGCGTGCGTCGCGGCGCTGTGCCTCGTCGAGCTGCGCGTCGGCGATCACGGCATCGACATCCTGTTGCGCCTCGCCGCCGCGCGACAGCTGCTGGCGCAGGTAGGCGCGCTGCAGCCGCAGCGGCGCGCTGTCGTCCTGCGCTGCCATTGCCTCGGTGGTCGCCTGTTCGGCGCCTTCGAGGTCGGGCACGGCCTGCAGCGCATCGATCAGCAACTGGCGATGGCTCGCGACATCGGGCGCGATGCGCACCGCCTCGCGCGCCTCGTCGACGGCCGCGCGCGGCTGCTGGCGCGACAAGGCGTCGTAGGCCTTCTGCGCATGCTGCAGCGCGATCGATCGGCCGGCCTGCCGCACGCGCGCGGCGATCTCGGCGGCGTTCGGCGCGCCCAGGTCCAGCGCGGTGGCCGCGGCCTGCACGAGTTCGTCGTGGCGCTGCTGCCGCGCGAGCGCGTCGAGCCACAGCAGTGCCCAGGGGCCCTGGCTCGGATCGGCGCGCACGGCTTGTTCGGCCGACTTCGCCGCCTCGGCATCGCGACCTTCGGCGTAGTCGCGGTAGGCCTGCGCCGCGAGCGGGAAGCCCGCGCGGTAGGCCTCGGTGCCGGGCGTGCCGTCGGCGGGCGTGGCGCGCAGGTTGGCCAGTGCCGTGCGCAGCGCCGCGTTGCCATGGCCCTGGTCGATGGCACGCTCGGCCGCGCGCGCGGCCTCGTCGGCGCGGCCCAGCTTCTGCAGCGCATACACGCGCAGCAGGTGCACGCGCTGCGCGGCGGGTTGCAGCCGCAAGGCGGCATCGGCGCGCGCGAGCGCGGTCTCGAAGTCGCCGCGGCCATAGGCCTTGAAGGCCTGGTCGGCCAGTTGCCAGGCACGGCCATGCGACGAGCGCTTGCGCGGCGCGGTGCGCGTCGGCACCGGCGCGGCGCCGGGCGTGGAAGCGGTTGAGGTCGAAGGCGCGGCCGGCAGCGAATGCACGGCGGCGAACGCGGGCACCGCGGGCCAGGCCGCGGCCAGCGCGACCGCCAGCAGCGTGCGGTTGTCGAGCCCCTTCATGCCGGCACTCCCTGCGCGCCCTGCGGCGCGAGCGGCGCCAGCACCGAATCGCCGCGCTGGAACGAGATCGCCTCCTCGAGCGTGCCCGCGTCGAGCCAGCCCTGTTCGAGCAGGATGCTGCCGAGCTTGCGGCCCGTGCCGCGCTGGATCGTGAGCGCGTTGTCGAGCTGCGTCTCGTCGATCGCGCGCCACGACAGCAGCACCTCGCCCAGGCGCTGGCGCTGCTGCACCAGCTGGTCGGCCGAGGGGAAGTCGTGCATGGTCTTGTCCCACACCAGCCGCTTGCCGAACAGCTTGTGCGAGAGGAACAGCTTCCACGCGCGCGCCGCGGCCATGGCATTGATGAAGTTGCCGATCACCATGCGCGGTATCGACAGCAGCCCGTGCTCCCAGCCATAGAGCGCCGACACGAAATGGAAGCGCTGCGCGAAGCGCAGCAGCAGCGCCACGGCATTGAGCTCCATCACCGTCATGAGCCAGCCGCCCGACTGGAAGATCGACGGGTAGTAGACGGTCCACCAGCCCATGGCGTCGGCGAAGAAGAAGACCAGGAAATTGAGCATCAGCAAATAGCCGAGGATGGCCACGAAGGCGGTGAACAGGCCCTTGCGGTCGCGGAACAGCAGGTACTTGGTGGCCAGCGAGCCGGCCCAGCCCATCTGTTCCCAGCCCTGCAGGCCGATGCCCAGGGTCCAGCGCGCCTTCTGCCGGTAGGCGGTACGGAAGGTGTCGGGGAAGTACTCGCGCACGCCCAGCGGCATGCGCAGCGAGCCGAGCTTCTCGCGGCCCGCGCCGAACCAGGCGGTGCGCCGCGTCACGTACTCGACGTCGAACTTGCCGAAGATCTGCTTCATGCCGAGCCGGCCCAGGCGCGCGCCGATGTCGTAGTCCTCGGTCAGGCTGGCGGTGTTGAAGGGCTGGTTGTCGAGCTCCGCGGCCAGCGTCTGCAGCGCGCGATGCGAGAAGCAGGTGCCGACGCCGGCCGAGGGCACCATGCGCGACAGGCTCTCGCGCACCACGAGGTCCTTGCTGTGCCACTCGGCGAACTCGTCCATGTAGGTGCCGGCCACCAGCTCGAACCAGTGGCGCTCGAGCGAGGTCACGGGCAGCTGGATGAAGTCCATCCGCGGCAGCAGGTAGTTGAAGTACTTGAGCTCGAGCGGATGCAGCACGTCCTCGCTGTCGTGCAGCACGACGCCCGCGAAGGGTTCGCCCATGGTGCGTTCGTGCTGGAACAGCGCCTGCACCACCCAGTTGAGGCAGTCGGCCTTGCAGGTGGGCCCGTCGTGCGGCACCTCCACGCGCACCAGCTGGCGGTAGCGCCGGCGCATGCGTTCCACCTCGGCGATGGTGCGCGCGTCGTTGCGGTAGGTGCCGACGAAGATGGCGTAGTTCTTGTACTCGAGCGTCGACACCATGTTGGCGAGCATCGGCGCGATCACGTCGTACTCGAGCCAGGCCGGCACCATGATGGCCATCGGCTGCTCGCGCGCCGCGCGCAGCTGCGCGGCGGTCAGGCGCCGGTAGCGGCGGCGCACGGTCAGCGAGCGGTAGATCTCGCGCACCCAGTACCAGGCGTCGACGAACAGGTCGTCGATGCTCGACAGCAGGATCACCACGCCGACGACCGCGGTCACGATCTCCAGACCGCGGTAGTAGTCGGCCAGCAGGAAGGGTCCGTAGAGCTCGAACATGCGGCTTCGGTCGGATCCTTACTGCTGCGACTTGCGCGCGTGGCGGCGCCGCGCGCGCCAGGCCAGCAGGATCAGCAGCAGCAGCGCGAACACGGCCACGCCGATCACCGGCATGCCCCAGGCGGCGTACGAACGCCATTCGAAGAACGCGCCTTCGCCGCCGCGCCGAGCGCTCTCGTCCGCGGGATTGCCGCTGTCGAGCCAGCTCACGGGGCCGTCGGCGCCGAGCATTGCGATGTCGCCGCGGTTCAGCACGAAAGGCTTGGCCGGCACCACGGGGCGCGCGCCGATCGGCTGCCATTGCATGCCGTCCTGGCCATGGGCGCGGCTCACCTCGATGGCGCTCAACTGCGACAGGTCGTCGAGCTCGAGCCACGGCGCCTTGCGGCCGTGGATGCGCAGGCTCGCGTCCTTGACCTCGACCTTCGAGGCGGCGCCGTCGACCGCCACCTGCAGCGCGAGGAAGGGCTTGCTCGGCGAGAAGGCGCCGGACTGGGTCACCACCAGCTCGGAGCGCACCGGCGTCACGCCGGCGGCCACCGCCATGCGCACCAGCCGCGCGAGGCTCGCGGGCGCGTCGGCCAGCCAGGCCTGCGGCACGGCGACCTGCGGGTTGCCCGACATCAGCGGCAGCAGGCCGACGAAGCTGCCGTCGGGCTGCGCATCGCCCGCGCGCACGAAGCTGGTGGGCAGCACGTTGACCGGGAAGCCCTGCGGCATCTCCTGGCAGTCGTTCGAATAGGGCTGGCGCTGGAAGGACACGCGCACCACGTTGCTCAGGCCCAGCGCATAGCCGGGAATGCGCGCATCGAGGCGCTCGGGTCGACCATCGGCCTCCAGGCGCTTGGCCGACAGCAGCACGTCGTTCCAGAACACCGAGGCCACGGGACGCGTGGACGAAGCGCCGGGCGCGGCCGCCACGTCGATCACCAGTTCGGAAGGCATGCGGCCGTTGGCCGCGACCACGCCCAGCGGCAGGGTGGCGGTCCACTCGCCGCGCGACACCACGTCGAAGCCGGCCTCGCTGGCGCCCAGGCTGTTGAGGCGGATCGCCGGACGTTCGCTCGCATCGGGCGCGTCGGCCGTGCGCACGCCCGCCTGGCGCGACACCAGCAGGTTGCGCCAGGTCTCGGCGAAGACGCCGGCGGCCTGCGCGCCTGCGTTCTCGGGCACCACGATCACCGGGTGCGCGCCGAGCGTGGCGAGGCGCACCTGGCCGGCGCTGGCGGCGTCCGCGGCGAGCGCGGTCTGCTGCTCGCGCCAGAGCGCGAAGGCGCGCAGCGCGTCGGTGTCGCCCGCGAACTGCACGGCCAGCGCCTCGAGCGCCTTGGCGATCTGCTGGCGCAGCGCCGCATCGGCCACCAGCACATCGCCGCTGGCCGCGGTGGCGCCGAGCACCAGCAGCGCGCCGACCTCGGCCTCGTTCTTGAGTTCGTAGCGCGCATTGCCGCCGGCGAGACCGGCGAAGGCCGGCAGCGCGGCGAGCCCCGCGGGCACCTGCCAGCCCGAGGTGTCGACGATGTCGCCGGCCACCGGGAAGGCCTGGATCTGCACGCGGCGGTTGGCCTGCTCGAGCGCGACGCCGAGGCGCCAGGCGCTGTCGTAGCTGGTCTTCGAGAGATTGCGCGAAGCCACCAGCAGGACCGGGCGCGCGGGCAGCGTGGCCCAGGCATCGGCGAGGCTGGTCAGCGCGCCGCTGTTGAAGCGGTAGTTGAAGCGCGTCTCGGGCGAGATCGCGAGCACGTTGCCGGTCGAGCGCTCGAGTTCGCAGACGCGGCGCGCCACGTTGTTGGACCACTGGACGCCGAGGCGCACGAAGTTCGCCGTGCGCGCGACGCCGGTGTCGACCTTGAGGTTCTGGCTCGCGTCGCCCTCGGCTGCCTCGATGCGGCGCGCCTGCACCGGCCGGCCGTTGACCGTCAGCAGCATCGAGGTGCTGCCGCCCTCGGCCTTGTGATAGCGGCCGCTGAAGTCGATGCTGGCCTCGGCCAGCGCGAGGCCGCGCGGCACCGGCAGGTAGAACTCCTGGCGGCTGTCGAAGCCGTTGAGCAGCACGGTGTCGCCGATGCCGAGGTCCGACAGCGCGAAGCTGCGGTTGACCCAGGTCTCGCCCTGCAGGCGTTGCAGCGCATCGCTCGCGGGGCTGGCGTGTGCGAGGAAGGAGGTGCTCAGGGCGAGCAGGGCGATCGGGGCGATCCGTCGTGAGAACAGAGAAGGCATGGAGAGACTCGGCAGGAAAACTTGAATAAAGAGGGGCGGCGTTCGGCGCTCAGGGCACGAACTCGGCGGTGTGCCGTTCGCACAGCACGTCCACGATGCGCTGGCTCGCGCGCGCGTCGCCGTAGGGATTGCCGCGGCGACAGAACTCGGCGTGCACGGCGGGGTCGTCGAGCAGGCGGCGCGCCTCGCCCACGATGCGCTCGGGCGAGGTGCCCACCAGCCGCACGGTGCCGGCGGCCACGGCCTCGGGGCGCTCGGTCACGTCGCGCATCACCAGCACCGGCTTGCCCAGCGAGGGCGCCTCTTCCTGCACGCCGCCCGAGTCGGTCAGGATCAGGTAGGCGCGCTGCATGAACCAGACGAAGTCGAGGTAGCCCAGCGGCGCGATCAGGTGCACGTTGGGCAGGCCCGACAGCTGGGCCTTGACCACGTCGTGCACGTTGGGGTTCAGGTGCACCGGGTAGACGATCTGCACGTCGTCGCGCAGCGCCAGTTCGCGCAGCGCGGCGCAGATGTTGCGAAAGCCCTCGCCGAAGTTCTCGCGGCGGTGGCCGGTGACCAGCACCAGCCGGCGCCTGGCATCGACCCAGCCGTGGCGCTTCTCGAGCGTGGCGGCCAGCGGGCGGTCGGACTCGAGCCGCTCGACCGTGGCCGCGAGCGCGTCGATCACCGTGTTGCCCGTGACCCAGATGCGCCCCGGCGGCTTCTCGGCGAGCAGGGCATCGCGCGAGGAGGGCGTGGGCGCGAACATCCAGCTGCTGACCGAATCGACGAAGCGGCGGTTGAGCTCCTCGGGGAACGGCGAGCGGATGTCGCCGCTGCGCAGGCCGGCCTCGACGTGGCCGACCGGAATGCGGCGATGGAAGGCGGCCATGGCGCAGGCCGCGGCGGTGGTGGTGTCGCCGTGCACCAGCACGCAGTCGGGTTGCTCGGCCTCGAGCACCGCGTCGGCGCCCGCGATCAGGCGGCCGTAGAGCCCGTTGAGCGACTGGTTGGGTCGCATCACGTCGAGGTCGTGGTCGGCCTCGAGGTCGAACAGCGACATCACCTGGGTCAGCATCTCGCGGTGCTGGCCGGTCACGCACACGGTGCTGCGCACGCGCGGCTCGCGGCGCAGGGCGGCGACGAGGGGGGCCATCTTGATGGCCTCGGGACGGGTCCCGAAGATCGACAGTACGTGCATTTCGAGGAGTCAGTGGCTGGTGCCGACGCACAGCCTCCCCGCGTGTGGACGCAAGGCGGCGGCAAGCCGGACACGAACAAATGAATAAAGGGGTACTCGCGTACCCCCTCAGGGCGGGACCGGTCTGCGCCGTCTGACCCTCGAAGCGGACAGTGTAACTAAAGATTTAACAAATCATCAACAACTGAAAACGGAAGTGTCTACTTTTTGGCAGTTCTGGCCGCCAAGGCGGCGGCCAGCCGGCTCGGCTAGGCGCGTCGCGCCACGTCCACCACCGCGGCCGCGAAGGCCTGCGGCGCTTCCTGCGGCAGGTTGTGGCCGATGCCGCCGTCGACCTGCCGGTGCTCGTAGAAGCCCGAGAACTTCTTCGCGTAGCTGGCGGGCTCGGGGTGCGGCGCGCCGTTGGCATCGCCTTCGAGCGTGATGGTCGGCACGGTGATCACGGGCGCCTTGGCGAGCCGGTCCTCGAGCGGCTGGTACCTGGCCTCGCCCTCGGCCAGGCCGAGGCGCCAGCGGTAGTTGTGGATCACGATCGCGACGTGGTCGGGGTTGTCGAAGGCGCGCGCGCTGCGTTCGAAGGTCGCGGCATCGAAGTTCCACTTGGGCGAGGCGAGTTGCCAGATCAGCTTCGAGAACGCGTTGCGGTTCTTGTCGTAGCCCAGGCGGCCGCGCTCGGTCGCGAAGTAGTACTGGTACCACCACTGGAACTCGGCCTCGGGCGGCAGCGGGTTCTTGCCGGCCTCCTGGCTGCCGATCAGGTAGCCGCTGACCGACACCAGCGCCTTCACGCGCTCGGGCTGCAGCGCCGCCATGATGCAGGCCGTGCGCGCGCCCCAGTCGCAGCCGGCGACCGTCGCGCTGCGGATCTGCAGCGCGTCCATCAGCGCGAAGATGTCGGCCGCCACCACCGACTGCTGGCCGTTGCGCGGCGTGTCGGCCGAGAGGAAGCGCGTGGCGCCGTAGCCGCGCAGGTAGGGCACGATCACGCGGAAGCCCGCGGCCGCGAGCAGCGGCGCGACGTCGACGAACATGTGGATGTCGTAGGGCCAGCCATGCAGCAGGAGCACCGGCGCGCCGTTGGCGGGGCCGGCCTCGAAATAGGCCACGTTGAGCACGCCCGCATCGATGTGCTTGAGCGGCTCGAGGCGCCGCGGCGTGCCGCCGGCGGACGGCGTGTTCGACTGCGCGAACGCGGGAACGACCGCCGCGAACTGGGCCGTGGCGAGGCCGATGGCGGCCTTGGCGAGGAACGAGCGGCGCTCGAGCGGGGAGGAAAGCGTCATGGGAACTCCTTGCGAATGGTGGTGGATGGCATCGGGCCGAAGGCCTGTCGCGCCGGTGTCGTTCGCGGTGCCTGGCGATCGATGGCGCGGATGTTCATTCGCGGGAGCGGCCGGGGGCCGGGGCTGCGTATCGCTGTGTATCCGGGGCGGGTTCGCAGACAGTAAATTTCGTTTTTTCGCGAGGAGGGTCGCTATGTCCAAGGAATCCGTATTCACGATGAAGCTGGAGTCTGAGCTGCGCGACTTCGTGCGCAATCAGCGCGAGGTTCCGGAGCTCGAAGCATTTGTGGCGCGAAAGGTGGAGGCCGGTCGACGCGACGTGCGAGTCGGAGAGGGGCGCCCGCATGACGAGGTCGAAGCGGACTTCGGCGCGCGACGAAAGCAACTGCTCCAACGAAGCATCAAGGCTGACGCGTGACGGTTCGGCGGACTCCTCAGGAATGAGACTATCGATAACTTGAGCCGTCGCATCCGCGCGGCCCGCCTGCCTGCCGACTTGCCCGCGCGGGCAGCTCCTACGTGACGCGGCCGCGCGCTCCATAGACTCGTTCTCAGTCATTGAAGACCCGGACAACGAGAGGACCATCCGAATGAGCTTCGAGGAAAGAATCGACCTGTGGGAGCACGCGTTCATCTGCCGTGCGGAACCCGACGGCAGCGGCCGCTACCTGGCGCGGCTCGACTATGCGGGCGGCCCCGCCTTCATCGCCGATGAACTGCCCGCGGACGACCTCGGGCACGGCAGTGCCGAGGAGGCGCTGCGGCAGGCCCAACTGCAGGCCATGCGATGGGTGCACGACCGAACGGGCGACGCGCAGGGCCATTTCTGACATTTCTGAGCCTCGCGCTTTGAGCGCCGAGCCTCGGCAGGCTCAGGTTGCCGGCGATTGCAGCGCGGCCGCGAGGAATTCCACCAGCGCCGCCACGCGCCGGCTCGGCGCACCGCCCGGAAAGACCGCGAACAGGTCGATCGGCCCCGCCACGTAGCCGCCCAGCACCCCCTCCAGCGCACCGGCCTCGAGTTCGTGCCGGATGTCCTGCCGGTTCTTGAAGATCACGCCCACGCCGTTCACGGCCCATTCGCGCAGCACCGAGCCGTCGCTGGCCTCGCGGTCGCCCGACACCTTGACGTTGAAAGGCCGACCGCCGTCGCGGAAGGTCCAGGCCGCGAGCGGCGCACCGGGGCGCGCGAGCACCAGGCAGTTGTGCTGCGCCAGTTCACTGGGATGCGTCGGCCGGCCGTGCGCGTTCCAGTAGGCCGGCGCGGCGCAGACCAAGCGCTCGCCGGGCACCAGCAGGCGGGCCTGCAGGTTCGAGTCGGGCAGCGGACCGAAGCGGATCGCGAGGTCCATGTGGGTCTCGATCAGGTCGATGGTGCTGTCGCTGAGATGCAGCCCGATGCGCACGCGTGGATGGCGCTGCTGGAAGGCGTCGAGCAGCGGCCGCAGCTGCGAGCGGCCGAAGTCGTTGGTGGCGGTGACGCGCACCGGGCCCGATAGCTCGCCCTGCTGGCGCAGGCCGCCCAGGGCCGCATCCCATTCCGAGACGATGCGGCGCGCATCCGCCACCAGCGCCTCGCCTTCGTGGGTGAAGGCCAGCCGTCGCGTCGAGCGCTGCATGAGCCGCGCGCCCACCTCCTGCTCGAGCTGGTTGATGGCCAGGGTCACGGTCGAGGTGGCGACGGCGCGCTGGCGCGCGACCCCCGAGAAGCTGCCCCATTCGGCGACGTCGATCAGCAGGCGCAGGGCATCGATCCGATCCATTGTTCGAAAATGTCGAAAGGTGATTTGGAGATGCGCCGGATTATCAATGGATCGATGCAGAAATACGATCGCGGCCATCGACCAAGGAACCCCATGAACATCCACTTCAACCACCGCCGCGTGCTGGTCACCGGCTCCACCAACGGCATCGGCTTCGCCACCGCCCGGGGCTTCCTGGCCGCGGGCGCCGAGGTCGTGATCAATGGCCGCAGCGAGGCCGGCGTGGCGGCCGCGTTGGCGCGGCTGGGCGACGCGGCCTCGCGCGCCCACGGCTTCGCGGGCGATCTCTCGACGTCCGAGGCCTGCGCCGCGCTGCAGGCGCGCCATCCCGAGTTCGACATCGTGGTGAACAACCTCGGCGTCTTCGGCCCGCAGGACTTCTTCGACACGCCCGACGCGGAATGGGAGCGCTTCTTCCAGACCAACGTGATGTCGGGCGTGCGCTGCGCGCGCGCCTATGCGCCGGGCATGGTCGCGCGCGGCTGGGGCCGCATCGTGTTCGTGTCCTCGGAGTCGGCGCTCAACATCCCGGCCGACATGGTTCATTACGGCTTCTCGAAGACCGCGCAGCTGGCCGTCTCGCGCGGCCTCGCGAAGCGGCTGGCCGGCACCGGCGTGACGGTCAATGCCGTGCTGCCCGGACCCACGCTGTCCGAAGGCGTGGCCGACATGCTGCAGGCCGAGGTGGAGGCCTCGGGCCGCGGCCTGGAGGCAGTCGCGGCGGACTTCGTCACCACGCAGCGCGGCTCGTCGATCATCCGCCGCGCCGCGCGCGTGGAAGAGGTCGCGAACATGATCCTCTACGCCAGCTCCGAGCAGGCCTCGGCCACCACCGGCGCCGCGCTGCGCGTCGATGGCGGCGTGGTCGACAGCATCGTCTAGCGCCGCCTCCTCTCCCGATTCCCTTCGTCCCGTTCCAGCCGCCCGCGCCACCGCGCGCGAGCGGAGGACGGGGCTCGTCCGCAAGCTTCCTCCAAGGAAATTCCCATGTCCCATCCGTACCCGATCCTCCAGGCCATCGAAGAGCGCCGCACCACCAACCTGTTCGATCCCGCGCGCGGCATCAGCGACGAGCGCATCGAGGAACTGGTGCGCCTGGCCACGACCGCGCCGACCTCGTTCAACCTGCAGAACTGGCGCTTCGTCGCCGTGCGCACGCCCGAACAGAAGGCGCGGCTGCGCGCGCTGGCCTGGGACCAGGCCAAGGTCAGCGAAGCCGCCGTGACCTTCATCGTCTGCGGCCAGCTCGCCGACCACCGCACGCTGCCCGATCGCCTCGCGGGCGCCGTCGAGGCCGGCTTCATGCCGGCGGAGATGGTCCCGGGCTGGGAGGGCGCGGCCAAGAGCCTCTACTTCGAGCAGCCGCAGCGCCAGCGCGACGAGGCGGTGCGCAGCGCGACCTTCGGCGCCGGCGTGCTCATCTACGCGGCGCACGCGATGGGGCTGGGCTCCGCGCCGATGATCGGCTTCGATGCGCCCGCGGTCGCCGAGGCCTTCGCGCTGGCGGCCGACGAGATCCCGGTGCTGCTGCTGGCCATCGGCTACGCCACGCCCCAGAACTGGCCGCGCAAGCCGCGCCGGCCGCTGGCACAGGTGCTGCAGTTGGTCTGAGCCGCGGCGCTGGGTTCGAGTCGTGCCTCTGGCGACGCGGCCCGAGCCGCCCCTGTCGGCGCAGGCCGACGCCCCGAAGGGCAAAAGGACGAAGGGCGGCGCGCGGCTTCCGGTGCGCAATGGGTTAAGGGGGTGAGGACTCCCGTCACCAGTTGCCCACCATGGTCGATCTCCCATCAGGTCACGACCCCTCGAGCGGTCCGTCGTCCGACGAACTCTCGCGGTGGGTGAGGAGCGATCAGCTGCTGTCGGTGCAGCGCAGCGTGCGTGCCGTCGTGCCCTCGGGCATGGCCGTGGGTTGCGTGACCGCCGGGGTCGCGCTCTATGCCTCGGCGCACTGGGCCGGGCCGGCCACCTGGCTGCTGCTGGTCGTTCTGTCCAATGCCTACCGGGCCCATGTGTGCCGGTCGCTGCGCGAGGTCGAGCAGGCCGTGGCCGGCATGGACGAGCGCGAACTCGCGAGGCGCTTTCGCCGCATCACCTTGTCGTCCCTGCTGTCGGGCTGCGTGTGGGCACTGCTGCCGTTGTTCTGCGACAGCGACAACCCGTCGGAAACGCTGTTCTTCCTGACCATCGTCTGCGGCGTCTGCGCCGGCTCCGTGATCTTCAGCGCGGCCTATGCGCCGGTGCCTATCGTCTTCGTGACGCCCGCGCTGGCCGCCGTCACCGCGTGGCTGCTCCATGCCGGCGGCTTTCATCACAACGCGCTCGCGGCGATGGTCTTCGCCTACCTGTGCACGCTGGTCTACGCCTCGCGGCGCGGCGAGCGCGCGTTTCGCGCCAGCAGCCGGCTGAAGAACGAGGCGCTGTTCATGGCGGCCGAGCTGCAGCGCACCCATGCCGAGTCCACGCGTGCGACGCGCGAACTGGACTTTCGCGCCAACCACGATTCGCTGACCGGCCTGCTCAACCGCGAGGGCTTCGCGAAGGCGGCCGCGCGCTTCGAGGCCGCGCAGGCGGACGTGGCGCCGCATGCCGCGCTGATGCTGGATCTCGACGGCTTCAAGGCCATCAACGACGCCTTCGGCCACAAGACCGGCGACCGCGTGCTGCAGGACGTCGGCCGGTGGCTGCAGCAACGGCTGGCGCAGCATGACGCGGTGGTCGGCCGCTGGGGCGGCGACGAGTTCGCGGTCTTCTATCGCCCACAAGGCGCGGCCGATGCGCCCGAGCACGTGGCGCAGGGGCTCATCGATTCGATCGGCCATGCCACCTCGCACTACGGCGGCCAGCTCGGCGTGAGCGTGGGCATCTGCACCAGCCTCGACCGCTCGGCGGAGGAGATGCTGAGCTTCTCGGACGAAGCGCTCTACGAAGCCAAGCGGCGCGGGCGCAACCGCTGCCATCGCTTCGACGAGGTGTTGCACGGCCGCCTGCTGCGCCGGCGCGACATCGAGCGCGACATGGTCGAGGCCATGGCGACGCGCGCCATCTGCGCCTGGTACCAGCCGATCCTCGCCGACCGCGGGCGGCGCCTGCACAGCCTCGAGGCCGTGCTGCGCTGGCGGCATCCGAAGCACGGCTGGGTCGCGCCGGGCGAAGTGATCTTCGCGGCCGCGAGCACGGGCCTGGCCGAGCGCCTGCTGCGCCACATCCTCGAGGAGGTCTGCCATGGCCTGGTGCAACTCGGTGGCATCGGCGGCGCCTTCGCCGAGCTGCCGGTGGCGATGAACGTGTCGCCGCGCGAGATGTCGCAGCTGCCGGTCGATGTCATCACCGCGCAGGTCCTCGCGGCGCACGGCCTGCCGCCGCGTCGCCTGCAGATCGAGATCACCGAGGAGGTCGCGCTCGACACCTCGACCGCGCGCGCCCGGCTGCGCGCGCTGGCCGAGTCCGGTGTCGCGGTCGCGATCGACGATTTCGGCGTCGGCTATTCCTCGCTGGCCTCGCTGCGCGGCGAGCACGTGCACCAGGTGAAGATCGACCGCAGCTTCGTGTTCGGCCTCGATTCCTCGCCCGCCAGTTGCCTGATGGTGGAGGCGGTGGTGCGACTGGGACGCTCGATGGACATCGAGGTGGTAGCCGAGGGCGTCGAGAGCCAGGAGGAGTTCGAGACGCTCACGCGGCTCGGCTGCCCGCTGCTGCAGGGCTTCTATTTCATGCGGCCGGCGCCGTTGGGGCAGGTGGTGGCGTGGGCGGAGCGGCGCCGGGACTCCCTTCCCGTCACGATGGCGTCGAGGTCCTGAGCGATGGATGCGGGCAGCTTGCGCGAAAGCCGTCGATCGACCCCTGCGTCGCCACCAGCTCCTGCGCCAGCCAGCCCCTGAACGCACGCAGCGGCGGATAGTCCTTCTTCTCGCCGGGATAGACCAGGTAATAGGCCAGGTCTTCGCTGGCCAAGTGGCGATAGGGCACGGCCAGCCGGCCTTGCTCGATGTCGTCGGCCACGAGGAAGTAGGGCGCGAGCCCGATGCCGAGGCTGGCGGTGACCACCTGCACGATCATCAGGTAGTGCTCGAACACCGGTCCCGGCGGCGTGTGTCCCATCTCCACGCCCAGGCTGCCGAGCCAGAAATTCCACGAGTCCATGCGCGAGGCCAGGTGCACGAGCGTGTAGTCCAGCAGCCGGCGCGGCTCGTCGAACGGGCCGTAGCGGCGCAGGAAATCCGGGCTGCAGATCGGCACCACCGCGTCCTGCAGCAGGAACTCCATCTCGGCGCCGCTCCATGAGGCCTTGGCGCCGAAATGAATGGCCGCATCGATGTCCTCGATGTGGAAGTTGAACGGCGACAGGTGGGTGGTGAGGTTCAGGATGACGTCGGGATGGCGCGCCGAGAAATCGGAGTAGCGCGGCATCAGCCACCGTGCCGCGATGCTGGGCAGCACCGCGAGGTTGAAACGGCCGCTGCTGCGGCCCCCGGCCTTGAGCTCGACCGACGCGGCCTCGAGCTTGTGCAGCAGCGGCTGGATGCGCCGCAGGTACGCATCGGCCGCCGGCGTGAGCGTCAATCGCTTGCCTTCACGCACGAACAGCAGCGTGCCGAGTTCGTCCTCCAGGGCCTTGATGAGCTTGCTGATCGCGCCCTGCGTCACGCACAACTCGTCGGCCGCGCGGGTGAAGCTGTGGTGCCGGGCACTGGCCTCGAACGCCAGCAGGCACGAAAGGGAAGGCGTGTGGGTTCGCATTCAATGCATGAGCGTTGGTCATCCACCAAGGAGGAAAAATCGCTTTCGGCCATGCAACGCAATTTTCATAATCGTCGCGGACACGCCGCATTCTAGGGAGAACAGGCGTAATTCCTATCGTTTTCAGGCACGCCATCTTTCTCCGGATCCATGAGCAATGGAATTGGTGGTGACGCCGAATCGGCCGCCTTGGCATGGACCGCACAGGAGAAGAAATTGCCTCACGAGACATCGTTGCCCCGGGTCGTTCGCGCCGCCCGCGGGACCGAACTTCAAGCCCGCAGCTGGCGCACGGAAGGGCCGTTGCGCATGCTGATGAACAACCTCGATCCGGACGTTGCGGAGAATCCCGCGCAACTGATCGTCTATGGCGGCGTGGGGCGCGCGGCGCGCAATTGGGACGCCTTCGATCGCATCGTCGAAACGCTCGAGCGGCTGGACGACGACCACACCCTGCTGGTGCAGTCCGGCAAACCCGTGGGCGTGTTCCGTACCCATGCGATGGCGCCGCGCGTGTTGATCGCCAATTCCAACCTCGTGCCCAAATGGGCCACGCAGGACCACTTCAACGAGCTCGAGCGCAAGGGCCTGATGATGTTCGGCCAGATGACGGCCGGCTCCTGGTTCTACATCGGCAGCCAGGGCACGGTGCAGGGGACCTACGAGACCTATGCGGAGGTCGGGCGCCGGCATTTCGGCGGCTCGATGGAGGGCCGATGGATGCTCACCGCGGGGCTCGGCGGCATGGGCGGTTCGCAACCCCTGGCCGGGCGGATGACGGGCGCCGCGATCCTCGTGGTGGAGTGCCAGCAGAGCCGCATCGACATGCGCCTGCGCACCGGCTACCTCGACGTGCAGGCGCGCGATCTCGCGCATGCGCTCGAACTCGTCGAGGAGGCGCGTGCGCAGCGCCGCGGGTTGTCGATCGCGCTGTGCGGCAATGCCGCCGAGGTCCTGCCCGAGATCGTTCGCCGCGGCCTGTGTCCCGACGTGGTGACCGACCAGACCGCCGCGCACGACCTGCTGCACGGCTACCTGCCCGCTGGCTGGGACGTGGCGCGCTGGGAGGCGGCGCGCGCGAGCGACCCCCGCGCGGTCGAGCAGGCGGCGCGCGCATCGATCGCGCTGCATGTGCGCGCGATGCTGGACTTCAAGGCGCGCGGCGCCGTGGTGTTCGACTACGGCAACAACATCCGCCAGGTCGCGCTCGATGAAGGCGTGACGCAGGCCTTCGACTTTCCGTCGTTCGTGGTGGCCTATGTCCGGCCGCTGTTCTGCGAGGGCAAGGGGCCTTTCCGCTGGGTCGCGCTGTCGGGCGATCCGCAGGACATCTACAAGACGGACGAGCGCCTGCGCGCCTTGTTCCCGCGGGACCAGGCGCTGGGCCGCTGGCTCACGATGGCGCGCGAATGCGTCAGGTTCCAGGGCCTGCCCGCGCGCATCTGCTGGCTCGGCCTGGGCGAGCGACATCTCGCCGGGCTCGCGATCAACGAGATGGTGCGCAACGGCGAGCTCAGCGGGCCGATCGCCATCAGCCGCGATCACATGGACTCGGGCTCGGTGGCCAGCCCGAACCGCGAGACCGAAGGCATGCTCGACGGCTCCGACGCCGTGGCCGACTGGCCGCTCCTGAATGCGCTGCTCAACACGGCCTGCGGTGCCGACTGGGTCAGCATCCATCACGGCGGCGGCGTGGGCATGGGCTACTCGATCCACGCGGGCATGGCGCTGGTGGCCGATGGCACGCAAGGCACCGACGAGCGCATCGCGCGGCTGCTCTGGAACGATCCCGCCACCGGCGTGATGCGTCACGCCGACGCGGGCTACGAGATCGCCGCGCGCACCGCGCGCGAGCGCCAACTGGACCTGCCTTCGCTGGCAGCCTGACTCTGAAGGAGCACGTCATGAAATGGACAAGGTACTTCCTGGCCCTCGGGCTCGTCGTCGGCGCGTCGATGGCCTCGGCGCAGACCAGGCACGTGGCGATCGCAAACATGGTCGACATTCCCCAGCTGATCCAGGTCAAGACCGGGCTCGTGGACGCACTGCGCGGCGCGGGCTACGTCGAAGGCCAGAACCTCAGGCTCGACTACCTGTCGGCCCAGGGCAACGCGGGCATCGCCACGCAGATCCTGCGCAAGTTCGTCGGCGATGCGCCCGACGTGATCGTCACCATCACCACGCCGATGGCGCAGGCGGCCTTGTCGGCCACGAGGACGGTGCCCGTGGTCTTCACCGTGGTGACCGATCCGCTCGGCGCCAAGGTGGTCCCGTCGCTGAAGCGTCCGGGCGGCAACGCCACCGGCATCTCCGACCTCGCGCCGATCGAGCGGCAGCTGCGCCTGATCAAGGCCTTCATGCCGCAGGCCAGGCGCCTGGGGGTGATCTACAACACCGGGCTCGATGGCTCGCGCTACCAGATCGAGGTGCTCAAGCCGCTGCTCAAGGCCCATGGCATGACGCTGGTCGAGGCGAACGCGCCCACCTCCAACGAGGTCGGTTCGGCCATGCGTTCGCTCGTGGGCAAGACGGACGTGGTCTGGATTCCCAACGATCCGACCGTGTACGCGGCGCTCGAATCGGCGGTGCGCATCGGCCAGGAACAGAAGATTCCCGTGTTCACGGCCGAGACCCGCACCGTGGAGCGCGGCGCCGTGGCCTCGATCGGCTTCGACTACAACGCCGTCGGCGAAGAGGCGGCCCGCCAGGTCGTCAAGATCCTCAAGGGCGCGAAGCCCGGCGATATCGACGTGGAAACGCCGCAGGTGTTTCGCACGGTCGTGAACCAGCGCGCCGCGCAGGCCGCGGGCCTGAGCATTCCGGACGACGTGGCCCGCCAGGCCAACATCGTCAATCGCTGAGGAGGGCGGGATGAATTTCTACGCCTTGCTGGGCGCGCTCGAGACGGGGCTGATCTTCGGCTTCGTCGCGCTCGGAACCTACATCACCTTTCGCCTGCTGAAGTTCCCCGACATCACGGTGGAGGGCAGCTTCCCGCTCGGCGGTGCCGTGGCCGCCGCATCGATCGTCGCGGGCGCCAACCCCTACCTGGCCACCTTGCTGGCCTTCGTCGCCGGCATGCTCGCGGGTTCGCTCACGGCCTTCCTCAACGTCCGGCTGCGCATCCTGCACATCCTCAGCGGCATCCTGGCCTCGGTCGCGATGTATTCGGTGAACATGCGCATCATGGGGCGGCCCAACACGCCCTTGCTGGGTACGGACACGGTGTTCACGGGGCTGGGTGCGCACTTCGTCGGCAGTGCCTATGCGGTGCCGCTCGTGCTCATCCTGCTGTGCGCGGCGATCGTCCTGCTGCTCAACCGCTTCCTCGCTTCCGAAACCGGCCTGGCCCTGCGGGCGACCGGCGCCAATCCGCGGATGGCGGCTGCCTACGGCATCCACACCGGCCGCATGACCTGGCTGGGGCTCGCCATGGCGAACGGGCTGTCCGCCCTCGGCGGTGCGCTTTTCGCGCAGACGCAGGGCTCGGCCGACGTCAACATGGGCGGCGGCGTGGTGGTCGTCGGCTTTGCCGCCGTGATCGGCGGCGGGGTGCTGATCAGGAACACGACCATCGTGCGCGCGACCTTGTCCGCGCTGGTGGGCGCCGTGCTCTATCGCATCGCGGTGGCGCTGGCCCTGGACGTCGACAGCATCGGGCTCACGCCCTCCGACTTGAACATGGTGACCGCGGCGCTCGTGGCACTGGCACTGGTTGCGCCCGGCGTGGGCCTGGCCGGTGCATTGCGCGGGAGAAAAGCATGATCAGGGTCGAGAAGCTCGATGTGGTCTTCAATCCCGGCTCCGCGCTCGAGAATCACGTGCTGCGCGGCCTGTCGCTGGACATCCCCCAGCAGCAGTTCATCACGGTGATCGGTTCCAACGGCGCCGGCAAGTCGACCTTGCTCAATGTGCTCGCGGGAGAGACGACCCCCACCGGCGGGGCCGTCACGATCGATGGCGAAGCCATCGCCGGCTGGCCGGTCGCGCGTCGCGCCGGGGCCATCGCCCGTGTCTTCCAGGACCCGCTGGCGGGCACCTGCGAGGAACTGACGATCGAGGAGAACATGGCCATCGCCCTGGCGCGCGGCCATGCGCGCGGACTGGGTCACGCGGTGACGGCGCCTCGGCGCGAGCGCATCCGCGCGGCGCTGGCCCGGCTCGGCCTCGGGCTGGAGAACCGGCTGCACGATCGCATGGGCCTGCTCTCGGGCGGGCAGCGCCAGGCGATCAGCCTGCTGATGGCGTCGCTCAACGCGTCGAGCCTGCTGCTGCTCGACGAACACACGGCCGCGCTCGATCCGCGCACCTCGGAGTTCGTGATGAAGCTGACGGATGACCTCGTGCGTGAGCTCAAGCTCACGGTGCTGATGGTCACGCACAGCATGCGCCAGGCACTCGATCACGGCGACCGGACCATCATGCTGCACCAGGGGCGCATCGTCTTCGACATCGCCGGCAGCGAACGCGAGCGGCTCGATGTTCCGGACCTGCTGGCGCTGTTCTCCCAGCGCAGCGGCAAGGAACTCAGCGACGACAGCCTTCTTCTGGGATGACCCTCTCATGACCCAACAACAACTTCTGAACGGCCTGCGCATCGTCGACCTGTCGCGCGTGATGTCGGGGCCTTACTGCACCGCGCTGCTGGCCGACGTGGGGGCCGAGGTGATCAAGATCGAGACGCCCGTGACCGGCGACGACTCGCGCCACTTCGGCCCCTTCGTCGACGGCCGCAGCGTCTACTTCTCCTTGCTGAACCGCAACAAGAAGAGCGTCACGCTCAATCTCAAGGACGAGCGCGCCCGCGAGATGCTGTATGCGCTGGTCGATACCGCCGATGCGGTGGTCGAGAACTTCCGCCCCGGCGTCGCGCAGCGGCTGGGGGTGGACTACGAGACGCTGAAGGCACGCAATCCCTCGCTGGTCTACCTGAGCATCTCGGGCTTCGGGCAGCAGGGCGAATTCAAGGGGCGGCCGGCCTATGACCTGATCATCCAGGCCATGTCCGGGCTCATGAGCACCACGGGCCGTCCCGGGCAGGAGCCCACCTGCGTGGGCGACTCGGTGGCGGACCTCGTGACGGGCCTGTTCGGTGCCTGGTCGCTGATGACGGCGCTGTTCGCCCGCGAGCGGGATGGCCAGGGGCGCCAGATCGACCTGTCGATGTTCGATGCGATGCTGGCCCTGCAGCTCACCAGCGCGAGCCGCCTGTTCGCCAGCGGCACGGCGCCGCAGCGCGTGGGCAACCGCCATCCCGTGACGTCGCCAGTGGACTGCTTCGAGGCCCGCGACGGCTGGGCGGTGATCGTGGTCAGCAACGACGGGTTCTTTCGCCGCTTCGCGCCGTTGATCGGCAAGCCCGAATGGGTCGAGGACCCGCGCTTCGTCGACAACCTGCAGCGCGCGCGCAACGAGCCGGCGCTGAAGGCGGCGATCACGGCATGGTCGCGCGAGCGGACCGTGGACGAGGTGGTCCAGGCCTGCCTGGAGGCCGACGTTCCGGCGGGCCCGGTCTGGGATCTGCAGCAGGCCCATGCGCAGTCCGCGCGGCAGGATCGAGGGCGGGTCGCCCAGGCGCAGGATGTCGAGCGCCCCTGGCCGTTCGTGCTGCAGCCGGCCGTGTTCTCTTCGGGGGATCCGGCGAAGGTCCAGGCCGACCCTTTGTTGGGTGCGCACACCGACGAGGTGTTGCAGGGCATCGGCATCGCGCCGGCGGATCTTGCGCAACTGCGCGCGCGGGGGGCCGTATGAAGTCGTGGATCGTCAGGGACGTCACGCAGCCTCCGGAGCTCATGGAGATGCCGCTGCCGCATCCCAAGCCGGGCCAGGTGCTGGTGCGGGTGGCCGCTGCCGGGCTCAACTTCTCGGACGTGCTGATGACGCGCGGCGCCTACCAGATCCGGCCGCCGCTGCCCTTCACCCCGGGCCAGGAGATCAGCGGCATCGTCGAGAGCGTTTCGGGCGGTGGCGCCTTCAGCCCCGGCGACCGGGTCGCCACCAAGGTCATGTGGGGCGGCTTCGCGCAGTTCGCCGTGGCCGAGGCCTCGTGGCTGGTGCGCGTGCCCGAGGAAGTCCCGCTGGCCGAGGCCGCCGTGCTGCCGGTGGTCTGGCCGACCGCGTGGATCGCCTTGTTCGCACGGGCCCGGTTGCAGGCGGGTGAGACGGTGCTGGTGCACGCGGCCGCCGGCGGGGTCGGGCTGGCGGCCACCCAGCTCGCGGTTCGGGCCGGTGCGCGCGTCATCGCCACCGCGGGTGGCCAGGACAAGCTCGCGCATTGCAGGGAGCGCGGGGCTTCGGTCTGCATCGACTACCGCGAGGACGACTGGGTCGAGCAGGTGATGCAGGCCACCGGTGGCAAGGGCGTGGATGTGGTCATCGATCCGGTGGGGGGCGATATCACGGACCGCAGCGTCAAGTGCCTGGCCCATGGCGCGCGCCTCTGTCTCGTGGGTTTCTCGAGCGGACGCATTCCCGAGATCCGCGCCAACCGTCTTCTGCTCAAGAGCGCGTCGGCGCTGGGCATCTACTGGAGCCACGAGCGCGACCTGCCGCTGATCGGGCAGGCGCTGGACGACGTGCTGGCGGGTTTCAGGCACCAGCAGCTGCACGCGGACGTGGGCGGTCGCTACGCTTTCAGCGAGTTGCCTCGCGCGTTGGCCGATCTGCAGGAGCGGCGCACCTTCGGCAAGCTGGTGCTGCTGCCCGACGGCAACCCCTGACCCGGCGTTCGGCGGCCTGGGCAAGCCCAGGTGCCCGCGCGCATCCTCCGACGCCTCGACCCGGCGCGAGCGCCGGCCGTCGCCTCGCTCGTATACATTCGCCACGAAAGCGGAACACGAGGGGCGAGGATGACGGTCGGCAAGGAACGGGGCATCGCCAGCAGCCGGATGGCGGCATGCCAGGCACGGGGATCCGGGGACGCGGTGCTCCCGTGTTCCCTTGATGGGCATGCCCGGCCATGAACGCGCAGGTGCTCGCGGCCCTGCAGTCGCTCGGCCTTTCGGAAGACACGGACGGCAAGGCGGTACGCCGCGCCTATGCCGCGCAACTCAAGCAGATCGACGTCGCCGCGGAGCCCGCGCGGTTCCAGGCGCTGCGCGAGCGCTATGAGCTCGTGCTGGCCTGGCTCGCGCACCGCGATGCCGCAGCGCGCGATGCGCCGGACCAGACACCCGCTTCGCCGGAGGAGGCTGCGCCAACCCCGGCGGCACCTGCGAGCGGCCCCGTCGACGACGCCGCTGCGCCGTCCCGAATGCAGCGGTCCGACGACTACGCCCGCGCCGTGTTCGACGCCCTCATGGCCCGCCTCGCCGCGGCCGGCACACCGGATCGGCACGAAGCGCGGGCGGCGCTGGATGCCGCGCTCGAGGATCCGCGGCTGCTGGATGTGGATGCACGGTTCCTGTTCGAGCTGGGCGTGGCCTCGTGGCTGGCCAACGGTTGGCGCCCCGGGCACGAGAAGGTGTTCGCCCCGGCCGTCGGTGCCTTCCGCTGGCGCGAGGAAGCGGCGTCGCTCTCGAGGCTGGGCCGTTCGGGCGTCATCATCGACCACGCGATCCAGGAGCTGGATGCGTACGACAGCCTGCCCGAGGCCACGCGCGAGCGCCTGCGCGAACCGATCCGGCAGCTGCGCTCGCCGGACAAGCCGGGCGTGCGCCGGCTCGCGAAGTCGCTGCCGCTGGCCGAGCAGGCGGTGCGCAACTTCCCCCACTGGCTGCACATCGTCACCAACCCCTCGAACATCGAGCGCTGGCGCGCATGGGAAGCGGCCATTCCGGCGTGGCGGCGCTTCGTGGCGTTCGCGCCCGCGCGGCCCAAGGCGCGGCCGGTGCCCACGGGCAACGCGGCGTCCGCCAGCAATCCGTGGGTGGTGGTGATGTGCCTGGTCGGCATGATGGGGCTCGCGTCGACGCTGTCGAGGCTCTCGACGCCGCCCGCCCCGGCTCCGGCGCCGCATCGCACGCTGGCACCCTTGCCGCGCGCGCCGAGCGCACCGGCGGCTTCGTTCCCGGCGCTTGCACCTTCGTCGCCGTTGCCCCTGGTCACGGCGCCGGCGCGACCTCCGGCGCCGACGGCACCGGTCATCGCACCGGCCGCGCTGGTGCAGCAGCCCTACGCCACGCTGCCGGAGGCAAGGAAGCTGGCCGCCTCGCTCGGCAAGGGCAAGGCCGACGTGCTCAAGTGCAACGACGCGATCCGCATCCTCGAGCTTCATGCCAGGGAATTCGAGAAGGGATCGTTCGGCCGCTCCTTCGACAGCCTGATGATCAACTGCCTCATGGGCAAGCTCGCGATGTTTCCCTATCCGCTGATCGACCGGGCGATCAAGCGCGAGTTCGGGCGGCGGGCGGGCGATGCGACCGCGGGGCTGTCGGAGGTTCGGGGCCTGTCGCCCCTGCCCGTGATGCCCCGGCCGGCACCGGTCCGTCCGGTAGTGGCTTCGCCGCCGAGCATGACGATGCCGTCCTCCGATCCGTCCGCGCCGTCCGTGCTGAGACCGCCGGGATCCGCGAACCCGTGGGCGGTGCCGCCGCCGGCGTCCGGCCCCTAGATCGCCCGGGACCGGTCGCGAGACGGCCTGCCCGCCGACGCGGCACAGCCCGCGGCGCCCCTACGATACCGACCCTGGACAGGCGCACCAAGGGATACGCCCAGCACGCGGACGCACTCATGAAGAACGGCGAGACACACGGCGGGCCCGGCACCGCACTGCAGCACGAGGGACATTTCCGGCCCGACGGCACGCTCGCCGCCACCTTCCTGCGCGAGCACGACTGGGCGCGCTCGGCGCTCGGGCCGCCGCAGGGCTGGTCCGGCGCGCTGCGCCACGCGGTGTCGCTGATGCTCGATTCGGCCCTGCCGATGTGGCTGGCCTGGGGCGACGGCCTGGGCATGGTCTACAACGAGCCGTACGCGCGGGTCCTCGGTGGCAAGCATCCCGCAGCTCTGGGCGCTCCGCTGGCCGAGGTCTGGGCGGAGATCTGGTCCGAGGTCGGGCCGCTGGTCGAGACGGCGCTGGCCGGCAGCCCGGTCCATCGCGAGGACCTGCCGCTGGTCGTGAACCGCGAGGGGCTGGAGGAACAGACCTGGTTCACCTTCTCCTATGCGCCGCTGCGCGACGAACAGGGCGCCGTGCGCGGCCTGCTGTGCACCGTCTGGGAGACCACCGCCCAGGTGCTGGCCCGGCGCCAACTGGCCGACAAGGAGGACGAGGCGACGCGGCGCCAGGCCCAGCGCACGGAGACCGAGGAGCGCTACCGGCTCGCGGTGCTGGCCACCAACGATGCGGTCTGGGACTGGCGCCTGTCCGACGGCCACGTGGTCTGGAACCAGGCGCTGACCACGCTGTTCGGCCACACGGAGGAGGAGACCAGCGCCGACTGGTGGCTCGACCACATCCATCCCGAGGACCGCGCGCGTGTCGAGACCGGCATCCATGCCGTGATCGACGGCGGCGGAACGGCCTGGACGCAGGAGTACCGCTTCCTGCGCAAGGACGGCAGCCATGCCGAGGTGTTCGACCGCGGCACCGTGCTGCGCGACGCGCAGGGCCGGCCGCTGCGCATGATCGGCGCCATGCTCGACCTGAGCGAGCGCAAGGCCTCCGAGCTCGCGCTGCGCGAGAGCCATCGGCAGTTCCGCACCCTGTTCGAGACCATCGACGAGGGCTTCTGCGTCATCGAATTCCTCGACGGCCCGCACGGCCCGATGAGCGACTACGTCCACGTGACGGCCAACCCGGCCTACCTGGCCAATGCCGGCATCGCCGACGTGGTGGGCCAGCGGGTGCGCGAGATGGTGCCCGACGAGGCCGACGGCTGGGTCGACATCTACCGCCGCGTGCTGCTCACGGGCGAGCCGGTGCGCTTCGAGCGCGAGCTGGTGCGCACCGGCCGCTTCCTCGAGCTGGCCGCCTTCCGCGTCGAGCCGCCCGAGCGCCGCCAGGTTGCCGTGCTGTTCCAGGACGTGACCCAGCGTCACCGCGCCGAGCGCGCGCTGCTCGAACTCAACGACTCGCTCGAGCACCGCGTGGCCGAGGAGGTCGCGCAGCGGCTGAAGACCGAGGAGGCGCTGCGCCAGGCGCAGAAGATGGAGGCGGTGGGCCAGCTCACCGGCGGCATCGCGCACGACTTCAACAACATGCTCGCGGTGGTGATCGGTTCGCTCGACCTGCTGGGACGGCAGCTCGCGGCCGACGACGTTCGCGCCCGGCGCTACGTCGAGGCCGCGCGCGATGGCGCGAAGCGCGCCGCGCTGCTGACGCAACGGCTGCTCGCCTTCTCGCGCCAGCAGCCGCTGCGCCCCGAGTCGCTCGATGCCAACCGGCTGGTGGCGGGCATGTCGGACCTGCTGCGCCGCTCGCTCAGCGGCGCGATCCAGCTCGAGACCGTGTTGGCCGGCGGCCTCTGGCGCACGCACGCCGACCCCAACCAGCTCGAGAACGTGATCCTCAACCTCGCGGTCAACGGGCGCGACGCCATGCCCGACGGCGGGCGGCTCACCATCGAGACCGCCAACACCCACCTCGACGAGCGCTATGCGGTCGAGCACCTCGGCCTCTCGTCCGGGCAGTACGTGATGATCGCCGTCAGCGACACCGGCTCGGGCATGCCCGCCGAGGTGGTCGCCAAGGCCTTCGACCCCTTCTTCACCACCAAGGAGGTGGGCCGCGGCACGGGGCTGGGCCTGAGCCAGGTCTATGGCTTCGTCAAGCAGTCGGGCGGCCACGTGAAGATCTATTCGGAGGTCGGCGAGGGCACGGCCGTGAAGGTCTACCTGCCGCGCCTGCTCGGCGCGCCCGCCGAGGACGAGAAGGCCGAGGCGGCTCCCGACACGCCGCTGGGCGGCACCGAGGAGCTGATCCTCGTGGTGGAGGACGAGCCCGCGGTGCGGCAGCTCACGGTCGCGGCGCTCACCGAGCTCGGCTACCGCGTGCTGCAGGCCGACGGCGCCGTGGCGGCGCTGAAGCTGATCGATGCCCATCCCGAGATCCAGCTGCTGTTCACCGACGTGGTGATGCCCGAGACCAACGGCCGCAAGCTGGCCGACGAGGCGCTGCGGCGGCGGCCGGAACTCAAGGTGCTGTTCACCACGGGCTACACGCGCAACGCGGTGGTGCACAACGGCGTGCTCGACGCGGGCGTGCACCTGATCGGCAAGCCCTTCACGATCGAGGAACTGGCGGTGCGCGTGCGCGAGGTGCTCGACGCGTCCTAGGACGCGGCGATCAGGGCAGCCGCAGCGCCTCGCTGTCGGCGAAGGCCCGGGCGAGATAGTCCATCACCGCGCGCACCGTGGCCGAGCGCTTGAGCTCACGGTGCGTGACCAGCCAGATCGCATGCTCGAAGGGCTCGCCGCCGGGCTCGAGCTTCACCAGAGCGGGCTCCGCGTCGCCGAGGAAGCAGGGCAGGCCCGCGACGCCGGCGCCGGCACGCGCGGCGACGAGCTGGCTGCTGATGTCGCCGAGCTCGCAGCCCACCGGGCGCTCGCCCGCGTTGCCGAGCAGCCAGCGCTGCTGGGGCATGTCGGCGAAGCGGTCGTCGTAGGCGATGAAGGTCCAGCGCGCGGGCTCCGCGAGGGCGGGGTAGTCGCGGCCCGCATAGAGCGCGAAGGGGATGCGGCCGACGCGGCGCGCGATGTTGTTCGGTTCGCTGGGCCGCACATGGCGCAGCGCGAGGTCCGCCTCGCCGCGGCTCAGCGAGACCTGCTGGGCCTCGGAGCGCACCGACAGCTGGATGTCGGGATAGACCGCATGGAAGTCCGCCATGCGCGCGGCGAGGAAGTGCGTGGCCAGCACCGGCGAGGCGCTCAAGGTCACCTTGCCGCGCAGCGACACCTGCCGTGCCTGGCTGCGCCGCGCGATGGCGAAGGAGGCGCTCTCCATCGCCTTGGCCTGCTCGAAGACCTCGAGGCCCGCGGCCGTCAGGCGGCAGGCGCGCGGCAGCCGCTCCACCAGCGGCAATCCCAGTTCGGCCTCGAGCGCCGCCAGCCGGCGGCTCACCGTCGCATGGTCGACGCGCAGCGAACGCGCGGCACCCGACAGCGTGCCGGCGCGGCCGACGGCCAGGAAATGGCGCAGGTTCTCCCAGTCGAACATGGTGTTGTTTATCTGTGCGTTTTCTCGCAGTGAGTCCGCGATTTTAGGGAATTCACGCACAGAGCGCCGCGGCCCACCATCGCCTCCTCTTCATGGATGCAAAGGGTGGAACATGCGAACCGGATCGTCTTCGCGCCGGGGCACGCTGGTGGCCGCGTCGCTGGGCTTCGTCGTGGTGCTGCTCGACGTGAGCGTGGTCAATGTCGCGCTCGATGCGCTGCTGCGCGAGTTCCGCACCGACGTGGCCGGGCTGCAATGGGTGGTCAATGCCTACACGCTGGTGTTCGCGGCCCTGCTGCTGAGCAGCGGCGCGCTCGGCGACCGCTTGGGGCCGCGCCGCATCTACCTCGGCGGCCTCGCGCTGTTCACCGTGGCCTCGGTCGCCTGCGGCGCGGCGCCCGGGCTCGGCATGCTGGTGGCGGCGCGGCTGCTGCAGGGCGTCGGCGCGGCGCTGCTGGTGCCCAACTCGCTGCTGATGCTGCAGCGGGCCTTCGCGGACCCGGTCGAGCGCAGCCGTGCGATCGGCTGGTGGGGCGCGATCGGCGGCATCGCGATGGCGGCCGGGCCGGTGCTCGGCGGCGTGCTGGTCGCGCATGGGGGCTGGCGCAGCATCTTCCTGATCAACCTGCCGATCGGCCTGCTGGCCGGGGCCCTGACCCTGCGCCACGTGGCCGCCGACGGGCCAGGCCATGCGCGGCGCCTCGACGGGCCCGGGCAACTGGCCGCCGTGCTCGCGCTCGCCGCGCTGACGGCGACGCTGGTCGAGGCCGGGCGGCTGGGCTGGACCAGCGCCTGGGTCGCGGGCGGGCTGCTGCTGGCGCTCGTGGCAGGCGGGGCCTTCGTCTGGATCGAGGCACGCAGCGCCGCGCCGATGCTGCCGCTGGGCCTGCTGCGCATCCGCGCCTTCGCGATCGCCTCCCTGTGCGGCGTGGTCGTCAACTTCGGCTACTACGGGCTGGTCTTCGTCTTCAGCCTGTTCTTCCAGGTCCAGCAGCACCTGTCGCCGCAGCAGACTGGCTTGGCCTTCCTGCCGATGACGCTGGTGCTGATGGGCGCCAGCGTGCTCGCGGGCCGGCTCGTCACGCGCATCGGCGCGCGGCGGCTGATGGTGATGGGGCTGGGCCTGGCGGCCTGCGGCTATGCGCTGCTGCTGCCGGTGCGCATCGAGGGCGCCTATGCCTGGCTGGTGTTGCCGATGCTGCTGGCCGCGAGCGGCACGGCGCTGTGCGTGCCGACGATGACCAACCTCGCGCTGTCCTCGGTCGAGGCCTCGCGCGCGGGCATCGCCTCGGGCGTGCTGAATGCCTCGCGCCAGGTCGGCGGGCTGCTCGGAGTCGCGGTGTTCGGCCACCTGGTGCGCCACACCGCGCCGCAGGCCTTCCTGCGCGGCATGCAGCTGTCGACGGGCATCGCCGCCGTGCTGCTGCTGCTGGGCTGCGCGCTGTGCTGGTGGCGGCTAGAGCCGCTGCCGCGCGGCCGATGAAGGCGGTGGCGGGCTGCGCTCAGGCCGCGGCGCGCACCGCGAGCCAGTCGAACAGCTGCGAGGCCGGCAGCGCGCGCGAGTACAGGAAGCCCTGCAGCTCGTCGCAGCCCATCGTCAGCAGGATGTCGCGCTGGATCTCGTTCTCGACCCCCTCGGCCACCACGCTCAGGCCCAGCGCATGCGCGAGCCGGATCACGGCGTCGACCACGGCGCGCGAATCCTCCTTGGATTCGAGGTCCTGCACGAAGCTGCGGTCGATCTTGACCTGGCGCGCCGGCAGCCGGCGCAACTGGCTCAGGCTCGAGTAGCCGGTGCCGAAATCGTCGATCGACAGGAACACGCCCACGGCCGCCAGGCCCTCGAAGGTGCGGTGCGTGGCGCGGATGTCCTCCATCGCCACCGACTCGGTGATCTCGCACAGCAGCAGCGAGGCCGGCACCGCATGCCGGGCCAGCGCGCGCTCGACGCGCTCGACGAAATCCACCTCGCGCAGCTGCATCACCGACAGGTTCACCGCCACCGGCATCGACAGGCCCTGCGTGCGCCACTGGGCGATCTGCCGGCAGGCCTCGTCGAGGATCCAGTCGCCCAGGCGCACGATCATGCCGAAGCGCTCGGCCAGGCCGATGAACTGCGCCGGCCCGATCAGGCCGAGCTCGGGGTGGTTCCAGCGCACCAGCGCCTCCACGCCGCTGAGCGAGCCGTCGCGGCCGTCCATCTTCGGCTGGTAGTGCAGCTCGAACTGGTTCAGGTCGACGGCCCGGCGCAGGTCGCTCTGCAGCCGCAGCTGCGCCGCCACGTCGGAGCCCATGTGCGATTCGAACATCACGTAGTTCGCGCCGCCGGCGCGCTTGGCGATGTACATCGCGGCATCGGCATTGGCCACGAGCTTGTCGGGCTCGCCCTGGCCGGGGTAGACCACGATGCCGATCGAGCAGGCGATCTGCAGCGGCTTGTCCTGCAGCGAGAAGGGCTCGGCCAGCTTGCGTAGCGCGCGGTTGGCGACCTGGGCGGCCTCGGCCGCATCGCTCACGCCTTCGAGCAGCAGCAGGAACTCGTCGCCGCCGATGCGCGCCACCGTGTCGCCGTCGCCCGCGACGTCCATCAGCCGCTTGGCCGCGGCACGCAGGATCTCGTCGCCGGCCGCGTGGCCGAAGGAGTCGTTGATCGGCTTGAAGCCGTCGAGGTCGACGAACAGGATCGCCACGCGTTCCTTCAGCAGCGGCTGGTTGACGCGCGCCATGCGCGCCAGCGCGTGTTCCAGCCGGTCCTCGAACAGCACGCGGTTGGGCAGGCCGGTCAGCGCGTCGGTGAAGGCATGACGCTGCAGCTCGCGGTTGGCGTGGGTGAGCTCGGCGTTGGCGTCCTCGAGCGACAGCGCCAGGCGCTGCGTGACCATCTGCATGCGCGCCTCGAGGATCGAGCCGAGCAGCGTGCCCAGCAGCAGCACGCACGACGCCAGCACCACGATGACCGTCAGCCCCGTGCCGTGCAGCTCGCCGGCGCTCAGGCAGACCGAATCGGGCGCGAAATTGGCCGCCGCCATGCCCGTGTAGTGCATGCCGCAGATCGCCACGCCCATCACCAGCGCGGCCAGCAGCTGCACGGCCGGGCGCCGGGCGGCGCTCACGCGGACCAGGTTGCGCATGATCAGCAGCGCCACCGCCGAGGCGCCTATGCCGATCAGCGCGGACAGCCCCACGATCACGGGCTGCCACAGGATGCCGGGCGCCATCTGCAGCGCCGCCATGCCGATGTAGTGCATGCCGCAGATGCCGCCGCCCATGACCAGCGAAGCCACGCCCAGCCGCCCGAGGCTGTAGTTGGGCCGGCTCGCGACCCACAGCGCCACCCCGGAGGCCGCGACCGCCGCGACCCACGACAGGAAGGTGTACCAGCCCGAGAAGCCCAGCTCGATCGGCAGCGTGAAGCCCAGCATGCCCACGAAATGCATCGACCAGATGCCCGTGCCCAGCACCACCGAGCCGACGCTCCACCACAGCGGCTGGAAATTTCCGCCGGGCCCGCGCATGCGCCGCGACAGGTCGAGCGCGACGAAGGAGGCCAGGGTGGCGATCAGCAGGGAGGCCGCGACGATCAGCGGGTCGTGGTGGGACGGGAGAAAAAGGGACGGGGCGTTCACCTCCCGAGTATCTCGCGAGCATGTAACAAGGGGTTGATGCGGGGGTACGACCCGCTCGGGCGTGGGCGCGTCACGTCGCGAGGGAAGGCGGCTAGCGCCGCGCGCCGAAGGCCGTGACCACGTAGTCGGAAAGCTCGAAGCCCAGTTCCGCCGCGATGACCTTCAGGCGGTTCTCGATCTCGGGGTCGAAGAACTCGAGCACGTCGCCGGTCTTGGTGCACACCAGGTGGCCGTGGTGACGCTCGCGGTCGTTGAGCTCGTACACGGCCTTGTTGTTGCCGAGCTGGCTCTTCTTGAGCAGGCCGGTCTGCTCGAACTGGGCCAGCACGCGGTAGACGGTGGCCAGGCCCAGGTCGGTCTGCTCGGCCAGCAGCTGGCGGTAGACGTCTTCCGCCGCCATGTGCCGCTGCTTGCTGGTGCGGAACAGGTCCAGCACCTTCAGGCGCGGCAGGGTGGCCTTGAGCCCCGTCTGCTTCAGGTCGGGAGCGGCGGCGTGCTCGTCCATGCGCGTGCGTCCGGTCGATGTTCGTCGGCGTGGGAAAAAAATGCATGGCTGGCCGGTGAACCGATGGCTAGCAAAAAACGACCCTTGGAGACCGTTGAGTCTCGGAGTCGCCCCACGATGAAACTGAAACTACTTGGTCAGGATGAGCTTGCCCAGCTTGGTGGCCTGCAGCCTGTACACGAATCCGTTGTGCGAGATCTCGACCACCTTCTGGCCGCGCAGCAATGCGGCGCTGTCGAGACTGGCCGTCACCAGCGCGGCGTCGTCGAATTGGCGAACCAACTCCGGCGCGGCGGCTTCGCGGGCGACTTCGTCCGCGAGCACCGGCTCGTGCACGAAGGCCTCCACCGTCAGGGCGACGGGCTGCGGCGTCGCAGCGCGGCGCACGCGCAGGGTCGGGCGGTGGCTGGTCAGTCCCGACGGGGACGGTTGGCTTCCTTGAGAGAGGAGAGCTTGCATGGTGGCGGTGGTCGCTTCGGGATGAAGCTGGTTGGTGACTTGGCTCGACTATAGCACTGAATGAGAGTGATTCGCATTAATGAAAACTGAATTTTCATGCGGCGGGTGAAAAGAGCGCGTTGAGCTCGCCGACCGACAGCATGCGTTCGTCCATCGCATCGAAGCGGCCGTGCGCGAAGGCCTCGCTCGCGAGCCGGCCCACCAAGCCCAGCGCCGCCTGCAGCGGACCGCAGCCCAGGCTGACGCGGCGCGCGCCGGCCTGGGCGAGGCTCTCGACCGTGGGCGCGCCGGCATAGCCCGCGTACACGTTGACCGGCAGGGCCACCGCGCGTGACAGGCCTTCGATCTCCTCGGGGCTCGACAGGCCGGGCACGAAGATGCCGTCCGCGCCCGCCGCCGCGCAGAGCGCCGCGCGGCGCAGCGTTTCCTCGAAGCGTGCCGCCGGGTCGTCCCAGGGGACGATGTGGGTGTCGGTGCGCGCATTGATGAAGAAGCGCGCATCGAGCGCGCGGATCGCGGCGATGCGCTTGCACAGCACGTCGGGCGGCACCAGCTCGCGCGTGCCGGGCCGCGTGCCGTCCTCGATGTTGATGCCGTCCACGCCCAGGTCGATGAGCGCGGCCGCCACGTCGCGCACCGCCTGCGTGCTGTCGCCGTAGCCGCGTTCGAGGTCCACGCTGACCGGCACGTGCGCCACGCGGCAGATGCGCGCGCAGGCCGCGATCAGGTCGCCGGCGGGCATCCGTTCGCCGTCCGAGTAACCCAATGACCACGCGATGCCCGCGCTGGTGGTGGCGATGGCACTCGCGCCCGCGCGCTCGATGACGCGGGCGCTGGCGGCGTCCCAGGCGTTCACGAGGATCAGGGGCGCGGGGGCCGTGTGCAGGCGATGGAAGAGGTCGGTCTGGGATGGCATGGGCTCTGGCTGTTGGATAAAGGTGGCCAGAGCTTAGGAAAGGCGCGTCGCAGCGGCTTGGAAAAAACTGCGGTCGCGCGCATTGGATAGTGCTGCCGGCGGAGGCGTGGTCGTCCCCAAGAAGCGGTCATTTGATGGAGAGATGGCAACAAATGGCGACCGAAATTTTCCGAATGTCGTCCTGCCTCGAATTCAAGCCCCCGGGTCGCTCATCCGCCTTGTCGCCAGCGAGGCTGCACTGTTTTCTCTTTGCAACGGCCCGAATTCAAGACTGACGAAAAACGGAACTAACAGTTAGGAAACGTTGCTACGCCATTCATAATTGTGTCAAAACGTTCTAACCGTAAACAAGACATCGAGACATCGCCATGAATATCGCCTTCAGAAGCCTGTGGAATGCCGCCACGGGCAGTTGGGTCGCCGTACCAGAAACGAGCCGTGCTCGCGGCAAGCGCAGCATGTCGACGGCGGTCGCAGGGGTCGCGATCACGCTTTTCGCCACCAGCTTCTTTCCCGCGCAGGCCGTGTGCACGGTGTCTGGGTCGAACGTGAACTGCTTCGGGGCCGCCAATCCGCTGGCGCCGAACTACTCCAACGGCGCGAACAACCTGAACGTCACCTTGAATCCCGGCGCATCCGTGGGCGTGCTCCTGGGCTTGGGCGGCAACGCGATGACGCTCAGCGGCACGGGTCTCACGGTGATCAACCATGGCCGGATCGATCCCACCGTGCTCGGGACCGGGTTGGGCGTGCTGTCGTCGGGCCTGGTCATGGGCAATGGGTTCGGCAGCACACAGACGGTGACCAACAACGGTGCGCTCAACGGTACGACGGGGTTGATCGTGGGCGTGACGGGGTTGGCGCTGGCATTGCAAAACGGCGCTGGTGGCAGCTCGAACATCACGAACACCGGCACGATGGCCACGACCGGCATCATCGGTGCGACCCTGCTGGGACCGGATGCCGGTGTGATGGCTGCGTACGGTGGTGCGCAAGTGAACGTGGACAACTCCGGCACCATCACCGGGCGCGTCGCATTGGGCACCTCGACCGGGGGCAACACCTTCACCAATTCGGGCACGGTCAACGGCAGCGTTTCACTCGGCGCGAACAGCAAAAACATGTTCGTGGCGACCACCGATTCGTCGGTCAATGCCGCGGGCGGAACCGCGTTGTCGACCGATCTTGCGATCGGTGCCATCACGATCAACTTCGCCGCGACGGGTACCGTCGACGGCGGCTCCGGCGGCGACAACACGCTGAGCCTGCGGCAGGGCACGTCGGTCACGGGCGCCATCGCCAACGGCAGCTTTCTCAATTTCAACAAGCTCGATGTCGAAAGCGGCACCTGGGCGTTGAACGGCGCCTCGGGCGTGAGCCAGGCGACGCTGGGATCGGGTGCGACCGCCGTGGTCGACAACGCGCAGTCGCTGGGCAAGGGCACGGTCACTTCGAACGGCGGGACGCTGGAAGCCGCGGTACCCGGTCTCTCGCTCGCCAACGACGTCGTTCTCGGCACCGGTGGGCTGACCGTCGCGGGCGCGAACAGCGTGCAACTCTCGGGCGTGATCTCGGGTGGCGGGGACCTCACGCAAGCCAGCGGCGCCACGCTGGTGCTCAGCGGCAACAACGTATACACGGGCAACTCGGTCGTGCGCAATGGCACGCTGCAGGTCGCCAGCGATGCCAATCTCGGCCTGGGTGGGCTCGCGCTCGACGGCGGTACGCTCGCAGCGACCGGCGATCTGACGAGCGCACGCAGCGTGGTGATCCTGGCCAACACGGGGCGCATCACGAGTTCGGGCTCCGCCATCACCCTGACCGGCGCCATCGACGGCGGCGGAGCGCTGAGCGTCCAGTCGAACGGTGGCGCGATCTCGCTCACGAACACCGCCAACGACTTCCGCGGCTTCGTCAACCTCGCGGGCGGCGCCACGCAGATCAAGGCGGCCAATTCGCTGACGCTGGGCGACATCGCGACCGCTGCGCTGACGGCCGAAAGCGGCGGCACGCTGTCGCTCGGCCAGGGCAGTGCCACATCGATCGATGCCACCAGCGCAGGCGGGGCCGTCGTCCAGGGGGGAGCGATCAGCGTCGTCGGCGCGACCACCATCTCCGCCGCGGCGGGCACTGGCGCCATCACGCTCAACAACACGGGCAACGACTTCGGCGGCGTGGTGCATCTGACCGGCGGTACGACGGAGATCGCCGACGCGAACGCATTGACGCTGGGCAACCTCGCAACGGGCGACCTCACCGCAACCAGCAACGGGGCGCTCTCGCTCGGCCAGGGAAGCGCCGCCTCGATCAATGCCACGAGCAACAACGGCGCCATCGTTCAGTCCGGCGCGCTGGCGGTTGCCGGCACCACCACGCTGAATGCAGGCACGGGCACCATCACGCTGACGGAAGCGACGAACAGCTTCGGCGGCGCATTGGGCATCGCCGGCGGCAACACCTCGATCGTCGCGGCCTCGGGCCTGACACTGGGCGACGGCTCGATCGGCGGCACGCTGGCTCTCACGAGCGGCGGCGCGATCACCCAGACCGGTTCGCTGTCGGTCGTCGGCACCAGCAGCTTCGGCGCCACGGGCGCCATCGCGCTGACCGATGCGAACAACGATTTCGGCGCCGCGGTCAGCCTCCAGGGCAGCAGCATCGCCATCCGCGACCGCAACGACCTCACCGTGTCGTCGCTGGCCAACGGCACCAATGGCAGCGTCTCGGTGATCGCGGGCGGCCAGCTCGTGCTGCCGAGCCAGGCCATCGATGCCGGCACCGGCAACGTGGTCCTCGCCGCGGAAGGCGGGCAACTGGGCATCAACAACGCCGTGCGCGGCGCCAACGTCACGCTGGGCGGGCGCGATGGCATTGCATTGGCTGCCGATGTCGAGACGGCCGGCACCTTGAGCCTGAACAGCGGCCAGGGCATCGCGCAGTCCAGCGGCATGATCACCGCGGGCACGTTGACCGGCAGCGCCGTGGGCGCGGTCACGCTGTCCAACGAGATCAACCAGATCGGCACGCTCGGCGACTTCAGCGCGCAGGGTCTGACCGTGAAAAGCAGTCTTCAGCTGAACGTCACCGGCAAGGTGGACGGCGGTGCCAGCACCTACCTGATGGGAACCAACCTGTCGATCTCGGGCACCGTGAGCGGGACCAGCACGGTGCTGAACTCGACCGGCTCGATCCTGCAGACCCAGTCGGGCGCGATCGTCGCCGACACCCTGAGCGGCAGCGCCGTGGGCGTCGTCGACCTGACCGGCGCCAACATGGTCGCGACCCTGGGCGATTTCGATGCCGGCAGCATTCCCAGCTTCGGAGACTTCAGCTTCGCCAATGGACGGGCACTGAGCATCACCGGCAACGTGATCGCCGGCAATCTCTCGTTCGACGTGAGCAAGGGCGCGGTGGTGACGGGATCGCTGGCGACGAGAGCGCCAAGCGGCACGACCACCATCGCCGCTGACACGCGGATCCAGATCGGCGATGGCGGCACGGCGGGCAGCATCTCGGGCGACGTGGTCGCCAACGGCGAGCTGGCCTTCGATCGTTCCGACACCGTGAGCTTCGGCGGCAGCATCGGCGGGTCCGGCAGCCTGGCGCAGGCTGGCAGCGGCAGCCTCGATCTCACCGGCGCCAGCACCTATGCGGGCGGCACGACGGTGGCCGCGGGCACGTTGAGCGTGAACAACAAGAGCGGCAGCGCGACCGGCACGGGTGCCGTGCAGGTCCAGGCCGGTGCCACGCTCGCGGGCAACGGCAGCATCGCGGGCGCGGTCACGGTGGACAAGGGCGGCGTGCTGTCCGCGGGCAACGGCGGTGCCGGCACGCTCACCCTGGGCAGCCTCAGCCTGAATGCGGGCTCGGTGCTGAACTACGAGCTGGGCCAGGCCGGCGTGGCCGGCGGCTCGCTCAACGACCTGATCAACGTCAACGGCAACCTGCAGCTCGACGGCACGCTCAACGTGAGCGAGACCGCGGGCGGCAAGTTCGGCGCGGGCCTGTACCGGCTCATCAACTACACCGGCACCCTGACCGACAACGGCCTGGACATCGGCACCACGCCGACGGCCGCGAAGAACCTGCAGGTGCAGACCGCGGTGGCGAACCAGGTCAACCTGGTCAACAGCGAAGGCGTGACGCTCACGCTGTGGGACGGCAGCGATCCTGCGAACTTCAACGACGGCAAGGTCGCGGGCGGCAGCGGCACCTGGCGCGCGGGTGGCTCGACCGCGAGCTGGACCGGCATCGACGGCAAGCTCAATGGCGGCTGGCAGCAGGACGGCGTCGCCATCTTCAGCGGCCAGGCCGGCACCGTCACGGTCGACAACAAGGGCGCGGGCGGGCCGGTGCGCCTGGGCGGCGCGCAGTTCGCGGTCAACGGCTACACGGTCAACGGCGACGCGCTCACGATCAGCGCACCCCAGACGGTGGTGCGCGTGGGCGACGGCACCGGCGCCAGCGCGGGCATGACCGCGACCATCAATGCTGCCATCGGCGGCACGGGCGGGCTGGTGAAGGACGAGGGCGGCACGCTGGTGCTGGGCGGCAATAACAGCTACACGGGCGGCACGATGGTCAAGGGCGGCATCCTGCAGATCGCGGCCGACAACAACCTCGGCGCGGCGGGCACGGGCCTCGCGCTCGATGGCGGCACGCTGCGCATCGCCACGGGTTCCGGGGCGCTCTTCGCTGCGCGGACGGTGGCATTGGGCGCGGGCGGCGGCACCATCGATGTCGGCAACAGCAACTTCGCGGTGAGCGGTCCCATCAGCGGCAACGGACAGCTCAGGGTCACGGGCAAGGGTGGCACCCTGGGCCTGGTGGCGGCCAACAGCTACAGCGGTGGCACGGTGCTGCAGGACGGCATTACCGTCTCCGCTGTTGCCAGCGGCGTATTCGGCAGCGGCGCCGTGCAACAACAGGGCGATGGTTCATTCGTATTCCTGTTGGGCTCGGCCAGTGCCGGCAACAACAGCTACAGCGTCGGGCGCGCGGCTTCGAGCGACCGCAACAACCGGCTCGCATTCGGACAGACTTCGACGGGCGGCACTGCGAACATCACGGTCAACGGCCTGGGCTGGTGGCAGGAGTTGATAGGCGGCAATGCGCTGCAGTTCGGCGATAACGCAACGGCCGGCACGGCCACGATCAGCAACCTGGGAGGCTCGGTCTACTTCCTGCAAAACGGCAGTGCCGGCAGCGCGACGATCGCCAATGGCAACAACAGCCTCTTGAACTTCCTCGGCTCGGCCACGGCTGGCAACGCGAAGATCACCAATGGGAGCGGCGGCCTTGTGCGTTTTGCGGACAGCTCGACGGGTGCGCAGGCGACGGTGATCAACGATTTCGGCGGCATGGTCGACGTGTCGGGCTCGACCGCCAAGACGGGTGTCGCACTGGGTTCGCTCTCGGGCGCTGGTGGTGTGGCGCTGGGCGCAACGCAGCTCACGCTCGGCTCGCTGAACACCAACGACACGCTCTCGGGCCCTGTCAACGACAAGGGCAGCCTCTTCTCGCAGCCGGGTTCGGGCATCGGCGGCTCGATCGTCAAGGTTGGCAGTGGCACGCTGACGCTGAGCGAGGCCAATAGCTACACCGGCGGTACCACGGTGGCGGCCGGCACGCTCAGCGTGAACAACGTGATCGGCAGCGCGACCGGCACGGGCGCGGTGCAGGTGCAATCGGGTGCGACGCTCGCGGGCAACGGCAAGATCGCAGGCGCGGTCACGGTGGCCAACGGCGGCGTGCTGTCGGCGGGCAATGTGGGCGTGGCCGGAGGTGCCGGCACGCTGACCATGGGCGGCCTCGACCTGAGCGCGGGCTCGGTGCTGAATTACCAACTGGGCCAGGCTGGCGTGGCGGGCGGCGCGCTCAACGACCTGATCAACGTCAACGGCAACCTGCGGCTCGACGGCACGCTCAACGTGGCGGAAACGGACGGCGGCAAGTTCGGCGCGGGCCTCTACCGCCTCATCAACTACACCGGCACGCTGACCGACAACGGCCTGGGCATCGGCAGCGCGCCGACCAGCAAGCTCTCGGTGCAGACCTCGGTCGCGAACCAGGTCAACCTGCTCAACAGCGACGGCCTCGTGCTGAACCTCTGGGACGGCGGCAACAGCGCCAACTTCAACGACGGCAAGATCGCGGGCGGCGCGGGAACCTGGCGCGCGGGCGCACCCGGCGACAACTGGACCGACGCCAACGGCCTGGCCAACGGCACCTGGGTGCAGGACGGCTTCGCGATCTTCGGCGGCAAGGCTGGCATCGTCACGGTGGACAACAAGGGCGCGGGCGGTGCGGTGCGCCTGGGCGGCGCGCAGTTCGCGGTCGACGGCTACACGATCAACGGCGACCCGCTCACCATCAGCGCCCCCCAGACGGTGGTGCGCGTGGGCGACGGCTCCAGCGCGAGCGCGGGCATGACAGCGACCATCGCGGCTTCGATCGGCGGCGCGGGCGGCCTCGTGAAGGACGACGGCGGCACGCTGGTGCTGACCGGCAACAACAGCTACGCGGGCGGCACCACGGTCAAGGGCGGCATCCTGCAGATCTCGGCCGACAACAACCTCGGTGCGTTCGGCAAGGGCCTGGCGATCGATGGCGGCACGCTGCGCATCGCGGCCGGTTCCACGCCGTTCTTCAGCATGCGCGCGCTCGCGCTGGGCACGGGTGGCGGCACCATCGACCTGGGCAACAGCGTCTTCGGCGTGGGCGGTCTCATCAGCGGCAACGGGCTGCTGACCGTCACGGGCAAGGGCGGCACCCTGGGCCTGGTGACGGCCAACAGCTACAGCGGCGGCACGCTGCTGCAGGACGGCGCGAGCATCACCACCACCGCGAGCGGTGTGCTCGGCAGCGGCGCGGTGCGGCAGCAGGGCAACGGCACGCTGCTGCTGTACACCGACAAGGCGAGCGCGGGCGGCAACGACTACACCGTGGGCCGCGCCGCGAGCGCGGACGCCGGCAACATGCTGCTGTTCTCGCAGAACGCCACCGCCGCGAGCTCGAAGATCACGCTCAATGGCGCGACCTGGCAGATGCTCGGCGCGAACTCGGTGCAGTTCAGCGGCAACACGAGCGCGGGCACGTCGAACATCACGAATGCCGGCGGGGCGATCAGCTTCTTCGAGAACGCCAGCGCCGGGTCGGCGACGATCGCCAACGGCGGCAAGAGCCTGCTGGGCTTCGGCGGCACCGCCACTGCGGGCAGCGCGCAGATCAGCAATGCCTTCGGCGGCCTGGTGCGCTTCGCCGACAGCAGCTCGGGCGCGGGTGCCACGGTCAGCAACGCCGCGGGCGGCGTGGTCGACGTGTCGGGCTCGACCGCCAAGACCGGTGTCGAACTGGGTTCGCTCTCGGGCGCGGGCGGTGTCGTTCTCGGCGCCACGCGGCTCACCGTGGGCGGGCTGAACACCACCGACACCCTATGGGGCACCGTCAGCGACAAGGGCAGCGTGTTCACGCAGCCGGGCTCGGGCACGGGAGGTTCGATCGTCAAGGTCGGTGCCGGCACGCTCACGTTGAGCGGCGCGAACACCTATACCGGCGGCACCACGGTGGCGGCCGGCACGCTCGCCGTGAACAACTTCAGCGGCAGCGCGACCGGCATAGGTGTCGTGCTGGTGCAAGGCGGCGCGACGCTCGCGGGCAGCGGCAGCATCGCGGGCGCGGTGAGCATCGCCAAGGGCGGCGTGCTGTCGGCCGGCAACGGCGGTCCCGGCACGCTGACCGTCGGCGGCCTGAGCCTTGCCGATGGCGCGGTGCTCAACTACGACCTGGGCCAGGCCAACACCGTGGGCGGTCCGCTCAACGACCTCGTCAACGTCAACGGCGACCTGCGCCTGGACGGCACGCTCAACGTCGCGCAGTCCACGGGCGGCAGCTTCGGCGCGGGCCTGTACCGGCTCATCAGCTACACCGGCGGCCTGATCGACGCCGGCCTGGACATCGGCACCGCGCCGGGCGCCAAGACCGACCTGCAGGTGCAGACCTCGGTGGCCAAGCAGGTCAACCTGGTCAACCGCGCGGGCCTGTCGCTGAACTTCTGGGATGGCGGCGACCCGGGCAAGTACAACGACGGCCAGATCGCCGGCGGCAGCGGCACCTGGCGCGTGGGCGTGCCGGGCGATGGCTGGACCGGTGCGGACGGCAAGATCAACGCCGCCTGGGTGCAGGACCAGTTCGCCGTCTTCAGCGGCACCGCCAGCATCGTCAGCGTGGACGGCGGCAACGGCACAGTGCGCATCACCGGCGCGCAGTTCGCCACCGACGGCTACCGCGTGCAGGGCGACGCGATCCAACTCGGCAACGCGGCCACCACCGTGCGCGTGGGCGACGGCACCGCGGCTGGCGCGGGCATGAGCGCGACCATCGCGTCCTCGCTCACCGGCACGGGCGGCCTGGTCAAGGAAGACCTGGGCACGCTGGTGCTCGAGGGCAGCAACAGCTACAGCGGCGGCACCACCATCAAGGGCGGTATCCTGCAGATCGCATCGGACGCCAACCTCGGCGCGGCCACCGGTGGCCTCGCGCTCGAAGGCGCCACCCTGCACGTGACCGGCGACACCGCCGGCACGCGTGCCGTGAGCCTGGGCGCGGGCAGCAACACCTTCGACATCGACCTGAGCCGCACGCTGGCGCTCAACGGCTCCGTGAGCGGCGCGGGCGGCCTGCGCAAGACCGGCCTGGGCACCCTGCAACTCGGCGCGGCCAACGGCTATGCGGGCGGCACCGAAGTGGCGGCGGGTTCGCTGCAGGCGCTGGTCACGGACGCGCTGGGCACGGGCCCGGTGTCGGTCGCGGGCAATGCCTCGCTGGCCTTCACCAACAAGGCCGACGCGGGCAAGCTCGCGATCACCTTGGCACAGCGCGGCAGTGCGCCGACCGACAACGGTGGCTTCCTGGCCTTCAGCGACAGCAGCTCGGCCGGCAGCGCGACCATCACGGCGAACAAGGACGCCACGGTCGAGTTCCGCGACACCTCGAGCGCGGGCAATGCCGTGATCGAGAACCGCGGCGGCATCACCACCCTGTGGTTCAACGCGAACGGCGGCAAGGCGCAGATCACCAACTTCGATGGCGGCCAGATCAACATGCTCGACAACGCGAGCGCCGGACAGGCGCGCTTCGTCAACGAGAGCGGCGGCCTGATCGACCTGTATGACCGCGTGAGCGCGGACCAGGCGACGGTGGTGAACAACAAGGGCGCGCTGCTGCGCATCAGCAAGCTCGCCGCCACGGGCGTGGGCATCGGCTCGCTCGAAGGCGCGGGCGATGTGCTGCTGGGCGCGAAGGCGCTGACCACGGGCGGGTTGAACACCAGCACGACCGTGTCGGGCACGATCAGTGGCACGGGCGGTTCGATAGTCAAGGTGGGCAGCGGCACGCTGTCGCTCACGGGGGCCAACACCTACACCGGCGGCACCACCATCGCCGCGGGCACGCTCGCCGTGAATAACACGAGCGGTAGCGCGACGGGTACGGGTGCGGTTCAGGTGCAGGGCGGTGCAGCGCTCGCGGGCAACGGCAGCGTCTCAGGTGCGGTCAGCATCACCAAGGGAGGCATCTTGTCTGCAGGCAATGGCGGCGTCGGCACGCTGACGCTCGGCAGCCTCAGCCTCGCCGAAGGCGCGGTGCTCAACTACGACCTGGGCCAGGCCAACACCGTCGGTGGCGCGCTCAACGACCACGTGCAGGTCAACGGCAACCTGCAACTCGACGGCACGCTCAATGTGGCGCAATCGAAGGGCGGCGTGTTCGGCGCGGGCATCTATCGCCTCATCGACTACACCGGCAGCCTGACGGACAACGGCCTGGACATCGGCAGCGCGCCGATCGCGGCCAAGGACCTGCAGGTCCAGACCTCGGTGGCCAAACAGGTCAATCTGGTGAACCGTACAGGCCTGTCGCTGAACTTCTGGGACGGCGGCGACAACACGAAGTACAACGACGGCAAGATTGCGGGCGGCCCGGGCACCTGGCGCGTGGGCGTGCCGGGCGATGGCTGGACTGGTGCGGACGGCAAGATCAACGCGGCCTGGGCGCAGGATCAGTTCGCGGTGTTCAGCGGCACGGGCGGCACGGTCACGGTCAGCAATGCCGGCGGCACGGTGCGCATCAATGGCGCGCAGTTCGCGGCTGACGGGTATGTGCTGCAGGGCGATGCGATCGAGCTGGGTGCTTCGGGCACGGTGGTGCGTGTGGGTGACGGCTCGGGCACCGATGTGACGCGCAGCGCAAGCGTGAACGTCGCGCTGACCGGCGCAGGTGGCCTAGTCAAGGACGACGTGGGTCGCCTGGTCCTCCGAGGCACCAACACCTACACGGGTGGCACCACGGTCAAGGCCGGCGTTCTGCAAGGCAATACGGCGAGCCTGCAAGGCGGCATCGTCAACGATGCCGAGGTCGTGTTCGACCAAGACAAGACCGGCAGCTACGCGGGCATGATGAGCGGCAGCGGCAAGCTGCGCAAGATCGGCACGGGCACGCTGACGCTGACCAGCGCCAACAGCTACGCAGGCGGTACCTTCGTCGATGCCGGCACGCTGGCCACTGACGTGACCGGCGCCCTCGGCAGCAGCGCGGCGAGCGTGGCCTCGGGCGGCACGCTGCAACTGGGTGGCAGCTTCGATGCAGGCACCACGTCCATCGGCAACCAGGGAACAGTGCGCTTCCAGGGCAAGGCGAGCGCGGGAACGTCGACCATCACCAATGCCGCGGGCGGCGTGCTGGCCTTCGCGGACGACGCGACGGCCGACAAGGCCACGGTGCTCAACCAGGCCGGCGCGCAGGTGCGCATCGACCAGGCGACCACGGGCGTGAGCTTCGGCTCGCTGAGCGGCGCGGGCGAGTTCGTGCTAGGCGCCAAGGCGCTCACGTTGGGCGCGAGCGGCGACAACACCACGCTGTCGGGCACGATCAGCGGCAACGGCGGTTCGATCGTCAAGGTGGGCGGCGGAACGCTGACGCTCACGGGCGCGAACACCTACACCGGTGGTACCACCGTCGGTGCGGGCACGCTGAGCATGAACAACAAGAGCGGCAGCGCGACGGGTACGGGCGCGGTGCAGGTGCAATCGGGCGCGACGCTCGCTGGCAGCGGCAGCATCGCGGGCGCGGTCACCATCGACAAGGGCGGCATCCTCGCGGCGGGCAACAGCCCGGGCACGCTGACGCTGGGTGCGCTCACGCTCGCGAGCGGCTCCACGCTGAACTACGAGTTGGGCCAAGCCGGTGTTCCCGGCGGTGCGCTGAACGACCTGATCAACGTCACGGGCAACCTGCAACTCGACGGGACCTTGAACATTGCGCAGTCGGCGGGCGGCAGCTTCGGCCCGGGCCTCTACAGGCTCATGAGCTACGGCGGCAGCTTCACCGACAACGGCCTGGACATCGGCACGGTGCCGGGCTCGGCCAAGGCGGCGGACCTGCAAGTGCAGACCTCGGTGGCGAACCAGGTCAATCTGGTGAACAAGGCTGGCCTGTCGCTGAACTTCTGGGACGGCGGCGACAGCACCAAGTACAACGACGGCCAGATCGCCGGCGGCAGCGGCACCTGGCGCGTGGGCAACCCGCAGCCCTCGATGGATGCCTGGACCGACATGGACGGCAAGGTCAACGCCAACTGGGCGCAGAACCAGTTCGCGGTGTTCGGCGGCAAGGCCGGCACGGTGACGGTGGATGCGGTCGGCGGCGCTGTGCGCATCGCGGGTGCGCAGTTCGCCACCGACGGTTATGTGGTGCAGGGCGATGGCATCGTGGTGGACAACGCCAACTCGGTGATCCGCGTGGGCGATGGCACGGCCGCGGGCGCGACCATGACGGCGACCCTCAATGTGGCGCTCTCGGGCACAGGTGGCATCTCGAAGGAGGATGCGGGCCGACTGATCCTCGGTGGTACCAACACCTATACCGGTGGCACCACCGTCAAGGGTGGTGTGCTGCAGGGCAGCGCGACGAGCCTGCAGGGCAACATCGTCAACAACGCCGAGGTGGCGTTCGACCAGGGCAAGACGGCGGGCACCTACGCGGGTGTGATGAGCGGCACGGGCAAGCTGCGCAAGATCGGCACGGGCACGCTGACCTTGAGCAGCGCCAACAGCTACAGCGGTGGCACGCTGGTGGATGCGGGCACGCTCGCCACCGAAGTGACAGGCGCACTCGGCAGCGGCGCGGCAAGCGTTGTATCGGGTGCCACGCTGCAGTTCGGCGGCAAGGCGGATGCGGGCAAGCTCGCGATCGCCAATGCCGGCACGCTGCAACTGCAAGACACCGCTAGCGCTGCAGGCGCTACGGTGACCAACGCGGCGGGCGCGCAGGTGCGCATCGATCTGACGACCACTGGGACGAGCATTGGCTCGCTCGGTGGTGCAGGCGATGTGGTGCTCGGCACCAAGGCGCTGACTACCGGTGCGCTCGGCACTGACAACACGATCTCGGGCGCTATCACCGGCACCACGGGTTCACTGGTCAAGGTCGGTGCGGGCACGCTCACGTTGGCAGGCACCGCGACCTACAGCGGCGAGACCCGCATCGCGGCAGGTACCTTGAAGGCAGGCGCCACCAACGCCTTCAGCGCTGCGTCCAGTGCTGTAGTCGCCAGCGGCGCCACGCTCGACCTCGGCGGCTTCAGCCAGAAGATGGCCGGCCTCACCAACGCTGGCACGGTCTCCCTGCTCGGAACAGTCCCAGGCACCACCTTGACGCTGACCGGCCCCTACGTCAGCAACAACGGCGTGCTGCGCCTCGGCGCCAAGCTCGACAACCCGGGCATCGCAGACCGCCTGGTGCTCGATGGCGCTACCGCATCCGCCAGCGGGAAGACCACCGTGCAGGTCACCAACCTCGGTGGCTTGGGCGCCCGCACGAGCGGCGCGGGCATCGAGCTGATCAGCGCGAAGAACGGCGCAACCACTACCGCACAGACCACTAAGGACGCCTTCGTGCTCTCGGGCGGCCGCGTCGACGCCGGTGCCTACGAGTACCGCCTGTACGCGGGCGACGCAGGCGGCGAGGGCGAGAACTGGTACCTGCGCACAGAAGCAGAACCCGGAGCCTCGCTGCCGACGTACCGCGCCGAAACTTCATTGTTCGCTGCCCTGCCGAACCAATTGCGCCAGAGCAACCTCGGCATGCTCGCCAGCCTGAGCCAGCGCATCGGCGACGACGATGTGCGCGGCAGCGGCGGCGCAAGCTCGAGCATCGACGGTGGTAACCGCCGTGCTTGGGGCCGTCTGATCTCCACCGACATGGACATCCGCCAGGGCGGCACTGTCTCGCCGCACGCCGAGGGCCGCGTGAGCGGTCTGCAGGCCGGTACCGACCTGTGGGCCAATGCGAACTGGCGCGCAGGCATCTATGTCGGCCAGCTCGAAGGCGATACACGCGTCAGCGGCTTCAGCAGTGGACTCCTGAACGGCGCCGCCGGCCGCAACGACCTGCGCAGCCAGTACCTGGGCCTGTACGGTACGTTCACGAGCGACGACGGCTTCTATGCGGACACGGTGCTGCAAGCCGGCCGCCACCGCTACACGGTGCAACCGCAACTGAGCGCGGGTGTGACAGGCAAGGGCAACAGCTTCCTGGCCTCGATCGAGGTCGGCAAGGCCTTCGCACTGGGCACGGGTGGCTGGTCGGTGGAGCCGCAGCTGCAGCTGATTCATCAGCGCCTGCGGCTGGACGACGTGGCGATCTCTGGCGCGCTGGTGCAGCAGGACGCCGACAGCAGCTGGACCGCACGCGCAGGCGTGCGCATCAAGGGCAGCTTCGCGACGAGCGCGGGCACGCTACAGCCCTACGCGCGCCTGAACGTCTATCGCAGCTCGAAGGGCAACGACATCGCCCGCTTCGTGAACCCGGCAGCCATCACGCCGGTGGGCGCACCAATCGGCGGCACGAGCACCGAACTGGCAGCAGGCTTCACGCTGGCGCTGAGCCAGCGCACGAGCCTGTACGGCGAACTCGGCAAGCAGTGGGCCTCGGGTGGCGTGGCGCGCGTGGGCAGCTCGGTCAACGCGGGGGTGGGCGTTCGCGTGAAGTGGTGAGGATGAGGACCGGGCAGGCGGCAGGCGCGACAACCGCGACTACGCCCGCCCGTTCTCGCCCGCGGCCCGGATCCATTTCGCCCCGGTCCATTCGCCGCTCTCGACGGCGGCCTCCATGCAGCGCTTGAGTTCGCCCACCACGCATTGCACCGCCGTGGAGGTGCGGCGCGTCGTGGGCAGCGCCAGGTAGATGCTGCGCGCGAACTCGGGCGCCGCGATCGGGGCCGCCGACAGCAGGCCGCGTTCGAGCTCGCTGCGGATCGCGACCGCCGGCAGCACCGAGAAGCCCACGCCCTGAACGACGAGGTCGCGCTGGACCGACAGCGCATTCGTCTCGGCAGCGATCCGAAACGGCACGTCGGCGACCGCGCATGCATGCTCGACGAGCCCGCGCAGGTTATGCGGCCGGCTCGGCAGCACCAGCGGTGCCTGGCCCAGCGCGCGGACCTTCACCGGCTTCTTCAGCGAGAGGCCGTGCGCCGCCGGCGCAGTGAGGCACAGCACCTCCTTGAGCAAGGGCTCGAGACTCACGCTCGGCCGTTGCGGGGCGTCGTACAGCAGCGCCATGTCGAGCTCGCCCGTCTCGAGCCAGCGCGCGAGATGGTCCGTGTAGCCCACCGACAGCGACACCTGCACGCCGGGGTAGCGCTCCTTGAGCGCCAGCACCAGCGGCGCGGCGAGCAGCTCGCAGCTGCTCGGCAGCAATCCCACGTGGACGATGCCCGCGATCGACGGGCCCGAGGGCTGGATCTCCGACCTCGCGTTGTCGAGCTCGCGCAGCGCGCGCCGCGAGTACTCCACGAGCGTCCTGCCCGCATCGGTCAGCACCATGCCGCCGCGGCTGCGCTCGAAGAGCAGCGCGCCGAGGTCGTCCTCCAGCAGCTTGAGCTGCCGCGAGATCGCGGGCTGCACCACATGAAGAAGCTCGGCGGCGCGCGTCACGCTGCCGGTGTCCGCGATCGCCAGAAAGGCCCGAATCTGCCGCGTGTCCATCGCGTTTCCTGCCAGCAAAAAAAGTGATTTATCGATCAGAAATGGTAATTCGACGGCATGTGAAATGCAAATTTATGATCCGCCCACTTCACACCGACACCCGCATCCGCGAGTGACCCGGCAGACCAGGAGACAGGACCATGGACATTCAGAAGAACCTCATCGGCGGCGAATGGATCGCCGGCCAGGAATCGATCGCCAGCATCAACCCGTCGGACACCCACGACGTGGTGGGCCACTTCGCGCTGGCCGACGCGGCACAGGTCCGCCAGGCCGTGGCGGCCGCGCGCGCCGCCCAGCCGGCCTGGGCGGCAACGACCACGCAGGTCCGCAGCGACCTGCTGCAACGCACGGCGCACGAGCTCTTCGCGCGCCGCGAGCAGATCGGCGAACTGGTCTCGCGCGAAGCCGGCAAGACGCGCGCCGAAGGCATCGGCGAAGTCACGCGGGCCAGCCAGATCTTCGGCTTCTTCGCCGGCGAGGCCGTGCGCTACGGCGGCGAGAACCTCCCGTCGGTGCGGCCGAACATCGGCGTGCAGACCAGCCGCGAGCCGATCGGCGTGGTGGGGCTCATCACGCCGTGGAACTTCCCCATCGCCATCGCCGCCTGGAAGATCGCACCCGCGCTGGCCTTCGGCAACACGCTGCTGCTCAAGCCCTCCGAAGAGACGCCCGCGGTGGCGAGCGAGCTCTTCCGCGTGCTCGAGCGCAACGGCCTGCCCGCGGGCGTCGCCAACCTGGTGAACGGCCATGGCGCGGTCGCGGGCGCGGCCATCGTCGAAGGCGTCGACGCGCTGAGCTTCACGGGCAGCGTCGCCACCGGCCGCAAGCTGGCCCAGGCCGCGGTCGCGAGGATGGTGCGCGTGCAGCTCGAGATGGGCGGGAAGAACCCGCTCGTCGTGCTCGACGACGCCGACCTGCCGCAGGCGGTGGAGTGCGCATTGAATGGCGCCTTCTTCTCGGCCGGCCAGCGCTGCACCGCGTCGAGCCGGCTGATCGTCACCGACGGCATCCACGACCGCTTCGTCGAGGCCCTGCGCGCACGCATGCGCGAGGTGCAGGTGGGCCACGCCCTGGCGGCGAGCACCGACATCGGGCCGGTGATCAACCAGCGCCAGCTCGACATGGTCCAGCGCTACATCGCGGTCGGCAAGGACGAGGGCGCCCGGCTCATCGAAGGCGGCACCGTGCTCGAGCGTCCGACACCCGGGTTCTTCATGGCGCCCGCGCTGTTCGTCGACACCCGCAACGACATGCGCATCAACCGCGAGGAGGTGTTCGGCCCGTTCGCCACGGTGATCCGCGCGCGCGGCTACGAGGAAGCGCTCGCGCTGGCCAACGACACCGAATACGGCCTGTCGGCCGGGATCTGCACCCAGTCCCACAAGCACGCGACCCACTTCCGCCTGAACGTGAAGAGCGGGCTGGCCATGGTCAACCTGCCGACCGCGGGCCTCGACTACCACGTGCCCTTCGGCGGCACCAAGGGCTCGAGCTTCGGCCCGCGCGAGCAGGGGAGCTACGCCGCCGATTTCTACACGCTGACCAAGACCGCCTACATCGGGCATTGATACCAGGAACCACCGGAGACATCGAATGGAAAAAATCGGCTTCATCGGGCTCGGGCGCATGGGCAAGTCCATGGCCCTCAATCTTCGAAAACAGGGCTACCCGCTGGTGGTCCACGACCTGAACGCCGCGGCGGTCAACGAGCTGGTCGATGCCGGCGCGGCGAGCGCGCAGAGCATCGCGCAGATCGCGCGCGAGTGTTCGATCGTCGCGACGATGCTGCCCAGCTCGACCGAGGTGGAGCAGGTGGCCCTGGGCGCGGAAGGCATCTTCGCCAATGCGCGCAAGGGCAACATCCTGCTCGACATGAGCACCATCGATCCGCTGGCCACCGACCGGCTGGCCGTGGCGGCCCGCGCGGCCGGGCAATCCGTGGTCGACGCGCCCGTGGGCCGACTGGCCGAACACGCGGACCGCGGCGAATCGCTGTTCATGGTTGGCGCCACCGACGAGGACTTCGCCCGCGTGCGGCCGCTGCTCGATGTCATGGGCTCGACCGTCTACCACTGCGGCGACGTCGGAACGGGCGGGCGGACCAAGCTGGTCAACAACTACGTCGCGGTCACGCTGTGCCAGGTCAACGCCGAGGCGCTCGCGCTGTCGCAGCGTTTCGGGCTCGACATCACCCGCACCCTGCAGGTGCTCTACGGCACCTCGGCGACCAACGGTCAGTTGCGCTTGAACTTCCCGAACAAAGTGCTGGTGGGCGACACCACGCCGGGCTTCACGATCGACCTCGCGCACAAGGACATGGCGCTGGTGATGGGCGCGGCCCACGCGGCCAGGGTGCCGATGCCGGTGGCCGCGGCGGTCTTCGAATCGTTCAGCCTGGCGCGCGCCAGCGAGTACGGAAAGATCGATTTCTCGGGCATTGCCGATGCGGTCTGCGACCTCGCGAGGATCGAGCGCGCACGGGTGCCCACGGGCTGGAAGGCCGCCTGAGGACGGCCAGCGCTTTCGAACGGAACGAGTCCGACAAGAGGCTCGATCTCTAGCTTCCCGATCCACATAAAGCGCAGCCGAAGCATCGGCTGCCTAGGAGACAAAAAATGAGAATGCATGCCATCGCCCTGGCCGTCCTCGCGGGACTGCCCTGGATCCAGAACGCCAGCGCGCAAGCCGCGCCCGATCGCTTCAAGATCGGCTTCGTCACCGACATGTCGGGGCCGTACTCCGACTTCGACGGCGCCGGCGGTCTCGACGCGGTCCGCATGGCCATCGCGGATTTCGGCGGCAAGGTGCTGGGCCGGCCGATCGAGGTGCTGTCCGCCGATCACCAGAACAAGGCCGACATCGCGGCCAACAAGGCGCGCCAGTGGTGGGACCAGGACAAGGTCGAGCTGGTCATCGCGGGGTCCAACTCCTCGGCGTCGCTGGCGATCAGCAACATCTCGAAGGAAAAGAAGAAGGTCTTCATCTCCGCCGGCGCGGGCGCCGACAGCCTGACGGAAGAGGCCTGCCAGCCCTACCTCGTGCGCTACACCTACAGCACCTCGGCCCAGGCACGTGGCACGGCGACGGCCATGGTGGAGCAGGGCGGCAAGAGCTGGTACTTCGTGACCGCGGACTATGCCTTCGGCTACTCGCTCGAGAAGGCCAGCATCGACGTGGTCCAGGCCAGCGGCGGCACCGTCAAGGGCAGCGTGCGCCATCCGCTGAACGCGAGCGACTTCTCGTCCTATCTGACGCAGGCGCAGGCATCGGGCGCGCAGGTGGTCGGCCTCGCCAACGGCGGCAGCGACCTCATCACCTCGATCAAGACGGCCAAGGAGTTCGGCATCAGCAGCAAGATGCGCCTCGCCGGCCTCATGGTGTTCATCACCGACGTGCACAGCCTCGGCCTCGACACCACCAGCGGCATGTACCTGACCGATGGCTGGTACTGGGACCTCAACGACAAGTCGCGCGCCTTCGCGACCCGCTTCTACGAGAAGCACAAGAAGATGCCCACCACCTTCCAGGCCGGCGACTACTCGGCCACGCTGAGCTACCTGAAGGCGGTGGAAGCGGCGCAGAGCACCGACGCCGACAAGGTGATGGCCGCGCTCAAGTCGCTCAAGATCGACGACATGTTCGCGCAGGGCTACATCCGCGCGGATGGCGCGATGGTGCACGACATGTACCTGATGCAGGTCAAGAAGCGCAGCGAATCGAAGCAGCCGTGGGACTACTACAAGGTGGTCTCGAAGATCCCGGGCGAGCAGGCCTATGCGCCGACGAAGCCCGGCGCCTGCCACCTGATGCCGAAGAGCTGATCCGCGCCGAAGCCGCGCCGCCGCCGCGTTTCGCGCGGCGCGCGGCCGCACGGCTTTTTTCCTTGCCCCACTCTCTTTTCCATGTCGTATCGCACGGACATCATTCTCGAAACACGCCAGCTCACCAAGGAGTTCAAGGGCTTCACTGCTGTCAGCAAGGTCGATCTCTCGGTCGTGCGCGGTTCGATCCACGCGCTCATCGGACCCAACGGCGCAGGCAAGACGACCTGCTTCAACCTGCTCACGAAGTTCCTCGAGCC